>SKLY01000142.1 GCA_007121335.1 Saprospiraceae bacterium | reverse complement strand
GGCTTTTGCCAAAATCGGAATATATGGCCTCCAGAAAGATTTCTTCCGAATCCAGGAGCGCCGCTTTCAACTTTTTCAATTGACGTTTACGAAAGGATACATTCTTCGTTTGATGGCTGTCAAAAAAAGCGCGCTGTTTACTCAAAAGCTTTGAAAAAGACTCCTCCTCTCTCATGGAATTTTCCGGTTTCGGTGGCAAGATAATGCAATTAGAGAAAAAGAAAGGTCAAAAAATGTTTAACGGCTCCCCAGTCCATCCTTACATGCGAAGCTGGTCCTTTCCCTTATAAATCAGTGCTCATGGGGGTTGTGTCATGTTTTCTAGCTGCTTATTGACTACAAATTCAGCCCGATGATCTCTGTCATCCCGGGGGGTGATTATTATCAGGAGGGCAGATGATTGTGATTAACCGGCGCCCCTTAACACCGCTTTAACTTAGCGTCGTAAAACCGTATCAAACGATGGGAATAATATTATTGCTACTACTCGCCAGTATATGTTTGGCAGGGCTTTTCCTCTGGGCTTTTTTATGGGCTCTAAAGAGCGGCCAGTACGACGATGTAGAGGGGCCGGCAGTGCGAATTCTCTTCGACGATACCACTCCTTCTTCCACTTCGGAGGAAGATACTGAATCCAATAATTGTACTTCAAAAAATTGACCTGCTATGCAGTTGGAAAAATTTAACTACGACAACAAGATCGTTAAATACTTTGCATACGCCACCATCCTTTGGGGAATGGTGGGTTTTCTGGTGGGATTGCTCGCGGCATTGCAACTCGTCTTTCCGGTTTTTAACTTCAACATGGCGGAGACCTCTTACGGAAGGATCAGGCCCCTCCACACCAATGCCGCCATTTTTGCCTTTGTGGGCAATGGTATTTTTATGGGGGTTTACTACTCCCTGCAGCGGTTGTGCAAGGCCAGAATGTGGAGCGACAAAGTCAGTTGGTTCCACTTTTGGGGTTGGCAGATTATAATTGTGGCCGCGGCTGTCACACTGCTCGCGGGATTTACCCAGGGAAAGGAATACGCCGAACTTGAGTGGCCCATTGACATTGCCATTGCAGTGGTGTGGGTTGCTTTTGGTCTCAACATGATGATGACCATTCTTCAGCGTAGAGAAAGTCACCTGTACGTGGCCATTTGGTTTTATATAGCGACCTGGGTGACAGTGGCCATGCTTCACATAGTGAATTCTGCAGCCATTCCCCTTGATTTCATGAAGAGTTATTCGGCCTATGCCGGAATGCAGGATGCACTGGTGCAGTGGTGGTATGGTCACAATGCGGTGGCATTCTTTCTCACGACTCCGTATCTGGGATTGATGTACTACTTTTTGCCCAAGGCAGCCAACAGACCCATTTACTCCTACCGGCTTTCGATTATCCACTTCTGGGCTCTTATATTTATATATATATGGGCCGGACCGCATCACCTGCTATATACCTCATTGCCAGATTGGCTCCAGTCATTGGGTGTGGTATTTTCAGTGATGCTGATATTCCCTAGCTGGGGTGGTATGATAAACGGTTTGTTCACGCTGCGGGGTGCCTGGGACAAGGTGCGGGAAGATCCGGTGTTGAAATTTATGGTGGTAGCGGTGACGGCTTACGGTATGGCGACCTTTGAAGGTCCGATGCTGTCTCTGAAAAACGTAAATGCCATCAGCCACTACACGGATTGGACGGTGGCCCACGTGCACGTCGGAACCCTGGGCTGGAATGGATTCCTGACTTTTAGTGTACTCTACTGGTTGATACCGCGAATATTCCAGACCAAAATGTATTCCACCAAGCTGATGAACTGGCATTTCTGGATTGGTACGCTCGGAATAATGTTTTACGTCATTCCGCTCTACTGGGCCGGATTCACCCAGAGTATTATGTGGAAAACCTTTACAGCCGACGGAGTATTGCAGTACAACTTCCTCGAAACTGTTACCCACATATTGCCCATGTACGGATTGCGCGCATTTGGTGGCTTCCTGTACATAGTTGGTGCTTCTCTTATGGTTTACAACATTGTAAAAACGGTAAAATCCGGATCGTTGCTTGACAATGAACCGGCAGAGGCAGCTCCCAGACCATCTCTGGCAGCAGTGGATAAAAAATATCAGGATAGCAACTGGCACAGATGGATTGAGAGAAGACCAATGCAGTTACTGGTGCTCAGTCTCATAGTGGTTTCCATTGGAGGACTGGTGCAAATACTGCCGAGCTTTTTAATAAAATCCAATATTCCGACCATAGAATCGGTACAGCCTTATACGCCGCTTGAATTGCATGGCCGTGACATCTACATAAAAGACGGTTGTTACAATTGTCACTCCCAGATGATCAGGCCCTTCCGCGATGAAGTGGCCCGCTACGGCGAGTTCTCCAAATCGGGCGAGTTTGTTTACGACCACCCGTTCCAGTGGGGTTCCAAGCGAACCGGGCCGGATCTGGCGAGGGTCGGTGGAAAATACCCCGATTCGTGGCATTACTACCACATGATTGATCCCGAATCCATGGCCCCCGGATCCATTATGCCGGCCTATCCGTGGATGACAGAAAAGGAGATCAATGTGGATAAAACCCCTGCCATGATCAGGGTGATGCAGAGATTGGGTGTGCCCTATCCAGAGGGATATGATGAACAGGCAATAGACGATCTCATGGAACAGGCCAATCAAATTGCAGCCAACCTGGAAAGCCAGACAGATGAACAAGTGATACCGACCTCAGAAATAGTCGCTTTGATCGCCTATTTGCAGCGGTTGGGTACAGATATCAGCAGAGAAGCGCCCAGGGCTGACCTGGACGAAGAGTGATGAATTAATGATCCAAATTGCGAATGGGGAGGTGATTTTGAACCTCCCCACTCTTAGTCAAAAAAATTAAGACCTATGAAGTTTATCAATTATCTGGAGAGCATAACGGGCATTGGCATTTTTCCCATGACTTCGCTCCTCATCTTTTTCCTGTTTTTTACAGGAGTGCTATTGTACTCTATGTCAATCAGGAAGAGCACCATTGAGGAACTCAAGCAAATACCATTGGATAACGATCAAAACGACAGCAGTGATGATGAAAAAATTTAAATCTACAGCCGGTCGTACCATTGCCGGATTTATACTGGCCTTGTTGCCTTTTGTTGAATTGGCAGCTCAGGATTCCCAGGGCAAAACATTGAGGGAGTTTGCAGCTCAATTACAGCCCATAGAATGGACGCTGATATGGATATCGGTCTGCCTTTTCGGGGTGATTCTCTACCTCGGCTATTTCTTGAAAACTTTAGCTTACGACAAGTTCTACGCTTCGGATTCAGGTGGGGTATCGAAAATCGTTGCCGTGGGGGTTCTGACCACTGCGCTATTTTTGGGTAGCAGTACCGAAGCAATGGCTCAGACCGGGGGTCCGGCTGATTTTGAAACCACCATTACCCTCATGCTGCTGCTTGGAATCATAGCCATTCAACTGGTGGTGATATTTCACCTCTGGGCAAGTATTGGTTCACTGTTGAAAAAGCCGATCGACCGACCCGTCGATAAACCCTATCTCATGGCTACCACGGTTTGGGGTGCGCTCTGGAAAAACATGAACAAATCCGTCGAGATAGAGCGGGAAAAAGACGTCCTGCTCGACCACGCTTACGACGGCATCCGGGAGCTGGACAACGATTTGCCGCCCTGGTGGAAATGGGGATTCTACATTACCATTATTTTCTCCGTCATCTATCTGGCGCGGTATCACGTTTTTCAAACCGCTCCACTTCAGATGGAAGAGTATGAAATAGCGGTAGCAAGGGCAGAAGCCGAAAGGGCTGCACTCAGAGCCACCTCGCCGGACATCACTGAAGAAACCGTGGTATTTCTCGATAGTGAAGAAGACCTCGAAATAGGAAAAACCCTCTACGTTACCAATTGCGCAGTTTGTCACGGCCAGTTTGGGGAGGGTGGAATTGGCCCCAACCTGGTAGATGATTACTGGATACACGGTGGGTCCATTCGGGATATTTTCAGAGTTACGAAATACGGGGTGATTGAAAGGGGTATGACGCCCTGGCAGGATATACTCACTCCAGTTCAAATAGCACAGGTCTCCAGTTTTGTGAAGACTTTGCGAGATACTGACCCTCCCAACCAAAAGGAGCCGGAGGGTGAACTTTACGTACCGGAAGAAGAGACCGGTGATGCCGAAGAAGCCGATGAAGCCCCTGTTGGATAGACCGCAGGGAGCGAGGCAAATTGGGTTGATTATTTAAATCCCGGTCCACATTGACCTGGTGGAGTGGGAGAAAGGAAAACTGAATGAAAAAAAAGCAGACGGACAGGGAAGTCTTTAGGGACAGCGTGTCCACCATTGACGAGTCGGGCAGGAGGAACTGGATCTATCCGGTAAAACCGAGCGGTAAGTTTTACAATTATCGCGTTTACCTCTCCTACCTCCTTCTCGCTATATTGGTTTTCACACCTTTTATCAGGGTTAATGACAGGCCACTCTTTCTATTTGATATACTGGAGGGTAGGTTTATACTTTTTGGTAAGATATTTTGGCCCCAGGATTTCTTTATTTTCGGCCTGACTATGATCACCCTCATAGTCCTGTTGATTTTATTTACCGTGGCTTTTGGCCGGATTTTCTGCGGATGGATCTGCCCGCAGACCATCTTCATGGAAATGCTCTTCAGGCGCATTGAATACTTTATAGAGGGCTCTGCATCAAAGATGAAACTGCGGGACAAAAGACCCTGGGACTGGGAGAAAATAAGGGTGAGGGGAACCAAGTATGTCGTTTTTTGGGGAGTGTCTTTCCTCATTGGGAATATTTTCCTGGCTTACATCATAGGATCAGACCAACTCCTTGAAATCGTCACCTCTCCACCTACGGAGCATCTGACGGGTTTTATTGCGATGTTGATCTTCACCACCGTCTTTTTCTTTATCTATTCCTGGTTCAGGGAGCAGGTTTGCATAGTGGTGTGTCCCTATGGCAGGCTGCAGGGAGTGATGCTCGACAGGGACTCCATGGTGGTCGCTTACGATTATGTGCGGGGAGAACCGCGCGGAAAAATCAGTAAAACCGCCCCGGATGACCTCGGAGACTGCATCGATTGCGACCTCTGTGTGAAAGTTTGCCCCACGGGCATCGACATCCGGAACGGTACTCAGATGGAATGCGTGCACTGCACCGCCTGTATGGATGCCTGCGACAGTATTATGGAAAAAGTCAACAGGCCCAAGGGTTTGATACGCTACGCCTCTGAGGAGGGAATTGCAAAAAACAAACCGCTGAGATACACTCCGAGAATGCGGATATACTCGGTGGTTTTACTGGCATTGGTAGGACTGCTGTCTTTTATTCTGGTGACCAGACCGGATGTGGAGGCCAGAATACTGAGAGTCGGTGGTCAACTCTACCACATACAGGAAGAGGAGGGTACCATCAGCAATTTGTACAACCTGCATTTGGTCAATAAAACTTTTAGGGAAGTACCGGTGGAGTTGCGCCTTTTGAATTATGATGGAAGAATCGATATCGTCGGGGACCGGCAGTTGAACGTACCCGCCGAGAGCAATATCCAGAGTCCCATACTGATTTACCTCGACCGGGATCAAATACAGCAGCGGACTACTGAAATTGAGATTGGAATATATTCAGGTGATGATCGGATCAGCACCTACAGGACAAATTTTCACGGACCTAATTAAAAAACTGAATTATGAGCTGGGGATACAAAATACTATTTCTCTATCTGGGCTTTGTCGCCATTATACTTACGCTGGTCGTCAGTGCTTTTAGTCACGAAGTTCAGGTGGTAGCGGACAATTACTACGAAAGGGAACTTCACCAACAGGATGTTATTGACGGGACTTTCAATCTGAGAGATCTCGGAGAAAAGCCTAAGATCGTCTTCGAAGACAGTGGCATGTATATTCACCTGCCTGAGTCGCTGAGCGAAAAAACTCCCAAATCCGGTGAGTTGTGGCTGTACAATGTCATGCGCTATCAGCAGGATTACAAATTTGAGTTTGAAGACCACGAAGAGGCGTACTTTACCGTTCCTGCGCCCCATTTGACCAGGGGGAATTTTATCCTGAAACTCAGATGGAGCCAGGATGGTACCCCTTATTATTTTGAAGAGCGTGTAAATCTAAATTAAGGTGGAAATAATAACGGCCGGTTTATTGATGGGGCTTGCTTCGGGACTTCACTGCCTCGGTATGTGTGGTCCACTGGTGGCTTCATTCCCCAACAAATCGGTGCTTTATCCATGGTGGATGGACACTTACCATCTGGGTAGAATAAGCATTTACGGACTTTTGGGGGTGGTCTCCGGCTTTTTGGGGAGTCTGATATCCTTTGCCGGCTTTCACCTGTTTGCCGGTTTTGTCATTCTCCTATTGTTGGCTGTCGGACTGGCCTTTGCGTGGCGGAGCGATCTGCATGTGAATATACTAAACAGGGGACTTTTTCAAAAGTGGTGGATGAAAGCGGCCAATACCACGGGTCCCGGTGGTCGCGCTGCCCTGGGTGCAATGAATGGACTGCTGCCCTGTGGAATGGTTTACTTTGCGCTGGCCACATCACTGGCATGGGGCTCCACGGGAAGCGGGGTGGTATTCATGCTCTCTTTCGGCCTGGGCACTCTGCCCATATTGCTAATGATACCGCTGGCCGGTAATATGCTTTCCCCGGCTGTTAAGCGCAGCCTCAAGCCGATGAGACCCATACTTTTAATCGCCAGTTTGCTCATCGTTTTTTGGCGGGTGGTGGTTCAACCAATGGGCTGGGATGTCCTTCTGCCCTGGATAGAAACCTCAAATATGTGCGGTGGATTAACTTGAAACCGCCTTTAAAGAATCATTCAGTTTTCTCTTTAGGTTAGGGGGTTCCGGATAATGTTTCGGACCCCCCTTTAATTTTAAAAAGATCTGCAGCCTGCCACCTTGTTGCAGCCCTTATAATCATTAACAACAGCAAGGCTAGAAGATGGTTTTGGAGGATGGTGATTTCAGAGGTGTTGAAAGCGGCTAACACAATAGATGGGGTGGCCGTTTTTTATGATTTTTTCACTTTCCGGTAATTAGTCATTACCTTTGGATTGTTTAATTGGAATTATTTGTCAAAGGTTGTGGAAAATTGCCGGGATTGTTGCATTGATATGCAAGCGGATTATTCCCTGATTATGTGACACTTTTAGTGTTGAAAAAGAGGGTTTTCTATATCAGTATCAATAACCAACAATAATTGAATTATGAAAAGAAAGGTTTTTTTCTGGTTAGCATTGGGCCTGGTATCAATAGTTCTTTTTATTGGGATTAGCTATTTAAGAGCTTTTGGCTTTCGACTCAATATTCTCGGTGGTGCTGCTTTTGGCGTAATTATTTACTATCTAACAGTTTGGAGATTCAAGGAAAATTACCTGACTCCACTGGCCATATTGATTGCGCCGCATATCATTGCTTTGTTAGCAGTAGTTGCTTTGACCATTTTGGCAAACGATAAACCTATTTTGGCATTGCCGGGATTGTTCATTGTCCCCTTTGGTACATTGGTGGCGTATTTGGTGAGCAATCGATCTGTCCTGAAAAAGGGTCTGGTTTATTCACTTTATGCGGGCTTTACTTTATGGCTGGCTTTCCCTTTATGGTCAAATTTGAGTCATTATCATGCGTATGGGACTGTGAGCGGAATTATAGATCCGATCCCCATCGAAGAAAGCATGTTGATGGAAGGTGACAGCAGCAACTTTGACTTTGGCCATAGCGATGAAATATATTTGCTTAACTTTTGGCATACGAGATGCAAGTTCTGTTTTGATAATTTTCCCGATTTCCAAAAACTTTACGAAAGAAGTTTGGAAGTTGATGAGTTGAATGTTTTGTCTGTTAATCAATTGCTGAGAGATGAAGAGCCAGGCAACATTTTCAATATTCTGGAAGAACTGGAATACAGTTTTCCGAGTGTCTTTTTTTCGGGGACCAGGGAGGACTTATACGACAATTACAGTGTGAGGGGATTCCCAACCTATATCATTGTCAAGGATTACAGCATTGTCTTCAAGGGTAGTTTGTCAAATGCCGAAAGATGGCTGGCAGGTAATGTGCCCGGGTTCTGAATTGAAATCACTTTTCACCGTCGGGCAGGTTGGTGTAATGTGGAGATTTGGGTGGTTTTTTCAGGGTTACAGCCCCCTTTATTATTCAGATTGAGACCAGTGGGAAACCCACCTTCCCACCACATATCCTACAATAACAAGTGTTAAGGCGAGAATGTTGTTTGCGAGAATATTGAAAAGGGCCAGTTTGTACTCACCTGATTTCAACAGATTGAGGTTTTCCAGACTGAAAGTGGAGAAGGTGGTAAAGCTGCCGAGTACGCCCACAAACAAAAAGGATTTTAACTCTACGCTCATACCTTTCCTCTCCCACAAGCCCCACAGCACGCCAATGGTCAGTGCACCCAGGGAATTTGCCATCAGAGTCCCCCACGGAAAGCCCATTCCGAGCCATTTGTGCGTGAATACAGAGGTGAAATACCGCGCGGCAGCCCCTATGGCCCCGCCAAACATCAGAAGTAGAATTTGTGCCATCTTTCCTTTTTTTCTTCTCGCTCTATTGAGCAAAAAACAGTCCGCATCGGTTTCCGCGCCCACACTTCAACATTGATATCCCGACCCGACGCAGATGCGTTAAGCAATCTCCATCACCGTAAAGGTAGGCTGTTTTAATAAATTGGCTTGGCTTAGATGGGGTTTTTGTGATATCGGGGCAGGCTTTTCCCAGTTGTGATTTGGTGAGTTGTTTTCAGGTCCGCCGCCTTAATGTAGTCGGCAGTATATCTCTTCGTAGGGATTATAGATTTTGGAGGATTTTTCTGGAAAAAGTCTTGAGAATCCCGGGAGGTAATCCCTGATGTATTTGGCCAGTCTTTCAGCCCCCAAAACACGCAATTTACTAATTGCCTCACATGACGCCAGACACCACACCCGAATTTTCCACTTTCAATTAAATCCTCCGTGATCTCTGTTCCCCTGTGGTGGACTATAAACAGTTGTGATTTGGTGAGTCTGCAGAGCGGTTGTTGGTCCATGGCCAATGGCTTATTTCGGCGCGACCACGATGTAGCTGTTGTTCTTTCTATTTCCTGGAATTGTAAAAACTGGAGGATATTTGTAGCTGGCGGATACAATTTCTTTGTTATTTCAAATACGCATGGCCGTGCGTATCTACAGATAACACCCATAATTCCTAACGGTCTATATCAACTTTCCACTTTCCATACTTTGTACTTTCTAAACTTTCTACTCAATCCCTGACCCGTCGAAATTGGAGGGTGTTAATCATCCAGTTGGGCAGGCTTTTTTCCGGGCCTCTTTTCTTCAGGTCCATGAACCAGCCCAGTTTTTTTATAATGGGGAGTTTGTGGGCTTCGACAAATTCGATGGGTGTGCCATCGGGGTCTGAAATATAGGAAAATTGACCTGCGGTTTCTCCCATATCGAAGCTGTTTGCGCTGTTTACGGTGAATGGGTAACCCTTTTCACGGCATTCCTTCTCAAGGTGGTCCATCCCCTTCACGTCGAAGCAGAGATGAATATATCCGAGTTCTCCCCAGATGCGGTCTTTAAAAATATGACCGGGTTTGCGGTCCAGGGCCTGTACCAGCTCAATGCGACTCGGTCCCAGCAACTTACTGAAGGGGCCCTTGCGGGGTTTGTGTCCAAGTACCACGCGCCGATAGTCCTGTTCGCCACCTGGCAGTTTCGCCCACTCTTCAAATTGACCCGTTTCATCACAAATGACATCCTCGTACTCCAAAATTCCGGCGTACACATCCATGGCCTTGTCAATGTCTGAAACTCCGATTACCGCCCCGTAAACTCCACCGGTAGGAGACTTTTGTTTCTTGTAGTGCTCTTGCGCTTCTACGACCTCAAAAAGGTTGTCGAAGGGGTCGCGAATGTAGTAATGGCGACTTCCGTCCTGTCCGCTGGTCAGTTCACTCAGGATTTCCACTCCCATTTCGTTGTGCAATTTGTACGAGCGCTCAATATCGCGGGTTTTCATCTTGCAAATGTATATTCCGCAATCTCCCAGCCGGGTGTCAAAAACGGGTGGTTTGGGTTCCATGCCGGTGTGCTCCCATACTTCAAAACCGCCCCCACCTTCCATATTCATGGCCAGTGCGGCGTAGCGCTCACAGACCTGGTCGTTGGTGTAGTGCAACATAAGTTCGGCCACAGCGGTATCTTCGAAGACCTTGATGTCCATCCCAAATACTTTGCGATACCACTTCCATCCTTCGCGGGCATTTTTCAGCCCTATCCCAATTTGTTGAATTCCCACCAGGTTTTTCTTCATCTAATTGCCGTTTTCATCCTCTTTTTCCGGTTGCCTATTTGTCAATAAACGGTCTGACTCAATGACCGGATTGTCGTGTCATGCCGCAGGAAAATATTTCCCGATTCGAACAAGGACAAACATAATGCTTTTCCTACAGACCAACCCACCGATGACATTATTATTCAACAATTGGTCAATTGCGAATCACTTTGTTTAATGGACAATGGATAGTTGACCCCCTCCCCAAAGCGTAGGGGACAAGAAAGCTTTGGTGGGGGGCAATGCCGCAAAGGAAGGCGCAAAAGGAGCCACCGAAACAGTACTCACCAGCAAATCCTCCAAAATCAACAATCCCCTTGAATTGATATTTGGCTGTATTCATCGAACTTACGCATAGAAAATAACTCACAAAATCACCAATTCACAACTGGCTCAAGGTCCAACACGGAGTTATACCGTTATCCTCCACAATTTATACTCCCAGGATGTCGATAAATTGCAGATAACAAAGCACTTTCGCCGCAAACAGCCATCTGCCATCGACCATCAACCAATAACCCACCTACCCGTACCGCTTCCTCATCCCCTCTTTGGCATTTTTGTAAAGGATGAGTTGGGCGGCGATGCTGATTCCTATTTCTGAGGTGGTTTCACTTTTTATGTCAAGGCCTATGGGGGCGACTATTTTATCCAGGTCGCTTTGTGGGTGACCTTCCTCCAGTAATTCGCGCCAGAGCACCTCAATTTTTCGCACACTTCCCATCATTCCGATGTATCGGAAGTGCTTGCCCAACAGTCGTTTGGTGACAACCTTATCGGTTCGGTATCCGAAGGAAATAATTACGACATACACGTGATTGCCCTCCGGAATGTGACGATCGATTTCCTCGTAGCGGACGATTTTTTTGAAATGCGCATAGGGGTTTTCCTCGAAGGTGTTGAGACCGGAACGGTTGTCGAGTAAGTGTATTTCGAAATCGAGCGTGGACAGTATGTCGCAGAGAGCAAGACCGACATGACCTCCCCCAATGACATAGACCCGGGATTGGAGGTTGACCGGGACAGTGAGTTTCCATTTTTCAGGCTTCTCTCCCGGGGTAAACTCACTCTGTTTGGCGAATTCTCTGCTGAGATTGATACCGGAATGATTGTAGGTTATCAGTAGTTCTTCGCGACCGTCGATTTTCTCCATCCAATTCAAGTCCTCCGAATCCAGGTAGTAAAATGCGATGGTTTGCTCCCCGGAACAGATCATGCCCGATTTGTTGGACGAGGCCTCAGACTGGTGTTTTTGATGTTTTAGAAAGGGATCAAAAGGGGCCCGCTCGAGCAGTGATTTGGAGAGTTCGACCAGTTTGTGCTCCATGATTCCCCCGCCAATGGTGCCGGTCATTTGGTTTTTGGATGCGAGCATGTGAAAACCCCTGCGACCGGGGCTGCTTCCGCTGTGATCGGTCACCACCATCAATACAGCGCTGCCGTCCTCTTTGAGTATTTTTTTTGCCTCTCTGAAAAAAGTTAAAACCATACACTGCTCATTGAATAATAGATTGCCATCAATCCCGAAAATACAGCACTTGCCCAAAACCGATATTCCATATTGACCTTGTTTTGAATGACAAAGTTTGCCCCAATGGAAATCGGTATATTTACCAAAAATGCTATGGTGGCCGATTGTAGCAGCAACAGGGATATTTCATCTGCTTTTCCACTGACGAGATAAACAATGCACAGGTGTCTGGCGATCCAAATGGGATTGAAATAAATCAGGGCCAGCGAAGTATTGGCGATCATTCGCCGCCTCCTGTCCATTTTCTCTATCCTGCGCTCAATCCATCGGAAGTAAGTCTGGATTTCCCAGGCGTAGATGGTGCTTCCCGTGATAAATATTCCCAGGCCCCTCCAGACGCTGTACTCCCCTGTTATAAATGCCGCTATGGTATCACCGGAAAAATAAATCAAGCCCCCGGTGATGGCCTGCTTAATAAAGCTCCGTTTGTTTGGCTTCATGCACTGCTTCTTTTTCCTGACCGCCTCCTTTTTTGTAGAGGTCCATGAGTACTTTTTCCGGTGTGTAAGGTGCGTTTATTGCGAGATCTGCTGAAGGATTGAATGCAGTGACGGCATTTCGGATGGCAAAATATGCCCCGAGGCCGTACATCAGAGGCGGTTCACCCACAGCTTTTGACTTTTTTATGGCCAGTTCGTGACCCTCCGTTTCGTAGTGGCGGATGGTTATCTCCCCGGGAACGCTGTACATGTCGGGTATTTTGTAGGTGGAAAGTGCATTGGATAGGAGTTTCCCCTTTTCGTCGTAAAGCAATTCCTCCAGCGTAAGCCAGCCGATGCCCTGCACCAATCCCCCCTCAATTTGTCCGTTGTCCACCGGCAGGTTCATGCTTTTGCCGCAGTCGTGAACCAGCTTTACCCGGTCAATTTCGTAGGTTCCGGTAAGGCAATCAACCACGGCTGTAATAATTGCGGTTCCATAAACGTGGTAAGCAAATGGATGGCCCTTTTCCCTTTTTTTGTCAAAATGAATGTTGGGTGTGGCGTAGTGGGCATGCTCGCTCAGGCTAATCCTTTTTGAAAAAGCCAAACCGACCAGTTGTTCCCAGTCCATATCAGAAATCTCACCATCGGCCACAACCCTTTCATTCGCCAATTTAATTTCACCGGCATTCAATTTTTCTGCCGCAGCCTTTTTCAGGCGCGATAAAATGCGGTCACAAGCTATTTCAAGGGCTTTCCCATTGAGGTCCGCCCCAGCACTTGCAGCAGTTGGGGACGTATTGGCAATCCGGAGGGTATTGGTGGATTCGAGCTTCACCCTGTCAGATGAAATGCCAAATCTCTCAGCAGCGACCTGCAACAATTTGGTATTGACACCCTGGCCCATTTCGACCGCCCCGGTGCTCACCACCACGCTTCCGTCGGTATAAACGTGAACCAGAGCGCGGGCGTGATTCATCATGGTGTTGGTAAAAGAAATCCCAAAGCAAATGGGCTGCACCGCCAGTCCTTTCTTGTAGCGCGGATTGGTGGCGTTGAATTCATTAATCTCCTGCCTGATTTTTTCCAAATCAAATTCGCGGGCGCATTGTTCCCAGGTTTCTTTTGCCAGGGCCTCGGTCATCTTTTGTCCGTAGGGCATTACATCTCCCTCTGAAAGCAGATTGCGCTTTTGAATGTGGTCTGCCGGGACCTTCAATGCACTTGCAGCCCTGGCAATGGCAGATTCAATAATAAACTTGCCCTGAGGCCCTCCAAATCCTCTGAATGCGGTATTGGGAGGCAGATTGGTCCTGCAACTGTAGGCCGTGGCTCTGACATTGGGAACAAAATAGGCATTGGTGGAGTGGAAAAGTGTCCGTTCCAAAACAGCCGGAGAGAGGTCTGCTGCCGCCCCGGCATTCTGATAATGGGTCACTTCGTAGGCCAAAATTTTCAGCTCTTTGCTCAAACCAATGCGGTAATCCGATGAATAGGGATGGCGCTTGCCCGTCATCATCATATCGTCCATGCGGTGAAGGGAAATTTTAACCGGTTTTTGCAGCTTTTTTGCTGCGAGAGCGGCCATCACCGCCCATGCCGTCGCCTGGTCCTCTTTTCCCCCAAATCCACCTCCGAGTCGCTGCACATTTACCTCCACCTTGTGCATGGGGAGACCGAGCACTGCTGCTGCCGTCCGCTGAACAGCCGTTGGACCCTGTGTGGAGGAGGCGATGTAAATACTGTCGTCTTCTTTGGGCCATGCGTAAGCACCCTGGCCTTCTATGTAGAGGTGCTCCTGGCCATTCACTTCCACCCGTCCTGAAAAAATGTGCTCGCATTGTTCCCAGGCATCCTCGACATTGCCGGTGTTAAAAGTGCGCGGAGGTACGATAAGGGAGTCGTTGCGGGCCGCTTTCCTGGGGTCTGTGACCACGGGTAGTTCGCTGAAATCGATTTCGATCTTTTTCCTGGCCAATCTGCAGATTTGCTCTGAAGTGCCGACCACCAGTCCAATGGGCTGTCCCCAAAAGTGTATTTCATCCTCGGCGAATAGCGGCTCATCGGGTACAATTCCTCCGATCTGGTTGGCGCCGGGGATGTCGCTCCGGGTAAATATCGCAACCACTCCTTCCATTGCCATTGCTGGCTCGAGGTTTATGCGATTGATTTTTGCGTGTGCTACAGGGGCACAAAATGGTTGAGCAAATAAAGTGCCGTGGATCTCCTGAATGTCATCCAGGTAAATCGAAGTGCCGCGCACGTGGTTTTTAGCATCAATGTTGATCATACCAGTTCGCTCATTTTGATTTGTGATGGAAAAAGATTCAGAAAGTGGGCTTTGAACAACTGGCTTGCGAGCAAGCGCTTATATTCAGCACTTCCCCTCGCATCGCTGATGGGAGAAATCTCTGATTGCAAAACTTCAGCAGCTTCCAGTATTGTCCTTTCAGTAAGTTCGCGCCCCTTCACATATTCACTGGTCTTGTGGAGGTAGAGCGGAATGGGACTTACACCGCCCACGGAGAAAGAAGCTTTGAAAATCACCCCGTTTTTTTCCTCCAGCAGTGCCGCAGCATTTACACTGGCGATATCCAGGTATTTTCTCTTGCACACTTTTTCAAAATTGAACTTCCCGGTAGTAGGAATGTCAAAGGAAGTCCGGGATATAAGTTCCTCCGGAGTTTTGCTGAGTTTTTTGTAATCGAGGTAAAAACTGCGAAGGGGAATGGTCCGCTCCTGATCCCCGGGGTCTTTTAAAGTGATCTCCGCATTGAGCGCCAGCAACATGGCCGTGAGGTCTCCAATCGGAGAGGCGTTCACCAAATTGCCCGCCACAGTGCCCGTATTTCGAATGGGATTGGAGGAGACCAACTTCATGTAGTCGTACCAATTGGGAATGCTTTCATTCAAAAACGGGGCCTTCATCATATCGGATGCCGTACAGAGTGGCGCCATGTGACACCGATCGCCCTCTTTCCAAATCCTCGTACCGTTTTGGTGTTTGAAAGGGAAGGCCACCTCCATGAATGGCATTTCGTCGTGTTTTTGCACATAGAGGTCTGTTCCTCCACCCACGGGCTGTTTGCCGCGGTGCTTAAAAGCATGCCTTTCGATTTGTGCCAGCAGTTGGGGAATGTCTCTAAAGTAGGCAGGTATGAATCTCTTATCAATCAGTTTATCCACCGTTTTCGCCTCACCCAAATTGTCGAGTTCTTCCTGCAACTGATCCGCTGCCCGTTCAATGGATTTATAACCCGTGCAGCGGCAGATATTTCCATCGACGGCATCTTTTGCGGTGCGAGAAAGGGAGGTGTCGGGATTCAGGGCATAACCACAGAGTGAGACCACAAAACCTGGGGTGCAAAAACCGCATTGCGTCCCGGAGTGGGAAACCATGGCTTCCTGCGCCCTGTTGAGTTCGCTCATGTTCAGGCCTTCGACGGTCACCACGTGCCTGCCGTGGGCATTGGCCAGGGGGGTGAGGCAGGAGGTGCAGTTTTCATATCGGATTTCCCCGTTTTCGACCGATCCGAGCAGCACCGTACATGCACCGCAATCACCCTCCCGGCAGCCAATTTTGGTTCCCCGTAAATTGGCGTCGTACCGGATGAAATCCAGCAGTGTGGTGGCCGGATTGGCCGCTGTTTTTACCTCTCTGTCATTTAGTACAAAATGTAGCATGGTTGATTTATTTGCAAAAATGGATCCACTTAGTACCGATTTCTGAGCAGCACCATTACCGCTGGTCCCGGCCTTTCCAACTTACCAAAGATAGGAAAAATTTCCCTAAGCCTGTATTCTTTGCCGGACCGCCCGGGATGTGAACCAAATCACCACCAATTCTACTGACTCATCACTTTTTACTATTTTTGTAGAAAATACTTTAATTCTGAAGATTCCAATGGTTCAATTGGACCTACCAGATTGCTGATTATTTTCTCGGAAAAGCTCTAAGTTTTACGGTTTTTTCAAAGTCAGTATGCATGCTTAGCTTAAATTATCTGCCTTCCAAAAATTTAAGAGGATGTAATTAAAACACGGCTTTTATGAATTTGGCGTTAAGAAAAATTGGTTTCTCACCGTTAAGAAAGTTGTCAGTGTCTGAAGGTCATAGGAATTCGACAAATCGATTCAGGGAATCAAAATCAACAAACTATATTAGCCCTGATTCTTCCCAGGATATTGGTGCTTTGCAAATTCCTATGAACAAGTTTGACAACTTTTAGGTGAGGAGCCTATTTTTTAGTCAAATTCATACGTAGCCTTGTCCCCAAAGCTTTGGGGATTGTTACTTTTTGTATCAAGACAAAAAGTAAGGTGAGTTAGATACAAGTACTGGAAATAAATTGACCTTACACAGACATTCTTTAGGACATTAAAAATATTTAGTTGGTTGATGATGAGCAAAATAAACAATAAGTCACAATAAAAATCTTATAGCATCAAAATTTTATTCTGAAATTTACTTATATGAAAATACTCCTATGGGCTCTTATTCTCCTCTCCTCCGGTTTGCTTTCAATCATCTGGGAAAACGGGACTGAGAGAGGCACGCCGGTGATCGGTGATATTGTCTCAGGCGATGAAATTGCGGACTGTGATACAACCGCCCTTCCGGTGGTTTTTATTCACGGATTTTTGGCCTCCGGCGACACCTATGAAAAGCAGGTGGCGAGATTTATTGCGAACGGCATATGTGCAGATCGTATGTTTTTGTTTGATTGGAATTCCCTCAACCGGGTGGATAAGTCCGAAAAACTGGATCGATTCATTGATAAAGTACTGGATAAAACCGGGGCCCATCGCCTAAATCTGGTGGGGCATTCAGCCGGAGGGGGTTTGAGTTACTCCTACATGAGCAGACTGCCCTACGCCCGTAAAATCGCATCCTATGTCCACATCGGCGCCCGTCCCGAACCCTCACCACCGGGTCCGAAGGGCGAAATTCCGATGCTCAATATATACTCTGCGGCGGATCCCATTGTACCGGGAGCTGAAATACCAGGCGGTCAAAATCTGGACCTTGAAACTGCCGATCACTACCAGGTAGCCACTTCGGTCGAGGCTTTCGAGGCCATGTTCCAGTTTTTTTACGATAGAGAAATAGAATATTTACAACCTAGAGCCCGAAATCAAGACCGCGTAAAGCTGGCGGGTAAATCCCTGACTCTCGGCGAAAACAGGCCGAATGCAGGTGCGGAAATTGCTGTTTTCGAATTAGACCCGGAAACCGGATTCAGACTGAGTGAAGATACCGATGTCACTGCTGTGGTGGACAGTCTGGGTCATTGGGGACCGGTGAAAGCTCTGGCAGGTGTGCCATTGGAATTTGAATTGAGACCGGCCAATGAAGGTGAGCGACGCATTTTTTACTACAGAGAACCTTTTGAAGTGGACAATAAAAACCTATATCTCCGGTCTTTTCCGTCCGCTCAATCCATGGCGGGAATGCTGCTCTCAGGTCTGCCACAAGACGACAATCAGACAGCGGTTGTCATTTTTAGCGCGAGCAGGTCAGTGATCCACGGACGCGACGAACTGGAAATAAACGGCATTCAACTTGCCACACCGGAATTCGCCAATGCGGACCAATCTGTCATTTCCTGGTTTTTGTACGATGAAAATGGCAATGCCAAAACCGACACCACTCAGATTCCAACCTTCGCGCCGGTTCCCTTTTTAAACGGAGTGGATATTTTTATCGGAACTGATGAGAAAAAGAGCATTGAAGCCCGGCTGAATGATTCCATCCTGCGATTTCCCAATAAGAAGTCGGGTTCCGAGGGGGTTGTGGTATTGGTTTTTGACTGAGTCATGCAATCTTCAACTCCCATCAGAGGAATCAGATAAAGGGCGATTTTTTTTTACATAGTAAACCATTTCCAACACTCCAATTAATATAATGGAATAGCCCAACAATTCAATGCTCTCCTCAGAGGCATCCTTGACTGTTCTGAGGTATTCGTCCTGCATTAGGTTGGCCCAGTTGGTCGTCCTTCCGTATAATCTGCTGAATACATGCAGAATCACCAGCCCAGTAAGGACAATAGCGAAGGAAAACCGATTGTGAATTTCCGCTAATTGCTGAATAAAGGTTTTAAAATTCTTTATTGTTATAATAGCGCAAATGGCCACTGTGGTCCAGACAATCAATTGCCAGAATCCATCGAAAACCCTGGCATCAAACACATCGTCATTTTCTCTGAAAAGATGGGTCAGGAAAAACAGAGCCATCAGGGAAGCAATGATTCGAAAATTCTTTTCTGACCACGCTAGAAATCCCAGAGAAAGGATTATAACACCCAAAAACAACTCTTGTGTTTTTTCAGTCAAAGAAGCTTCGGTGAAATCTCCCTCGGTAAAATCACTGGCGATTATTGCAGAAATTATCCACATAAGTGCGGCATAGATGAACAATCGAATAAAGAGCGGTGATATTTTTTTCATGGGAATTAGGTTTGATAAATTATTTCAGAAATTCAGTTTCACCCGGCCTCTGCACTCGGATTAATTTTACATGTTTGCCAGATTGAGAAGCGGTTGTCATTTTGTTTGGATTGAGATTCAACTTCGTCCTGTTTTGCCAGCCCGTATGCGCACCACTTGCCTGAAGACCAGGTAGAGCGGGACGGCAATTAAGGTACCGACTATCCAGCCCGCAATCAAATCAGTGGGATAGTGAACGCCAATGTAAATTCTGCTATAACTAATGATTACCGACCAGACAATCAGCCAGTAAATTAAGTTTGGATACCAGGACCTCATCGCCAGTCCCACCAATATGGCCAACCCAAAAGTGCTGGAGGCGTGGGCTGAGAAAAATCCGAAATTCCCGCACCTTTTGGCAATGAACCTGCCCTGCTCAATAAGGTCTGTATCGCAAGGACGCAATCGCTGGAAATAGTCCTTGGATAGGTTGGAGGATTGGTCCGAAATAAAAACAAACAGCACAACAAACAGCAGAAAAATGCCGGTATTGATCCACCCCATTTTTTGTTGGATGAGATACAACAAAAGGATATAAAGGGGTATGGACGTCCATTTTTCTGTGAGAATCAGCCAAAAATTGTCCATGGATTCCACCCCGAGATTATTCAAGAGGAGAAAAATTCGATTATCCCATTCCAAAATTAAATCCATTGCATACGGCGTCTTTGAATACAAAGATAAACGATTATTTCAATGCATATGCTGCGGTCCCATTTGCAGGTACTATTTTTTCCTAAAGCGCTTGTGAACTATCGGATAGGAGAAAACTGCCAGTAGAATAATGGCTCCCCCCAGGTAAAATTGCAGGGACAGTTCGTGGTGCTCACTGAGGATAGCAATGGCGAGAAGAATGCCGTAGATGGGTTCTAAATTGATGGTAAGGGCGGTGGCAAAGGCAGAGAGGTGGTTGAGGGCCCTGAGAGAAAGTGCATAAGCCAAAGTAGTGCACAAAAGCGCCAGTACCAGCAGGTAAACCCAATCCATGGGTTCGGGACTCAAATTGACTTCACCTCCTCCGACTGCCATCAGAGCAATGACGATGCTGAGAAACAGTGTGGCCCCACCCATCTCAATTGCAGAAATAGTCAGAGGGTCGGAGCGGCTTATCAATTTTTTGTTGAGTATGCCGAAAGTGGAGGCCAAAAAAGCGGAAATGAGCCCTACCACCACCCCTGCATAAAATTCGGTGTCCAGCGATTGCACCACCAGCACCATCATAGGCAATGACCTGATGAGCATTGGAAATGCCAAGCTGCCCGAGTGTCGTCGCAAATTCCCCGCGTGGCGGCAATGGATGACGACCCGTAT
>SKLY01000284.1 GCA_007121335.1 Saprospiraceae bacterium | reverse complement strand
CTCTTTACTGATGTTCTCATCACTCAGGCGAAAGTCCAGAAGAGAGATGCAATAAACGGGATACAGGTTGAAGTCCCACTCTCCTTTGACGGCCTGCTCCTGAACGGCAAAGGTGCTGTAGTAAAGTGACCGCTCCTTGAAGAAGGTCTGGTAGAACTTCTGCATTTCGATAATGAATCGCTTGCCACTTGCTGTCTTGCAAAAGATGTCAAAGATCACATTTCGATCGTATTCAGCGGGGCCGAGGTGCTCATTCTTTGAATACTCCAGGTCAACGATTTGTCCTACGTCATTCTCCAAAATATCATTCAGGAACTGAAGGAGAATATCCTTGTTGGCTTCCTCTCCGAATAGCTTTTTAAAGCCAAAATCGGTGAAGGGGTTGATATTGACTGGACGGGGTTGGGTTATTTCGGGTTGTTTTTTCATAGCACTAATGTAACAAAAAAGATTTTCTTTGGGTGTCCGCAGGGATGCGATGTGCCCGTCCGGCACCTCTTAAGGTATTGCAAATTTAGTAATAATTAGAATCTTTAAGGTAGTCGCGGAGGTAGGTTTGGATAGCGGCTTCGAGGGGGGTGAAGGGGGTATGGAAGCCGGTGGTTCGGAGTTTGGTTATTTCGGCGCGGGTGTGGTACTGATAGTTGTCCCGGATGTCTTTTGGGGTGTCGATAAATTCTATGGAGGGTTCTTTTTTCAGGGAGGCGAATACGGCATGGGTGAGGTCGAGAAAGGTTCTGGCTTTGCCGGTTCCCAGGTTGTAAATTCCGCTATCGGGCCTGTGGACATAGAGGTATTCCATGACTTTCATGAGGTCCATTACCCAAATAAAATCTCTTTTTTGGTGACCGTCTTCGAAATCGGGTCGGTGTGATCTGAACAGGCGGACGGAGCCATTTTCCCGGATTTGATTGTAGGCGTGAAAGACCATGGAAGCCATTCGGCCTTTGTGGTATTCATTGGGTCCGAATACGTTGAAAAACTTGAGTCCGTACCAGTTGGGCGGTTGGTCTGTGGCCTCTTCCAACACCCACCGGTCAAATCGATGCTTTGATTTGGCGTAGGCATTGAGTGGTTGCAGGCGGGGAATCAGGGCGTGGTCATCCGAGTAGCCCAGGGATCCACCTCCGTAAGTAGCTGCAGAAGAGGCGTAGATCAGGGGCACCTGCTCCCGGCAGCAATACTCCCAAATTCTTTTGGAGTACCGGAAATTAAGTTCGTCAAACAGGCCGGTGTCATCGCTGGTGGTATCGGTCCTGGCGCCGAGGTGGAAGACGAAATCAAGCTCGGGTTTGACCCTTTCCAGCCAGTTGAAGAATTCGTCCCTTTGGATTTTTGTGAGGCGCTCGGTTCGCGTCCAGTTTTTCTCCTTTTTCTTCGGGCTGAAATCATCCACCGCTACGAGGGGGCCGGCTCCTTTTCTGAAGAGATAGCCCGTCAGGCAACTCCCTATAAAACCGGCTCCTCCCGTAATTGCGATCATTTTGCTGACATTTAATCTTCGTAAGTTTCCATGGGTGGACAAGTGCACATCAGGTTGCGGTCACCGTAGGCATTGTCCACACGTCCCACTTGCACCCAGAATTTGTGCCCGTGGCGAAGTTGTTCGAGTGGATAGGCTGCTTTCTCTCGAGAGTAGGGATAATCCCAATTGTCGCCGGTCACTTCCTGAAGTGTATGCGGGGCGTTTATCAGTACGTTATTTTCCTGATCGGCTTCCCCTTTTGCAATCTCGTCTATTTCCGCTTTTATTCCGAGCATGGCATCCACGAACAGATCGAGTTCTTCGAGGCTTTCGCTCTCTGTCGGTTCAATCATAATGGTGCCGTTGACCGGGAAAGAGAGGGTGGGTGCATGGAATCCGTAATCGATCAATCTCTTCGCCACGTCCTCGGCGGTAATTCCCACCGACTTGTAGGGCCTCAGATCGACTATCACCTCGTGAGCGCAATGCCCTTTTTTCCCGACATAGAGAATTTGGTATTCTTTTTCCAGACGGGCTCTCAGGTAGTTGGCATTGAGAATGGCGTAAAAAGTGGAGTCTTTGAGGCCTTTTCTTCCGAGCAACCTGATGTAGGCGTGCGAAATCAACAAAATAGAGGCACTGCCATAGGGGGCTGCTGCCACTGCCGGAATTCCGCGGGGCCCTCCGGTTTCCACCAGGGGATGGTTGGGCAGGAACGGAATCAATTTATCGTTGACGCAAATGGGTCCCATGCCTGGTCCACCTCCTCCGTGCGGAATGGCAAAGGTCTTGTGCAGGTTCAGGTGACAGACATCGGCCCCGATCTTTCCGGGGTTGGAGTAGCCCACCTTGGCGTTCATATTGGCGCCGTCCATATAGACCAGACCGCCGTTTTTGTGCACCACCTCGCATATATCGAGAATGTCCTCCTCAAAAACACCGTGTGTGGAAGGGTAGGTAATCATGAGTGCAGAGAGGTCCTCCTTGTGCTTTTCAGCTTTTTCTCTCAAATCATCAAGATCGACATTGCCATTGTCGTCGCATTTTACAACTACTACTTTCATTCCGGCCATGACTGCAGAAGCGGGATTGGTTCCGTGGGCAGAGGAGGGAATAAGAGCCACATTGCGGTGGTGATCTCCCCGGTCCAGGTGGTATGCCCTGATTACCATAAGCCCCGTTAATTCCCCCTGGGCTCCTGAATTTGGCATGAATGAACAGCCTGTAAACCCGGTAATCTCGCACAGATAAGCGGACAGCTCATCCACGATTTGTTGATAGCCCTTCATTTGGTCTTCGGGTGCAAATGGGTGAATCTCCGAGAATCCATCGAATGAAACGGGCAGCAACTGCGTGGCGGCGTTCAGTTTCATGGTGCAGGAGCCGAGTGGAATCATGGAGTGGACCAGTGAGAGGTCCTTGTTCTCCAAACTCTTGATGTACCGCATCAATTCAGTTTCGGTGCGAAATTTATTGAACACGGGATGCTGGAGCCAGTCATCGGTGCGCAACAAATCCTCCGGTATGACGGTGTCCGCGGTTTCGGGAATGAGGCTCGGGGGCACTTCCTTGCCCTTAGCAAAGGCAAAAATGGAGTAAATTTCCTCCAGGTCTTCTATGGTCACGGTTTCATCGAGGCTAATTTGCACGCGTCCGTTTTGCACAAAAAAGTTGATTCTGTGGTCTTCAGATGCCTGTCGCAGTCTCTCTGCTGTTTCTTCACCCACTTCCAGGCAAATGGTATCGAAAAACATCTTGTTGCACTGGTTGTAGTCTAGTTTTTTGAGTTCATCACTGAGCCAGCAGGTTTTGGCCTGGATGGAGGCCGCGATTTTTCTCAATCCCTTTGGTCCGTGATACACAGCGTACATGCCCGCCATTATTGCCAAAAGTGCCTGCGCTGTGCATATATTGGAAGTGGCTTTTTCGCGCTTGATATGCTGTTCGCGGGTTTGCAGTGCCATGCGGTAGGCGGTATTTCCGTGGCGGTCCTTGCTGACCCCGATTATTCTCCCGGGCACCTGTCTCTTGTAGTCTTCTTTGGTGGCAAAAAATGCGGCGTGGGGTCCACCGGCTCCGAGTGGAACGCCAAATCGCTGAGAATTGCCCACCACTGCATCCACACCCCAGTCGCCGGGGGGCCTTAAAAGACAGAGGGCCATAAGATCGGAAGCCACTACTGTCATTATTTTTTTCTCCTTGCAATTTTCAACAAAATCCCTGTAATCGTGCACTTCGCCACGGCCGTTTGGATACTGGACCAAAGCGCCGAAGTAGGATTCATCCAGGGGGTGCTCCATCCAGTTTCCTGCGTCGATTTCAATACCCAGTGGAAGGGCTCGGGACCGCAGTACATCCAGTGTTTGCGGGAAGGTGTTGATATCTACGAAGAAGCGCTTTCGATTTTCCTTTTTCAGTTTTCGCTGTGAGATGGAGTAAAACATCCCCATGGCTTCTGCTGCCGCGGTGGCCTCGTCCAAAAGAGATGCATTGGTTACCGGCAGACCGGTGAGTTCCGATACCATTGTTTGGAAATTGATCAGCGCCTCCAGTCTTCCCTGGCTGATCTCGGCCTGATAAGGGGTATAGGCCGTGTACCAGCCGGGGTTGTGGAAGATATTTCGCAGTATAACCGAGGGAGTGATGGTATTGTAGTAACCGAGTCCGATGTAGGACCTGAATACCTCATTTTTGGCTGCTATTTTTTTGGCCAGTCGCAGGTACTGGTGCTCGTTGAGGGATTTGGGTACTTTGAGTTTGCCATCTACTCTGATGTGTTTCGGCAGTACTTCATCTATAAGTTGGTCTCCGGACTGAACGCCAATGGCTTCAAACATTTTCTCATGATCCGGTTCCCAAATGCCGATGTGGCGGTTGGCAAATCGCTCGGGGTGCTTGATATTCATAAGATTAAGGTTTTTTCAGTTAAAAATAAACCTGCTTTCCAACTCACTTGTCGAATCGCTCCTGATTGGAGAGCGGTTAATATCACAATGCAACAACGGGTCGGCCGGAGAGATAATATGAAAAGGTCAAAACAAAGTAAATTGATGGGCGAATTGTCCATCAAATTTTGAATGCCGATCTGATCTCGTCCGTTTTATCGAGTTTTTCCCAGGTAAAAAGCTCCACATCCATGGATTTTGGGTGGTTGGTGGAGTTGGGCTGACCGATGAATTCCTTTTTCTTCATCTTATTTTTTCTCCCCATGTGCCCGTAGGCTGCGGTTTCTGAGTAAATGGGGTTGCGCAATTTGAGTTGCTGCTCGATCCGGTATGGACTCAGATCAAACATCTCGCTGATGATATTGCTGATCTGGTAGTCTTTCATATCTACTTTGGAGGTTCCGTAGGTGTTTACGTAAATGCCCACCGGGTCTTTTACTCCAATGGCGTAGCCGAGCTGGACGAGCATTTCGTCTGCAATCCCCGCTTTGACCATGTTTTTGGCGATGTATCTGGCGGCATAAGCTGCGGAGCGGTCCACCTTGCTCGGGTCTTTTCCCGAAAAGGCTCCTCCGCCATGTGCTCCTTTTCCTCCGTAGGTATCGACGATTATTTTTCTCCCTGTCAGTCCGGTATCGGCATGCGGGCCTCCTTCCACGAATCTACCGGTGGGATTTATGTGCAATTTGACATCTTTGTTAAATAGTTTTCGGACGCTCTCGCTGCAGTTGTCAAAAACGCGGGGCAGAAGAATGGTCTTCATGTCGCCCTCGATCTTGCGCAGCATTTTTGTGTCGTCGTCGTCAAAAGGGTCATGTTGGGTGGAGATTACGATGGTGTCAATGCGGGTGGGTTTGTTGTTGTCGTCGTACTCGATGGTGACCTGGGATTTGGAATCGGGTCTCAGGTAGTCGATGACATCTCGCTTTCTTCGCATCTTTGCCATTTCCTGTAAAATGCGGTGTGAGAGGAAGAGGGGCAATGGTATGAGGTCGTCGCTTTCGTTGGAGGCGTAACCAAACATCATTCCCTGGTCTCCGGCGCCCTGGTCCTCGGGCTTTTCTCTGTCCACACCCCGGTTGATGTCGGGGGATTGTTCGTGGATGGCGGAGAGGATGCCGCATGAATCGCCCACGAATTTGTATTCGCTTTTGGTGTAGCCAATTTTGTTGATCACGGATCTGATGATTTTCTCCAGGTCCACGTAGGCTTTTGAAGAAACTTCTCCGGCCACTACTACCTGTCCGGTGGTCACCAGTGTTTCGCAGGCGACTTTGGAGTGGGGATCAAAGGCGAGGAAATGGTCGAGTATGGAATCGGATATCTGGTCGGCTACCTTGTCGGGATGCCCTTCTGATACGGATTCTGAGGTGAAAAGATATGCCATAATTTTTTCTGTCTGATATGTTTTTAAAAAGCGGCCCAAAAGTAAGAAAGTCCGCGGTACTTACCAATGGTTGAGGGGTTTATTTGTCAATGGACAATGGACAGTTGACCCCCAAAGCGTAGGGGGCAGGCTAGTTGACAATGTTGTTTTGTTCGAGAATTCTAACCTTTAGGGTGGGATGAGGGATTGCTGGTGAATTACGAATTGGGAGGATTAAATTAACAGTTGACAATGGACAATGGTTTTTCGGGCGAGAATTCTGACATCCCGGCAGTTTTGAGGAATCCCGGGGAAGATCGATGTTTGGGATTTTGGTTTCACGCGGAGGGCACAGAGGCAGTATTCAATGGCTCATTGTTTTTCCGTAAATTATTAGAGCTGAAGTGCTACGAATTCTGCATAGGATTTTACGCGGAGGCCGCTGAAAATTCAATGGACAGTTGACCCCCAAAGCATAGGGGGCAGGCTAGTTGACCTCCAAAGCCTAGAGGGCAGGCTAATGGACAATTTTTGTTTGGCGAGAATTCTAAACTTCTGGGTGGAATGTGGGATTTGTGGTGAATTACGAATGACGAATTACGAATTGGGGTTTTGGCGGTGATTGTTTACTTCGCATTGGCTCACCCCCCAATGCTTTGGGGGCTAAGGACGCAAAGGTAATCGCTGAGCTTTTCTCTGCGGATTTTCCGTGATCTCTATGATATTTGCGGTGATTGTTTACTTCCCATTGACTCACCCCCCAATGCTTTGGGG
>SKLY01000300.1 GCA_007121335.1 Saprospiraceae bacterium | reverse complement strand
AGTGCCTACACAATAAAATTTTCATGGAAAAATTGGCGAAAGAATACAGACAGCAATTGGATGAGATGGCCAAAGAGATCGAGGGGTCCGAATACCTGGAAGCCTATTGGAATGTAGAAGACGAAGAACAGGGTGTGCAGTACTACCAATACCTGCAGTCTGTTTATGAGCCTCGTATCGATGAGATATACCGGGAAGTGGCTGAGCATCACCCCCTGCAGATCATTGAATTGGAGAGAGAGATTCTCCACGAGCGATTCGAGGGGTTCTACTTGCCGCGAATTCTCGCCTATACAGTACTGAGAGGTATCGTCAATGAAAATTACAAGTACATTAAACCACAAGAACACTTCCGCACCGTTTTGCTCTCGCTTACCAGGTCCTTGCATTTCGATTACCTATGTACGAGAATTGGTCAAAGTGTGCAGGTCGGTTTTGCTTTGAGTAGCGATATCTGGGTGAGTAATTTGCTGAATGAAATACCGAATAAAAAAGTCAGAAACTTCTTCCTCTCTCAAAAAATAACCCGCTACAGAGATGCATCTGAGCGCAAAAAAGGTCTCCTCAGTATGAGGCGACAGTTTGAGGGTGTGAATTTCTACACGGCCCCATTCCCCGAAAATGCCATACAGCTCAGGACCGACTATCCTGAGCTGAAAGAATTTATCCTGCAGCGGATTCTTTTGGACTGCGACAATTCGGGCCTTAAGAAACATATCGTAAAATTTGCGGAGGACAAATCGCTCTGGGAACTCACCGAGTTCGTCTATATCTTTGGCCTCATTATCAACTATTTTGACCTGGATAAAAAAACCCGGGAGAAAATGGCCAAAGTGCTGAACACCTGTCGTAAAGAAGTGGACGATTTTGTCGATACCTATTTTGAATTCCTCAAAGAATTGCTCGGAAGTTCGCGACTCATTATTAAAACTGAGTGCGATAAAAAGGTTAGTGGGCTAATAGACACCTCTATAGATGACCAGTTTAGCGGTTACTATGGACTCATGACCACCATTCACAAGGAGGGATACAACTCGGACAATACCCTTTCCAAAGTTCAAAAATTCTACTTCCAAAACGAGGGACTTTCCACCATCAATGAGTGTCTGCGACTCACCATGCTAGCGTATTTTACCATGGAGTTGGACGACCTGGAGCCGGAGGAGTATTCCCGCTACATGGATATCACCAAAGTAATGTCGCAATACACCAATATTTTTAACAACCAGTCCTTCAATCAATCTATTGGAGAGGTCAGTCTGAAGTACGTCCGCAAGCTCCTTAAGCACTTTGCTGATAAGCGTTCAAGAGATTATCAGGACATTAAGCGCTTTGTAATGGCCTCCTTTAAAGACCTTAACTTCATGCGGGATAAGGACATCGCCGATCTCTTCAAAACCCGTAGAAAAAAGCGAAAAAAGAAAGAGGCCTGATTCATTTAAGACCTGGATAATGCAAGTGCTGCTCCAACCTCTTCTGGATTACTTTAAAGGGGCGCAATGTATTGTCCGCTATCGTCTTTGGAAATGGGCGCTTGTTCCTGCAATGACCGGGGTGGTTTTTTACGCGCTGGTCCTGGTTTTCATTCTTTTTCTGAGACTTGAGTTATTCAAACTGACAGAATCCTGGATTGATGGAGATGCATTCCGCTTTTCAGTGGTTTTTATTACAGGATTTGTAACCGGTTTGTTGCTCCTTTACCTCGCCTTCCTTTTTTTCAAATACGCGGTTCTCATCCTGAGTGCTCCATTTATGACGGTGATGTCCGAGAGAATTGAAGCCCGTTTGTATGGAAAAAATGAACGGGGAAAACTCTCATTTGGCGGTATGCTTTCCGATCTGAGACGTAGTTTTCTACTGAACAGCCGTAATTTCTTGATTGAGATGCTCTGGGTTGCAGCTATTTTTGTGGTCGGTTTGTTCTTCCCTCCGGCCTTGTTTTTAGCCCTTTTGCTTTGGGGAGTGCAGGCCTATTTTGCCGGTTTTGGAAATTTGGATTACACCCTGGAGCGCTATTTCAATATCAGGGAAAGTATTGAGTTTGCCCGGCGCTACCGCACTATGGTGGTGGGCAATGGTGCGATTTTTATTTTGCTCTTGAGTATCCCCCTGATTGGTGCATTGGTGGCTATTCCCCTGGCTACGGCTGCTTCTACGGTAGGAGTTCTGAGAGTGATGAAGGAAAATAATAATTCAGTATTTCCCTTACATTGTTCTAATCAGGATTGACAAACTTATAGCCTATTCCGCGAACCGAAATAAAGTATTTTGGATTTCTGGGGTCCGGTTCAAAATACTTGCGAAAGGAGAGTATGAAATTGTCTATCGTCCGGGTTGAAGGATAGACATCATAGCCCCAGACCGATTGCAGTATTTGGTTCCTGGATACGACCTCGTCTTTCCGGTCGATCAGTAATTTGAGCAATCTGGCCTCTTTTTTGGTCAGGTTGACCTTACCCTGATTGGTCTCTGCCTCGAATTTTTTAAAGTCCACTTCGTAGTCGCCAAAACTGTAGGTTGATTTGTCGGTAGATTTTGCTCCACTTCCGGAGCGCTTTATCAGGTTGCCAATTCTGATAATGAGTTCTTCCAGGTCAAAAGGCTTAACCAGGTAGTCGTCACCACCTCTCTTTAGACCTTCCACTCGCTCTTCTGCTGTGTCTTTAGCGGTCAGGAATATTATGGGTACATCGGTATCCCTCAGACGGATTTGTTCGCAGACAGCCAGACCGTCCATGCCAGGCAACATAATGTCTAGGATAATAAGGTCAAAATGTTGGGAACGGAACAACTCCAGCGCATCCTTACCATTTCGGGTAGTGACGACCTCGTGGCCTTCCATCTCAAGATTCAGTTCCAGAAGATTCCTTATATGCTCCTCGTCTTCTACCAAAAGTAATCTGCTCATAAGTTAATTTTTTGAACCTGACCATCTGTAATAATTGATCTGGTATTTTCAGTCTCGGTTTTCTCTTCCTTCTGAAAGACCAGGTGTGTTCAGGTGATTTTTTAATAAAATTCTAAACACAGAACCAGCCGGATCGTTGTCTTCAACCTGTATTTTGCCATTGAGCGCCTCCACCATTTTATTGATAATAAACAAACCCAGGCCGGTTCCTTTTGTACTCCTCGTTATTTCATGACCCAGGCGGTAGAATTTCTCAAAAATCCGGTCTTTTTCCTCATCCGGAATACCAACTCCCTGATCTGCAACTGCAATTTCCAGGGCGGTCTCCCTTTTTTTCAGAACCACCTCCACCTTTGGGTTTTCACCGGAGTATTTTAGCGCATTTTCAATTAGATTGTGCATAATGGTTGCGAATGCAAACTTATCTGTGTATATCTCTTCTGTTCCGGCTTGCAAATGGAGCTCTATATCAGCATCCTGAAATTTGATCTTTTCTATATTGACAATTTGGTGGAGTACCTTGCCGGAATCTACCGGTTCTTTGTTAATCTCGTAAGCTTCTTCCAATCTGGCTGCCAGTAAGAGATTGCCAATAAGAGACTTCAATCGCTCCGTTTCTGCTATTGCTCCTCCAGCCACCTGCTCGAGTTGCGACTTGTCCAGGTCTCGCTTGAGTATGGTTTCCAGTGCGAGTTTTACACTGGCCACCGGGCTCTTTAGTTCGTGACTTATGGAGAGCAGGAAGTTGGTTTTGGACCTCGAGTTTTTAATAATATCCCGGTAACCTTTATTGATAAACCAGAATCCAACGAATAAACTCAGGACAAAAACCAGTGACTCACCAAAAATCATTGCCTGACGTCTTTTGTAACGCTCCCGAAGATTGGTGTATCGGTCGGATTGGCGAAATTCTGCTTCCGTTGTATAAGTGCTATTGGCCATCTTGGCTACGCGGAGCATTTCTCGTTTAGCTTCGTATGCCTCCTCATTTTTTTGATTCAGCAAAATGGTCCACCAGGCAAATGCAAGCAACATATAAGCCATGACCACATAAGAGAGTAATTTAAGTCGGTAATTCATCTGAGTTGATATGCCTGGAATATATGAGTCCACTCCGAAAACCTCTTTTTATTACAAATGGCTACAAAATCCAATATCTTCGTCATCAGGCAAAATCTTTCCTCAACGTAGCTATGGCTACGCCTGCGTGCAACCCGTCCGCTTCGCGGTTCAATCACTTGAATGTCCCCCGGACATTCACCCTCCCCAATGCTTCGGAGAGGGATCGTTCTTTCATCCTCTTCCTCGATCTTGAACTTTTCGCTCATTTTCATGTACAAAAGGGTTTTCGGAGTGGACTCATTTGTGAAAAAACCAATTGGCTGTCCAATAGTTTACTAACCAACTGGTTTTACACTAAAAAGATATTACAAAAGGCTGTATAAGTTAGACTGCCAGTGTTCAGGTATCTAATGAGTACTTTAATTCGTAACTTTGGGCCCACAAATGAAACGGGATTTATTATTTCAGCAGCTTTACGCACTCCTTCTGGAGAGGCAGCACATCGCCTTGCCGGGGCTTGGCCTGTTTATGCTGAAAAACTATCCAGCCCGTATCGACCCGCGCAACGATAAAATCTACCCCCCGGGCAAGGCAGTGGAGTTTTTAGAGGCACCGGGCATCTCTGATTATTATGCGGCCTTCTTTGTGTCAACACGCCTTGAAGGTGATTTTCAGTCCTGGCAGCGAGAAATCGAGCAATTGGCAGATGAGGTAAAAAACCTGCCTGCAGATGGACAAATGACTTTGGGGAAGCTGGGATCAATCAGCAAGACTAAAAGAGGACTGGAATTGGCAAGAAGTGCTGAAGGGGCTGTCAATTCTCTTAATCAACTTCCGGTACTTGAATGCAAAGTAGTTGCTGCCATAAAACCCTCAGGCTCTGCTTCAACCGAATCACCCAAAAGTTCTGAATCACAACCAATTGTCGGTCATGAGCCAAAGCCCTCTGCTCCCGGAGCTTCTAATACCGGGATTAAAAAAGTTAACTGGAGGTTTTGGGTGGGTTTGCTCCTTCTGGCAGTGATGCTTTTTCTAATGTTATTCTATATGGGAAGAGACGAAAGCACGCCTGATCAGGAATATGAGATGCCACCCCACATTACAGACCAGAGATTGAATCAACCACCTGATCAGTTCTACGTGGATACCTTTGAGAATGATACTTTTGAGGATCGAAGGCAAGACCCACCGGTTTACAGAGACTTTGACAACGACGAATCCAATGACTTCCCTGAGGATACCGGGGAGCAATACGAAACAGAGGAAGATGAAGAACCGGAAGAGGAAGCTGACGAGTGGATTGAATCCGTACCTGAATCAGAGATGAACCTGGATTTACAAGAAGAAGATACCGAAATGTGTGTCATTGTTACCGGTGCATTTTCAAGCATGAGCAATGTGCGGGAGATGACAAGGAAGCTACAGGATATGGGATATGCAGTATATTCTGAGGATATTGGAAATTTGACGAGGGTCGGTGCAGTCATAGATTGTAACGAGGATCAGTTGGAAACTCATTTGATGAATCTACAAGCAAACCTTGAACCAGGTGCCTGGATTTTGGAATAATAATTTTAGCTATAATAAATGGACAGTAAATACCTGAAAGCCAATAATGCACCCTATTTTTTGATAGCCGGTCCTTGCGTGGTGGAAGGCGAAAAAATCACCCTTCAAATTGCCGAAAAGTTGAAAAACTGGTGCACAAAAGCCGGCATACCGCTGATTTTCAAAGCCAGTTACAAAAAGGCTAACCGTACCAAATTGGACTCGTTTACCGGGATAGGGGACGAAAAGGCCCTGAAAATTCTCGAAAAGGCAGGAAAGGACTTCGATCTCCCCGTTATTACTGATGTCCACACTTCTGAAGAGGCTCAACTTACCGCCGGCTTCGTTGATGTACTGCAAATCCCCGCTTTTTTATGCAGGCAAACAGAGTTACTCATTGCAGCTGCGGAAACCGGCAAATGGGTCAACATAAAAAAAGGGCAATTTATGAGTCCGGAATCCATGGGGTTTGCCGTGGAAAAAGTGCGACAGAGTGGGAATGAACGCGCAATGCTTACAGAGCGAGGGACCACCTTCGGATACAGCGATCTGGTCGTCGACTTCAGGGGCATTCCGAAGATGAAATCCTTTGAGGTGCCTGTAATATTGGATTGTACCCATTCCCTCCAACAACCCAATCAATCTGCCGGGGTCACCGGTGGCATGCCTGAACTTATTAACCACATGGCCCGCCTGGGTATTACTTCCGGTGTAGATGGCCTCTTTATGGAAACCCACCCCGAGCCCTCAAAAGCGCTGTCCGACGGTTCAAATATGCTCCCACTTAATCAGATGCCGGATATTATTGATAATCTTAAAATACTGGCAGATACGATGTTACTAATCCACGGAAAATCGTGAAAAGCCAAATTGTCGAAATAGCGGTACCCCCGGAACTGATAGATTCCGGTGAGGCCATCCGGGAAAAGGCACTTAAGGTCGCTAAAATACCCGGCAACAAATCTGCCTCTGTTGAAACGCTCAGACGTTCAGTGGATGCCCGCGGACGAAAACCGGTTTACAGGCTTCGCCTACGGATTTCTGAAGAGGGAGAAACGGGCAGCAATTCCACACGGTACATGGATGGCTTCAAAAATGT
>SKLY01000127.1 GCA_007121335.1 Saprospiraceae bacterium | reverse complement strand
TTCAATTGAAAAGTGTACCACCCTAATTTAAGTACATGACCTCCGGACTTAAGTGTACCAGCTCGTGATTTAAGTACACCACCTCCGGACTTATGTAACCGGAAAATAACAATGCATGAAAATTGGCAAATAAGAATGTATGTTTTTCGGCAAATAAGGATGCATGTTTTTGGAGGAGAAGATGAAATCGAGGCCACCAAACGATGACTTTACGGTAAAAGACGTAAATTACCGTAATATACGGATAAGCTCACAACACCTTGCCCTTCAGCGAAATACACTACCCCAATTAGGCGAAAATGGACGGAAAAATGGATTTTCGGTCCAAAATAAGGTGCTTTACTCTTTTTCAATACTCTTTATTATGGATTGCTTCAGACATCAATGACGAAAAGAGGCCATTCCCTCAATCCTGTTTCATTTCGTGCTCCGGACAGTCAATGCGAAGATCGGTGGATTCCAGCTTTTGTTTGAGGAGGTGGCAATAGTGATTTTGGTTTTTTTCCGAGTATTCGTAGTACTTACAAGTAAGGCACATGCGCTGGATGGTAATAACGCCGGTTTGGTTGAGGTGCCTAATGATGCTGAGGAGTGTCAGCAACAGGTTTTCCTTGTCGTCGGGCTGCAGTTTAGTAATGGGCTTAAATATCTCCTTGCTAAACAGGGATGTTTTATTGGCGACATCCAGACCCCTGTCAGTTAGCTTGATGGTATAACTTCTGGAATCCCTTGAATCGCGAACCTTTTCGATCAGGAGTTTTTGTTCCAGGGATTTTATGGCATCGCTAATCGTCGCCTTGGTCATATTGAATTCAGCTGCCAGGTAGCTGACTTTGCACTTGTCCTCACTGTGAAACCTGAGAAAGGTCAGAATTTGAATTTGGATGGGAGAAACTCCATGTTCCTTACTCTCCTCCCACAGCAAAACCCTGAAAGCCTGCGAAATACGCTCCAATGAGGCGACAATTTTGCTCTCCGTGCTTTCATTCTGATGATCGAGGTTGAAGTCTGATTTCTCCATGCCGGCAGTTAAAAAATGCCCCACAAAGGTAGTCATCCCACCAGTGCGGGGCAAATCTTTTAACCTTTTACATCCGACATAGAAGCACCAAAGTTAATGTGCAACACATTCCCGGCCGGGGTCACGAGGGCGGGAACCGACTTTACACCATTGCTTTCGGCTTCTGCAATGCGATTCCGGTCCTCTCCAATGTGGACCACCTCAACATTGTCAGAACCAACGAGGTCAACAATGTCTTGCTCTGCACTTGTGCAAACAGGACAACCTGCATGATAGAAAATTGACTTTGACATGTGATTAAGATTTTAGATTGTACGGCGATATTGCCGCTGCAAATTTAGTTAGGATTCCTACCTTTGCAAATAATTTTTTGGAAAATTTAGCTGGCGATCGCTTTTTTTCATTCCACTGGAACGGTGAGGACCCTTCTGCGGATGGAATTATTGCACCACCTATCCGAATTATCAACCACCTATCCGATATTTTGACCGGTTGTCGGAAAGTGGGAATGGATTCGGTTGGCTTTTGTCATCTTCGCACTTGAGGTTTTGATGAGAAGTTGGAGGTGATTTTTCACCTGCAATTTGTTAAAAGCTGCAAGGGATTGTAACTGTCGACTATTTTGCTGTATCTTAGCCCGTTAAAGACTGAGTGCATGATGAGGTCCTTATTTCTGAATATTTTGACACCGCTGTTTTGCATTGGATTTTTCAGTCCGGTGTGGTTGGGCGCACAGGACCCTTTTTTCAATCAATTCTACCACAACGAATCGTCCTTTAACCCCTCCCTGGTTGGGTACAAGGGCGGATTGGGTTTTCAGGCGGCTTACAAAAATCAATGGGCGGCCTCCGATGTGCGGGCTTTTCGCTCCGGGAGGTTTAGCCTGGAGGAGAGTCTGCCGTGTTCGGTATTCGATTACGGGATTAACATGGGTTTCAATGAAGAGGGGGAGGGCGTTTTGAGAAGAATCGATCTGGGCCTTCGCTTTGCGGGAACCGTGCCCTTTACAGTGGGTGACTCCTGGCACAATATACGCATAGGTGCGGGCTTGCAGTGGTCCCAAAACAGCGTGGATTACAACAGATTTACTTTTTCCGACCAACTCGATCCCAAATACGGACTCTACGACCGAATGGGTGTGGCCAATCCAACATCCTTTGTGCCACCCAATGAGGGTTATTCCAATTGGTTTTTGACCCCCTCCGCCGGAATATCGCACAGGATTTTAATGGACCACAGCAATCCGCGCTCCGGAACCCTTTTATACGGACTTTCCTTTCACAATGCCTTTTCACTAAAAACGGGAAATTTTACCGGCAATGAGGAGTCCGTACTGGGCACAGGAGTGAAGATACCGGCCAGATTTAGTCTTTTTGCCACCTATGAATTCGTGCCCTGGATGAGCAACAGGCAGTTTTTCACGGTCCGTCCCCTGGTGGTGGCCGAGCTCCAGTCAAAAATTTCCTATCTGCAAACAGGAGTGCGGGCGTCATTCAATCGCTTTCTCGCTGCCGGCGTTTACTACCACACCAACAGAAGGCCCGAAGAGGGTGTCAATACGAGCTGGATGACCTTCAATGTGGAATTCGGTTGGACCATTGCAAATGACGCCAGGGTGGAGTTGGGACTGTCCTATTCGAGCAATCTATCAGGTCTCAGAAACTACCTCAACAATATGTTTGAAATGAGCCTGGGGGTTTACTTTCCCATCAGTCCTTCCTGCAATCTGGCAGGGAAAAAAGACCAGGTACCTTACGGCAGCCATATGAGATGCGTCACTTCATTGATCATTCCCGGAAGATATAAAATGTATGAGGGCATCTGGACACAATAATAAAAGGCGACAGTTTGCGCTCAGGCACATTTTGGTGTTTTTGCTCGCATGGGTCATGATGTTTGCGACCCCGGACCGGGCGTTTTCTCAGAGCTGTTTTTTTACCCCCTGTTTTGACAACGACTGCGGGGATTTGAACGTGGGATTTTCTCCTTTGGGAGGTCCCCAGTTTTGTGAAGGACAAACCATCACGCTCAACAATACGAGTGCGGACGGATTTGACTTTTTTGTAGTGGACTGGCGAGACGGCAATGTGGATACCCTCTTTGATTACGAGCCCTTCCAGCACGTTTACAACATACCGGACAGCCTGGTGTGTGACGGTCCTCCTATTCGCCCTTTTTCCCTCTGTTTTAAAGGTCAAAAAGACTGCCCCGATGGAATCAGTTGCCAATCGGGTACTTATGATTTTGGAATCATTGTGAGACCGGAGGCTTCCTTTCAGGTGCCCTTTGAGGTATGTGTCGATTCAGAGGTTCCCATCTCCAACACCAGTTGCAATGCGAACAGCTATTTATGGGATTTTGGAAATGGAGAGACCAGCACCGAGTCCAATCCAGTGATTACTTACGATGAACCAGGCACCTACAATATCCTCCTCACGGTCAACAATCAGTGCGGAATGGATATGTACTCAGTCAATGTGCAGGTGGTGGACCCCCCGGTGGCCGATTTTGAAGCCACTGCGCAATCAGAACCTACCTGCGTGCCCGTGATTCTAAATCTGGAAAACCAATCGGAGAACTCATCCAGTCACATGTGGGAAATTTCACCTGCTGACACTACTTTGTGGCAATTGACAGACACCAACCACACCATGAACACCCCCAATATTGAGATTGTGTTTCACCAGGCTGGAGAATACGAGATCACCATGAATGCGACCAATGCCTGCGGTACGGATGAATTCAGCGAGACCATTGAGATTTTTGAAGATATCGATCTGGAGATCACGCCTCCCGAGCCCTTTTGCGATGAAACCACGCTTACAGCTTCGGATTTCAACTTTTCACTTTCGGGATCCGTGGAAAGCCTGGAGTGGACCTTTGAAAATGGCTCGTATTCGTCCTCAACGGAGGAGGATTTTCCCCCTGTCACTTTTTCAGAATCAGGAGAGATCACACTGGAAATAAACGGCCAATGCAGGGACACCTCCGTTTCTTTTCCCATCGCCATCGTCACCGGTGAAATAGATTTTGGAGGCATTCCCACGGAAATTTGCCAGAGCGCACCTCCCGCGCAACTGGAAGCCGAACCACCCGGCGGCCAGTGGTCGGGACCGGGAATTATAGATTCGGAGCAGGGGATATTCGACCCTGCCGGACTCCAGGGAGGACAGCAATACACCCTTCAGTACAGTTTCGAGATCAGCCCCTGTGAAATCAGCGATGAAATTGAAATAGCCGTAATCCAAACGGAAACGGGTTCTTTTCAGGCCCCGGTTTTATGTGAAGACAGCGATTCAACCACTTTGACAGCCAGCCCGGAAGGTGGAATTTGGTCGGGCAGCGGTATAATCGATTCGGTGAATGGGGTGTTTGACCCAGCGCTGTCCGGTACGGGTATGTTTGAAATAAGCTACCTGTTCCTGGATTCCAACAACTGCGAAGTAACCGTCACAGACGATCTCCTTGTCGAGGAGTTTCCCGTGCTGCAACTGTCAGACAGCCTGCAATTGTGCCTGGAAGATTTTAATGAAAATCTAAACGAACTCCTCAATTTGTCCATCGATCCGGAAGGGGGCGAGTTGAGTTGGTCAGGTCCGGGAGTGGTCGATGCGGATGGGTGGTTTAATTCTGAAGCGGCCGGGCTGACTACCGGATTTTTCACTATTTGGGTGAACTACGAAAGAAATGCCTGCCAGGTCAATGACAGTGCTGTAATTGAGCTTGTCGAGAAACCCGTTTTGGAGGTGGCATTTACCGATACCATTGTCTGCGCTGTTTCGGGAAATTTGCAGTTGGAAATAAATCCCCCGGGTGGAAACTGGTCAGGACCCGGCATCGACAGTCAAACCGGCTCAATCAATCTCGATCAGGCGGGTGCGGGTGAACACACCTACCTGTACGTATTCCTCGGGGGAAGCAGTTGTGAATTGACAGCTGAGGTGACTGTGGAAGTGCTGGATCCGGGACTGAATCTGGATGTGGGCGAACCACAGGAAATCTGCGAAGGACCTTCGGCTTTCACCCTCGCTCCGGCAGAACCGCCAGGGGGAATCTGGTCAGGACCCGGGCTGGTCAATGAAGAGACAGGAGAAATTGACCTCAGCGCACTCAATCCCGGTGGGACTTATGAATACGACTATTGCATTGAGAGCGAGCAGGTGGATAATTGCCTCGCCTGCGCCAGCCGTTCCTTCACTTTAAATGCCAATCCGGTTGCTGATTTTGAGGTGGATGATTTTATTTGCACCAATGAGCCTTTTAATCCCGTGAATAATAGCACAGGCGGGGAAACATACAACTGGAATTTTGGAGATGGCCAGGTGAGCAGCCAGCAGAATCCCACCCATGCATTCAACAATGCCGGGGACTACACCATTGAGCTGGAGGTTATTTCTGCCGCCGGATGTACCAACAGTACAACCGAAGAAATAACCACCGTAGCAGCTCCCGATGCGGATTTTGAACTTCCAGTGGATGGGGGCTGTGAGCCTTTTGAACTGGAGACAATCAATCTAAGTACGGGCCATCAAACGGATTTCATCTGGGTCATTGGTGCCGACTCTTTCCACACGGTCAATTTGGACAATGTGGAATTGTCGGCGGGAGCATCAGATACCACCTACCAAATTCAATTGATCGCCACCAACAATTGCGGACAGGACCACGTAAAAAAAGAGGTCAATATTTCACCCAGGCCTGTGGCGGAATTTGGGGTGAACGAACCCTTCGGCTGCTCGCCATTTGAGGTGTTTTTCTCCAATACTTCTACCGGAGAACCCGATTTGGTCTTTTGGGATTTTGGAAATGGGAACAGTTCGGATCTGTACAATCCCCCTTCCCAAACTTACACCACGGACAATGAGCCGGTTGATTACACCGTGGAATTGGTGGTGGAAAATCAATGCGGGATCGATACCCACAGCAGGGAAATAACGGTTTTACCCCCGGATGTGACTGCTTTTATTGAAATGCCATCCAAAGAGGCCTGCGCGCCCCACCGTTTTGAACCGGCCAGTTTTTCCACCCCGGGAGCAAGCCTGGGCTGGGAATTGCTGTATGAAAACGAAGTCATTGCCGGCAGCACCGAGCGGTTTCCGGAATTTTGGCTGGAGGAGCCGGGAGAATATACGATAGTACTCAAGGCTTCCAGTTGTGGTAACCACTCAGACACCACTTATTTTACCCTGCTGGAGTCTCCGGTTTTGGATTTTGACCTCCCCCGGGAAAGTTGCGTGGATGATCAGGTATCTTTTCAAAATCACTCAGAAAATGGCACTGCACCAACCTGGGATTTTGGGGATGGCAACCAGTCCAATCAGGTTTCACCAGTGCACAGCTACGAGGAGGCAGGTGAGTACACCGTCGAACTGCAGATGCAACATCCCGGGACAGGCTGCCCGGCAGTGTTGGAAAAAGAGATTGAAATTCTGGACAGACCGGAACCGGATTTCACCATTTCAACCGATGAGGGCTGCCCGCCTTTGGAAGTCAGGCTTGAAAACCAGTCCACGGGGGTTTTGCCATTGGATTACAGTTGGAAGTTTGGCGACGGAAGCTTTGAGAGTGCTGCGGTTGATCCGGTTCATATTTACGAAAACCCGGGAGTATTTACCGTCAGACTGGTGGCTGCTTACGACGGTTTATGCAAAGACAGCCTGGAATTGGAACGGGCCGTG
>SKLY01000151.1 GCA_007121335.1 Saprospiraceae bacterium | reverse complement strand
TCCCGGGCTTTCTTTTTAGCTGGTTTTTCGGTAAAGCGCTCCACCTTGTAAAATGCTCCCTTTTTATCTGACCGCCTTATGTAGCCGTATCCCGTGTGGGCGGATGTAGGTTGAATGCCCAGCGTAATGAGCACATCCTCAGCCGCCGCGAATTCTGCACACTCCAGTATTATTTCCTGGTATTTTTGGTCATTTCCAATGTGGTGGTCGGCAGGGGTCATCACAATCACTGCTTCGGGGTCTTTTGAAGCAATGTCAAAAGCAGTAAGTGCAACGGCTGCAGCAGTATTTCGCATAAAGGGTTCAGGGATGATCGAATGTATGTCCAAGGGGAGTTGTTCCCGGACAAGTTGGCTGTATTTTTCTCCACAGACCACTTTTATATTTTGGTCTTCTAAAATAGCTGCGTATCTGTCGTAGGTTTGCTGTATAAGCGTTCTACCCGTGTTCAATACATCCAAAAATTGCTTTGGCCTTTTTGATCGGCTTGCTGGCCAAAATCTGGTGCCAGCACCTCCCGCCATTACAGCAGCATAAATTTTCTCTCTCATTTGACTTTCTGTAAGATTGATAAGGAGTGCAAACTTAAGGGTTGAAAGCCAAAATCCGGTGAGAATTATTGTAAATCAAGTGTTATACAGCATTAAAAAACATGCTTAGAAGCAATCAAAAAGTAGGGAGGGGAATTGTTGCCTCAGATTTCTCAGGACGGTTCCATACCCTTTTTCCACTTAATATTGCAACCTCCGGCAGGTCTTTGATTTCTGTCGATGGGCTGTCCCCTCAATAAATTATCCATAGCGGTAGTCAGGTCTTCACCGGAGAGCTCGACATCATTTCCCGGTCGTGAATTGTCTAATTGACCTCTGTACTCAAGGTGCATATCGCTGTTGAACAAATAAAATTCCGGTGTACAAACTGCCTGATATGCGCGGGCAACTGTCTGACTTTCATCATATAGATAGGGAAAAGTATAACCTTCTTTCTCAGCCACCTCTTTCATCTTTTCGGGACTGTCATCCGGATAGTTTTCCACATCATTTGAACTAATACCAACAAATCCAATCCCTTTTTTACTGTATTTTTCAGCGATTTTGGAAATCAGGGGATTTACGTATTTGACATAGGGGCAGTGATTGCAGATAAACATAATTACTGTCCCTCTCTCTCCTCTTACGTCATCCAAACTTAATTTCTTTCCAGAGACGGTATCAATTAGCTTGAAATCCGGGGCTTCTGTGCCCAGAGGCAACATGGTACTTTCAGTATAAGCCATTAACCAATTTTTAGACCGGTGTAATAATTTCCGATCTTGTGAATCAAAAAATTTAATACTTGTCTAGTAAAACCTTTGAGGATTGTCAATCGGAGAAACCGGATTTACTATGTGAGCCATCACAAAAGGGCTTATTGTTGGTGGCACCACAACGACAAAGAAAAATTTGTTCCTTGCAATCGATAGGGTTTCCATCTGGTCCTTTGAGCTCAAAACTACCCTTAACCTGAATAGGACCGTCCTTTACTAAATTTAAATTTGCCATAGTTTTATTTGTATAACATCTCTAGTGAGGGTATTGTTACAAAAAATTTTGATAATATCTCCAGAGGTCAAATAACTACGATGTTTCGTCACCATTAATCCTGTGACTTAACTTAAACATTACGAGCCTGGAGATCAATACTGAACCAATACCAAATTGAGGTTTGATTGCGACTCACTGGGCACGATAACAGCAGAGGAATTTAATTGGTAGGCTTCCCTGAACCGAAGTCTTAAGTTTTGGTATTCTGTGTTTAGAACACTTTTTCGTTCTGTCATCCCATCTGCGCCCACAAGGTATTCTGAAACTGTGCTGTTTGAGCCGATTTCATCATTAAAAATCAGGCGTACGAAAGAGGGAGATTCCATGATAAAGAAACCGGAAAATGCTGCGTCGTCGTCCTGGGAATATTGTCTTTTGTAGAGCACATTAGTCCACAATTCCGAACCATCGGGATTGAAAGAAGTGATAATGACATCCTCCAGATAGTAATCTACCCAACCTACTCTACCCATTGACCTTTGGAAAGTACGCTGTCCGTAGGTGGGGCGTCTTTCGTACACCTTTTGAACCTCTGTAAAAATAACAACCCCTCCGTCATTGCGAAGCATGACATCTGTGACCTCCACGTCTGCAATGCCATCGCGATTGACGTTTTGGTCGCTGATATTGTTCAACAATTCCCTGGAAAAGGGGTTTTTTAGGAATTCGGGCTCGTTTGGATTATCCAAATCAATTTTCATCAGGAAATGTCCTTCGGCTCTGGAGGACGAGTTTTCGTAGTATAATCCTGCACCCACGAGTTGATTGTTGCGAAGATCGAGCGTAAAATCCTGAGAAAAAGCGTGGAGATCCGGCATGCTCACTTTTTGAAAGTTAAACCTATCTGAATCCCGCTCGAATAAGAAAAACTCGAAGTGCATACCATCACGACGGAACCTTCGCTCTGTTCTTTCCATAGCAAGGACCATTTTACCATCGTCTGTCACCAAAATACTTCGAAAGCCCGACCTGATATCACCCTCCACTTCAATGTTGCGATCCCATGAAATTTCCCGGTTTTTTAAATCATAGCAAAATATCTGAAGCCTGTGAGCATTATCACTGCGGAAAAACAAGGCCTTGGTGCTATTCTCTGAAGTCGTAAAGCGAAATCCACTAAAACCAGGTATATTTGAAGCAACCGCTATTTTAGATGAATCGATCATTCGCGCCCTCTCGTCAAACTCCCACTCAATAATATACTGGTCATCCCCCTCACGCATCTGGGTGAATACCAGGAAACTATTGTCCAACTTAGTGTGACCAACCACACGGCTGTGGCGATCAATAATGCTCTTTTCTTCCCTTTGAACCAGACGAAGATCGCGATCAAATGACCTGAGTTCAATGCGATTGTGTTTAGCTATCAATAACACAATGTGGTCCCCCACCTGACCTACGATCCTAAAGCGATCATCTGAGCGAATCGAAACTTCTTCAGATACAGTTACGCGCTGCGCTGTCAAATGGGGAAAATCCAAACTCAGAATCAACAATGGAAGTAAAAACTTGAGGATGTGCTTCATAAAAGAGTGATTGAAAATAATATATTCTGTATGGTGAAAAAAACCCAATCTTACTTTGAACGAATGGACCTAAAACCGAGACAATGCTGTACTTTTAGGATCTTCAGAACCAGTCATTTTTACAACGGAACTCACATCGGCTAAGTTTCAACAAGGGCTTCAAAAACAACAATTCTTCTTTGGATAGTGGCTATTTTAACGCCTTCCTTTTATCCTGTAACCTATAATTACCTTCTCGACTTTGGAAAATATCGCCCGCATTTCTATATTCGCGCACTTTAATGCAATATGGGTTCTGCCCGCATTTTTTCAATAAATAAACTGGTACCATGAGTAAGAAGCCTTTAGTTGAGTGTGTTCCCAATTTCAGTGAAGGGAGGAACCGCAAAGTCATAGATCAAATCACCAATGAAATTAGTCGCCAGGAAGGGGTTAAACTACTGGATGTAGATCCCGGTGCAGCTACTAATCGAACTGTTGTGACTTTCGTTGGAGAGCCTGAAGCTGTTTTGGAAGCCGCCTTTAATGCCATAAAAAAAGCTTCTGAGCTGATCGATATGTCAGGGCATAAGGGAGAACATCCGAGAATGGGCGCAACTGACGTTTGTCCACTCATACCGGTCAGAGATATCAGCATGGAGGAAACCGCAAAACTCGCAGCCAAACTTGGAAAAAGAGTGGGGGACGAATTGGGAATCCCGGTTTACCTCTACGAAAATGCGGCAACGCGCCCGGAGCGAAAAAATCTGGCCACTGTCCGCTCTGGTGAGTACGAAGGACTGGCCGATAAATTTAAAGACCCGGAGTGGAAGCCAGATTTTGGCCCGGCTAAATTCAACCCCCGAACGGGAGCCACAGCTATTTCAGCACGCGACTTTTTGATAGCCTACAACGTAAACCTCAATACCACAAGCGTGAGGCGCACCAATTCGGTGGCTTTTGATGTGCGGGAAAAAGGAAGGGTGAAGCGAAAAGGTGATCCTATCTCCGGAGAAATTGTTAGGGATGAAAAGGGAGATCCGGTACGCGTACCCGGTACTTGCAAGGGTGTAAAAGCCATCGGCTGGTACATAGACGAGTATGAAATTGCTCAGATTTCCATGAATATTACGGATGTCCGGCAAACCCCTCTCCACAAAGCCTTCGAAGAGTGTAGAAAAAGCGCTACAAAAAGGGGGCTCAGGGTAACCGGTTCTGAATTGGTGGGACTCGTACCCAAACAGGTGATGATCGATGCGGGTAAATACTACCTCACTCAACAAAAAAGATCCCACGGTATTCCCGAGGAGGAGATCATTCACATCGCTGTCAAATCAATGGGCCTGGATGAGTTCTATCCCTTTGATCTGGAGAAGAAGATTATCGAATACCAAATTGAAAGCCTTGAACCCGGTCCTCTGGCTTCCAAAAACCTTAGAGAGTTTGCCAATGAAACGGCCTCGGAAAGTGTGGCACCGGGTGGGGGTTCCATCGCCGCTTATGTGGGATCTCTCGGTGCATCATTGGCAACCATGGTGGCCAATCTATCCAGCCATAAAAGGGGATGGGACGATCGCTGGGATTTCTTCTCTGACTGGGCTGTAAAAGGTGAAAAACTCAAAGAGGAATTGCTCAGCCTGGTGGATGAAGATACCAATGCCTTCAACGCCATAATCAGCGCAATCAGATTGCCAAAAAGCACCGCAGAGGAAAAAGCTGAACGAGCAAAAGCGATCGATGCCGCAACCAAAAATGCCATCGAGGTGCCTTTCAGAACCATGCAACTGGCCGACGAGGTTTTTGGCGTGGCTGAAGCTATGATCAAGGATGGAAATCCGACGTCCGTTACGGATGCTGGTGTGGGGGCGCTTTGTGCCAGAGCGGCATCAATTTCGGCTTACATGAATGTGGTTGTAAACTGCAAGGACCTGGACGATGAAGCCTATGTCAGCGACCTGATGAAAAAAGCCGACGCGCTTAAAGAAAAAGCCAATGAGCGAGAAGCTGCACTTACTAAGGCCGTCTCTGAAAGACTGGCTCAGTAAGCAGGGAAAATTAACCGGATGGTGTGAGTTTTTTTCAATCGGTTGATGGCGATTTCGTAAAAGTACCAGGTGTAATTTCACCCCTGTGCCCAGAGTAAATCAATGGGCCTCCAACCAATTTTGGCCCTTGCCTATTTCCACTTTAATGGGAACCTTAAGGCCGGGTTGGGCATTCTTCATCTTTTCTCGAATGACCGGGATAAGGGCCTCAGTCTCTGATTTCAAGGCATCGATGACGAGTTCATCGTGTACCTGCATAATGATTCTCGATTCCAGACCCTCCTTTTGAATGTGCTGATGCAAGTCTATCATCGCCTTTTTTATCATGTCTGCGGCCGTACCCTGGATGGGAGTATTGATTGCCATTCTCTCTGCCTGGCTTCGCATCATTCCATTTCGAGAATTGATATCCCTTAGAAACCGCCTCCTCTTCATCAGTGTTGAGACATAACCGTTTTCTCTGGCAAATTCTACTATTTCGTCCATGTACTTTTTCAACCCACTGTACTGCTTGAAATACGCATTGATAAGGTCTGTGGCTTCCTTGCGGCTTATTTCGAGTTGACGCGAAAGATTGGTTGAACCCGCCCCGTAAATTATCGAAAAGTTTACCGTTTTGGCATTGCGCCGCTGGTCGTCTGTCACCTCTTCATAAGGGGTATTGTAAACCCGGGCTGCTGTTGCTCTGTGAATATCCTGATCGTTCAAAAAGGCTTCCAACATGGCCTCATCCTTGCTTATTTCAGCGATCAACCGCAATTCTATCTGCGAGTAATCCGCCGCCAGCAGTATGTGTTTGTCACTACCAGGTACAAAGGCCTCTCGCACCCTTCTTCCCTCCGCCGTTCGTATGGGGATATTTTGCAGATTGGGGTTATTGGAACTCAGTCTTCCGGTGGAGGTCAGTGCCTGATTGAAAGAGGAGTGAATGCGACCGGTTTTTTCGTTGATCAGCGCCGGTAAAGCATCGACATAGGTCGATTTCAACTTGGTCAGACCGCGGTAGTCGAGGATTTTCCCGGCGATTTCATGATCTTTACTCAATTCGCTCAGCTTTTCCTCATTGGTGGAATACTGGCCTGATTTGGTCTTTCGCCATTTGTAGGGGATATCCAACTTGTCAAAAAGGACTTCCCCGACCTGTCTGGGTGAGGCAATATTGAATTCAACGCCAGCCATTTCATGCACCTCTTTAACCAGGGCATCACTTTTTTCCTGGAGTTCTTCCGAGTATTTTTTCAGGTATTCGCGATCCACTTTTACACCCGCTGATTCCATCTCAATGATGGCATCTATAAGAGGTTCCTCAATGTGGTCGTAGAGTTCTTTGAGGTTTTCACTCTCGAGTTCCTTTTCGAGATATTCCTTCAATTGCAGGGTAATGTCCGCATCCTCGCAGGCGTAAACCACCACCTTTTCCTCTTCCACCGTGCGCATACTCCGCTGAGACTTGCCCTTTTTTCCAATGAGTGATTCTATGGAAATGGGTTTGTATTTCAAATAGGTTTCTGCGAGGAAATCCATGCTGTGCCTCATCCCGGGTTCCAACAAGTAATGCATAATCATGGTGTCGAAGTAATACC
>SKLY01000220.1 GCA_007121335.1 Saprospiraceae bacterium | reverse complement strand
GTTCACCGCAGAGCCGCAGAGATCACGGAGAATGCGCAGAGTAATTTATGGCGTGACGTAGAAGAGCCGAAAATATCCTCGAAAATCAACAACCCCTGCGAAAAAGATATCCTGCCAACCACATCGAGATCACGACCTCGCAACCAACTCACCAAATCACAGACTCACCAATTCATAACTGAAAAAGCAGACTCACCAATTCACAACTGAGCCAGCCCGCCCAAATCACACCACATCACAACCTACCCCACCTCACTCAAAACCTGGCGACCAAAGGCATCCGCCTACCGTATCCAAAAGCTTTTTTACTAAGCCGCAATACCGGTGCTCCCTGAAATCGCTTGAATTCACTGCGGTGGACCATGCCGTAAACCTTTTCTACCACGGCCCGGTCATAGCCCTTTGAGATGATTTTTTCCAGGGAGTAACGCTCCTCGATCATCATTTTTAGAATGGGATCCAAAATGGCGTAATCCGGAAGGAAATCACTGTCCTTTTGGTCGGGTTTCAACTCTGCTGAGGGCGGTTTCAGGATGGAGCTGCGGGGAATGAGTTCCTCCTCGCGATTGATGTAGTTTGACAATTTATACACATCCCCTTTATAAACATCGCCCAAAACGGACAGGCTTCCGCAGAGGTCGCCATAGAGAGTGCCGTAACCAACCGCTATTTCGCTCTTATTGGAGGTGTTGAGCAGGACATGGCCCAGCTTGTTGCTGTACGCCATAAGCAAAATACCGCGAATCCTGGCCTGGATGTTTTCCTCGGTCACATCAAAGGGCGTTTTTCCAAAAAAGGTCTCCAGTTCAGTGGAGAAATCGTCGTACATTGTGCCAATGGGAATGGTATCGCTGCTCATCTTGAGCCTTTTGGCCAAATCGAGCGCATCTGTAACCGAGTGGTCCGATGAAAAACCGGAGGGCATGATCAGCCCGTGTACATTTTCCGGTCCCAGTGCCCGGCAGGCAATGGCCGCTGTCAGAGCAGAATCTATTCCACCGGACAGTCCCAAAATGGCTTTTTTGAAACCTAGTTTTTCAAAGAATTCCTTCAAGCCGAAGACCAGGGCGTCGTGCATCAGGGTGATTCGGTCTGTCGATTGCAATTTGGAGATGCCGTCATTGTCCACGATTTCCTCTAAATCGTAGGTCCTTACACACTCCTGAAAAAAGGGCATTTCATCCGCCACTTCCCCGGATGGCCCTGTCACCAGCGACCCGCCGTCAAAAATCAGGTCTGTTTGGGCACCCACGTGATTTATATAGAAAAAGGGAATGCCGAAGCGGTCCGCATTTTTCTTAAGGACTTTTTTCCGGTTGTCGTGTTGCTTTTCGCTGAAGGGAGAGGCCGAAATATTGATCGCCAGATCCGGCTTGCTTTTCATCAAAACATCCATGGGGTGGAAGGTGTAGATGGGATCTTCGTGGATCAAATCCCAAATATCCTCGCATACTGTGAGCGCGATCTCTTTCCCCATAAATGATATGGTGTTGAATGACTTGCCGGGTTCAAAGTAGCGATATTCGTCAAATACATCGTAGGTGGGCAGGAGTGCCTTATCGGCAAAACCCAGTTGTTGACCATCTGCAAAGAAAAAGGCGCTGTTGTACAGGTTTTTGCCCGGAAGTTCAGGATTGACTCTGGGAGCACCTATTACAATGCCAATGCCGGAGGAGGCCTCCCGCACCCGGTCCAGCAACTCATTGGACTTTTTAATGAAATCCGGGGATTCTAAAAGGTCCAGGGCCGGGTATCCAACGCTGGCCAGTTCGCTGAAACAGACGAGGTCCGCTCCCTGTTCGCGGGCTTTTTGGACGGCGCTCAGGATTTTTTCAGTGTTCGATTCAAAGTTGCCAATGTGAAAGTTCAATTGGGCAATGGCTATACGCATGGATGCTGGTTTGTTATTTGACGGCGCAATATCGGAAAAAAAACCAGTCGCAGTGCCAATGGTTGAAAAGTCCGGCGAATTTTCCGGTCAAATTGCCTTCCGTCTGATCACAATGTGGTAATTTTGTACCATGTCATTTCAAGTATCAGCTCTAAAATACAGACCTCAGCGGTTTGAAGAGGTAGTCGGACAGGACCATGTGACCAGTACCCTGACCCGCAGTCTTCAAGCGGGGAAGGTGGCCCATGCCCTTTTGTTTTGTGGACCCAGGGGAGTGGGAAAAACCACCATTGCGCGCATACTCGCCAAGGCCCTGAATTGCGAAAACCCTGGCCCCGACCGCGAACCATGCAATAAGTGCGTTTCCTGTGAATCCTTTAACAGCGGTGCATCGATGAACATCATAGAGTTGGATGCGGCGTCCAACAACAAGGTGGAAGACATCCGTCACCTGGTTGAACAGGTGGGTTATCAACCACAGCGGGGTAGTCACAAGGTATTTATCATCGATGAGGTCCATATGCTCACCTCCTCGGCCTTCAATGCCTTCCTCAAAACCCTGGAGGAGCCGCCTCCTTACGCTGTTTTTATACTGGCGACCACCGAAAAGCACAAAATCCTGCCCACCATTTTGTCCCGCTGCCAGATTTACGATTTTAAGAGAATCCCCATACCGGATATGGTGGGTCAGATGAAGGATATCTGCAGCAACGATGGAATAGAATACGAAGAGGAGGCCCTTTCACTGATTGCGCAAAAAGCCGATGGTGCCCTCAGGGATGCGCTCTCGCTTTTTGACAAACTCAATGCAGTCACCGAGGGGAAACTCACCTACCAAAATGTAATCCAGAGCCTGAATATTCTGGACCGCGAGCATTTCTTCGAATTTGTGGACTGGTTTTTGGCCGGAGATACGGCCGGACCGATACAATCTTTTAACCGCATCCTCGACAATGGCTTCGAGGGCGATATACTTTTGGATGGATTGCAGGAGCACTACAGGGAGTTGTTTGTCGCATACGACCCCAAAACCCGCAATTTAATGCAATCCGGCGAGCGGTTTTCTGACCGCTACATCGATCAGGCGGGCCGGTGCAGCCGTTCATTTTTGCTGTCCAGTATGAATGTGATTTCAGATTCCTTGTTTAAGTACAAGGAGGCCACCAACAAAAAGCTTTTTACAGAGCTGTGCCTGTGCAAACTGGCAGTGATTGATCACTTCCTCAACAATGCCGTGTCCGCCCTGCCCGGAGATCAACTCCCCGGACCTGCCCCTGAAAAAAAAAGTCCTGAAAGCAGCCCGATAGAAAAGAAAGTCAAAGCTCCGGAAAAACCGGCTGAAACCACGCAAGCTGCCGAAGCTGAACCTGCCGAGCCGGCAGAGGAGAAGAAGAGCGAATCCAAAGAGGAACAACCTCAAGCTGTCGAGGCACAGGACCCCGGCCCCGCGAAAGCAGACGACAAACTCAGGGTTTCTGAATCGGCCAAAAAGGGCCCTGTGGCCGGAAAGAAACTCCCCAAATTACAAAGTCTCGGCTCGCTAAAAGACCGCATTAAGAAGAAGAAAGAGGATGCCCGCAGCGAATCGCTGGAATTTACCATCGAGAACGTAAAGCAACTCTGGAATCAGGAGCTCGAAAAAATTAAATCCAAATCGGTTTTGGTAGCTCTAAAAAGCACAATCCTTTCAGTAGAGGACAACAAGGTGCGAATCGGCACGTCTGGTGAGGTAGCAAAGCAGACGGTGAGGATGCAGGAAGAATTGCTTGAAAAACTCCGCTCTGCCTTCGACCGGGATGATATCGCTGTCAAAGTCTATGTGGACGACAAGCTCAAAGCCAAATCCAAAAAGGCCAAACCCCGCTTTACCACCACAAAGGAAAAATTTGACTTCATGAAAAAAGAAAATCCCACCCTCGCTAAACTCATGAAGGAACTCGATCTGAAGATTACGGATTGAGGGTGCTTTGCTACTCCTCTTTCAATTTTTACCTGGAGATTTTGAGGAATGGAATTTTTACATTATCTTTAGAGTATGAAACAGGAAAAGGACCCTACCGACCAACGACCCATCAACATCAACCCTTTCACCGATTTCGGCTTTAAAAAGCTATTTGGAGAGGAGGCCAACAAGGATATTCTCCTTCAGTTCCTGAATGATATTTTGGAGAATGACGTAGGACAAATCGTTGACCTGGAATATTCGAAAAATGAGCACCTCGGCCCCGCTGAGTACGATCGAAATGTGGTCTTTGACATCTTTTGCAAGACAGCAAGTGGCAAGCGGTTTATTATCGAAATGCAGAAGTTTTATCAGACGTTCTTCAAAGAGAGATCACTTTACTACAGCACTTTTGCCGTTCAGGAGCAGGCCGTCAAAGGAGAGTGGGACTTCAACCTGTATCCCGTTTATTGCATCTCTCTTCTGGACTTTCGCCTGAGTGATGAGAACATCAGTAAAGAGGATTACCTCCATAAAGTGAAGCTCATAGAGACCAATTCCGGCAAGGTTTTCAACGACAAGCTTAATTTCGTTTACGTGGAGATACCCAAGTTCAACAAAAATCTCGATGAGTTGGAAACCAATGTTGACAAATGGATGTATTTATTAACGAGATTAGAGTACCTTGAAAGACTACCGGAAAAGCTTCAATCAAAAATATTCAAGAAAGTCATGGGAATAGCAGAAATTCTAAAGTTGGAAAAGACAGATCGCAAGGCCTACGAGGAGAGCCTGAAAAAACACCGAGATCTGAAAAACGTAATGGATTCTCATAAGAGAATGGGGTTTGATGAAGGCATTGCAAAAGGTAGAGAAGAAGGTAAAAAGGAAACAGCAATCCGCCTTTTTAAGGAAAAAATGGATATAAAATTCATATCTAAAGTCACCAACATTAGTGAGGAAGAACTCCTGGAGCTATTTCGAAAGGAGGGTTTGGCCTGATACACTCAGGAAATCCTCAACCTAACATCTTACCACATAGTCATGGGAATAGCAGAAATTCTAAAGTTGGAAAAGACAGATCGAAAGGCCTACGAAGAAAGCCTGAAAAAGCACCGCGACCTTAAAAATGCGATGGATTCTCATAAGAGAATGGGGTTTGATGAAGGCATTAGAAAAACAGCAATTGGCTCTTACAGAGAGGGAGTTGATATAGAGATAATTTCTAAAGTCACCGGATTAAGCGAGGAAGAACTCCTGGAGCTATTCCGAAAGGAGGGTTTGGCTTGATACATCCACTAGATACTCAAAAATCTACTCCTCCCTTCCCAACGCCACCGTAACCTCAATTTTCACCTCCCTGCCAATTTCTCCGGCTATCGTTTCTCGCAGCGCGGCCACATCCTCTTGAGAGATTTGACGATCTGCCACCAGTCTAAAGGAAACCTCCAGGGGGTCGAGCTTTTGGACATTGACATCGCGAATAATCGCGTAGTCGGTTTCGAATCCCTCCAGGTTTTTGATGATGTTGTGCTCGAGCATCATTTGATTGAAACTCAATGCCAGCGGAATGGACAGGCCGACGACCAGAAGTCCGGAAATCAATATTCCCCTGGTTGCGAGTTTTATTGGACTGAAGCCCAGCACCAAAAATGTCGCGGCTGCAGCCAAAACCATCCCGGCCAAATTCGTCAGCAACAGCAGGGAGGCACCTGCAAAAATCGACCAATCTCCCCAGCCTATTCCAATGGCGGCCACACCGAGCGGAGGTATCAAGGCTACCGCAATAGCAACCCCGGCCAGGGTTTTAGCTACCTCCTCCCTCGCATGCGCGTATGCACCGGCAACCCCTGAAAACACCGCAATGCCCAGATCGAGTAGATTAGGCCGCGTACGGGTAAGAATTTCCGATCCGGGGTTTTGTATGGGGGTGACCCAGGTCAGCAATATGCCAAAAATAACCGAAAGTCCCAGACCGGCTCCAATGGTGATCAGGCTATTGTATATCAGGTTTCTGTCCTGTCTGAGTGTCCCCATACTAAGGGAAATGATCGGAGACATGAGAGGGGCGAGAATCATTGCGCCAATCACCACCGGAGTCGAATTGGCAAAAAGTCCGAAAGTGGCGATAATAGTGGATAGCACCATCAGGACCAGGTAGCTGTTTTTGGGCTTGGCATTCTCCCTCAACACCTGAAACAGTTCCTTGAACTCTTCATAGGAAGCCTGCTTTAGGAATGGAATTTTCCGCTGGGACAAACTGACCGCCACATCAGCAGGCGGGAGCGATCGCGTTTTCATCACATCCGATGTATCCCTGTTGGATTCAGGTAAGTCTAAAAATTTTCCGGGGAAAATGAGCAATTGGTCCTCTCCTACATTCAGGCTCAACTTTTCTGCTGAAATCGGTTCTTCGTCCACATACACCTTCTGGGGGCCATCGGGGAAGACGAATTCTATTTTACCGGTTTTAATGTGGGATGCAAAGGGAGGCAATTTGACTTTTTTCCAGATCGAACTGAGGCCGAATTCTACGAGCTCTGCTATGGACCTGGGGCTGATTAGAAAGCTGTGTAACTTACCGTCGTTAATTTCCGTGTTTTCCAATACCATATTGGAAATGAGTGAACTCTTGCGGTGTTCCGGTATGACAATTCCCGCAACCGCAGTTTTGATGGTTCGGTCGTCCTTGAGCAGGACATTTACCCTGAATGGCTGCATATTCAAGAAGCGACCTATGAACCCAAAGTGTTTTTTCCAAAACCCCAAATCCTCGGGCAGTCGCTCTTTGATTATTTTAAAAGCCTGCCCAACGATTACTTTATTGAATATGGGCGCTCCATTGCAAAAGAGCAAGTCTGTTTTAACGGCGCCAGTCTGCAGTCTCAGGTGTTGGATTGCGCGCTCCAGATTTTCTTCGATTCCCATCCCCCTGCACACCTGTT
>SKLY01000286.1 GCA_007121335.1 Saprospiraceae bacterium | reverse complement strand
CGGGTGATATCTGGCGAAATCACTGGGGCTGAATCCTCGCAATGCAAGCAGTGCCATGGCCAGTGCGTCTCCCATGGCCATTTGAGCGGTGGTGCTGCTGGTAGGAGCCAGATTGTTGGGGTCCGCTTCCTTTTTTACCGGGGTGAAGAGCAGGTAATCACTTCGCTTTGCCAGGTAACTCTTTTTGTTTGAAGTCATACCCACAAGCGTGTTCCCGCGTGATTTCACTATAGGTGTCAATACCTTGATCTCGGATGTTTGGCCGCTTTTGCTAATACAAACGACTATATCGTGAGCTCCTACCATACCGAGGTCCCCGTGAATGGCATCTGCCGCATGCATAAACAGCGCGGGCGTGCCGGTTGAGTTGAGGGTCGCTACTATTTTCTGGGCCACAAGTGCACTTTTTCCAATACCTGATACAACCAGTCTGCCGGGAGAGTTGAAAATTTCTTTCACCAGCTCTGCAAAAGTTTGATCAAAAGCGCTTCCAAGTGCTGAAACGGTCTCAGACTCAATGGCAATTGTCTGTTTTGCGACCTCAATTATCTTATTGTCCTCCATTTCCGCAGGATTTTCAAAGTGCATATATACAAAAATTCTCCGGGAGCTTGTCGATTGCAAGATTGTATTTGGTGCGAATAGACTTTATTTAACAAGACACCATCAGCTTATCAATGACGATCTATCAATGAAATAGTTTTTTTAATGTATTTTGACGATGTCTAGGTATTGATCCATAATTTCAATTGTCAGACCATTTTGTGTGTTGTTTTGGTGGATTTTTCCCACTGTTATGCAGGGGTTTGAGTGTTGCACATTAAATGTGGGTAAGATGGTTGGTTGTTAGCAAAAGGATTGTTAATTTTGGAATCGAAGTAGAAAAACCAATATCGATAACCCAGGTCCGACTGGATAGCTTTCCAATTACATATTCTGCGGATCGTATTGGTTTTTTCGAAAAAAAATAATTAAAGTGGCTTGCATTAGAAAAAATTATTATCTTTATAGCGCCGTTGATATGATTTTGAAAGAAACACAAACCGGCAGATAACAAAACTTCTAGTAGATCAAATGGAGTTAGGTATAACAGATATTAGACAATCACTCAAAGAGTTCTTTGGCTTTGACCAGTTTAAAGGGCTTCAGGAACCCATTATTAAAAGTGTACTCGAGCACAATGATACCTTCGTCATTATGCCGACCGGAGGTGGTAAATCACTATGTTATCAACTGCCCGCTCTCATGATGCCCGGGACTGCCTTAATCATTTCGCCTCTGATTGCACTTATGAAAAACCAGGTGGACTCTATTCGCGGTTACAGCAAAGAGGAGGACGTAGCGCACTTTTTGAACAGCTCTCTGAATAAGACCCAGGCCAGACAAGTGAGAACGGATGTATTGGATGGGAAAACTAAAATGCTCTTTGTCGCACCTGAAACTCTCACTAAGGAGGAGAATGTGGAATTTTTAAAAAAGGTGAATGTATCCTTCGTAGCAGTTGACGAAGCGCACTGTATTTCGGAATGGGGGCATGATTTCAGGCCGGAATACCGCAAAATCCGCGAGATAATTGATGGTATTGGTGATAGAATTCCCATCATAGCGCTTACTGCCACTGCCACACCTAAAGTAAGGCAGGACATTATTAAAAACCTGACCATGGACAGCGTCAATGAGTTTGTCTCCTCCTTTAACCGGGACAATCTCTACTACGAAGTTCGCTCAAAGCCCAGTAGGGCAGATGCGCAAAAGAGCATCGTTCAGTACGTAAAAACCAAGGCCGGAAAGTCTGGTATTATTTATGTTCAGAGCAGAAAAAGTACTGAGGAAGTAGCGAACTTCCTCAAGGTTAACGATATTAAAGCCGCTCCCTACCATGCCGGTATGGACTCCAAAAGCCGTACTAAAGTCCAGGATGATTTTCTTATGGAACGAGTGGATGTTATTTGTGCAACTATTGCCTTTGGGATGGGAATTGACAAACCGGATGTTCGATTTGTGATTCACTATGACATCCCCAAAAGTATCGAAAATTACTACCAGGAAACCGGTAGAGCCGGCAGGGATGGTCTTGAAGGAGAGTGTATAGCATTCTACAGCTACAAAGATATCCGCAGGTTGGAAAAATTTCTCAGGGATAAATCTGTGGCTGAAAGAGAAATGGGTGCCCACTTGCTGGAAGAAATGATATGCTATGCCGAGACTTCGGGTTGCAGAAGAAAATTCCTGCTCCATTACTTCGGAGAGGACTACGATGAACAACAGTGCAAAGACAAATGTGACAACTGTCGCCATCCCAAAGAAAAAATTGAGGCCACAGAGGAAATGGGAATCGGAATTAAAGCCGTAAAAACCATGGGTGAAAATTACGGTGAGAAGGAAGTGGTCGATTTTATTGTTGGAAAAAATACCCAGATCAATCGAGATTACAAATTTGACCAACTCGAAGGCTATGGGGTTGGTGAGGAGCAGGGCGAAAACTTTTGGAACTCCATTCTTAGGCAGGGTGTCATTCTCGATTACCTGATCAAGGATATTGAAGAGTATGGAGTGTTAAAAGTTTCTGACAAGGGAGAGGAGTTCCTGAAAGATCCCGATGATGTTGAGATCAGCATAATCAGGGACTTTGACAAAGACACCGAAGAGCGAGGCAATGGAGATGTTACAGGTGGCTCTGCGGTATTGGATGAGACCCTTCTTAAAATGTTAAAATCGCTTCGAAAGAAGGTGGCCGACAAAAACGACCTGCCTCCTTTTGTCATTTTTCAAGATCCATCTCTGGAGGATATGGCATTGCAATATCCCCTAAGAATGGAGGACATGACGAAGGTGTCCGGGGTTAGTCAGGGTAAGGCCATGAAATACGCGAGACCCTTTTTAGACCTCATCAATGAATATGTGGAGGAAAACGAAATCGAGAGACCGGACGATATTCTCATCAAGCAGGTTGCTGAAAAATCGGTGAAAAAGATTGCTATTATCAAGTCAATCGACCGGAAAATACCGCTTGAAGATATAGCCTTTTCGACCAATCTCACCATGGAAGATCTCATCACTGAGATCGAGATGATCGTTGCTTCAGGTACAAAGGTTAATATCGATTACTACATAGAAGATGCGGTGGACGACTATTCCAAAGAGGATATTCATGACTACTTTATGGAAGCGGAAACGGATGATCCTGTAGTTGCTTACCACGAACTGAAGGATGACGACATCACCATTGAGGAAATTCGATTGATGCGGATAAAGTTTCTCTCGGATCTCGGCAATTAAATTTTGAGCATTTCCAGTGTACATATAATCAATGGTCCCAACCTGAACCTGCTGGGTGTCAGGGAACCCGATGTGTATGGCCATACTTCATTCGAGGATTATTTTCTTAAACTTAAAGGTGATTTTCCTAATATTCATCTCTCGCATGCACAGACCAATCACGAGGGACAGATTATTGATTGGTTGCACGATTTGGGATTTGAAAGCAATGTGGGCATTGTATTAAATGCCGGTGGCTATACTCACACTTCTATAGCAATTCGAGATGCAATAGCTTCGATTGAAAACCCGGTGGTGGAGGTTCACATTTCCGCTGTTTCCGAAAGAGAAGATTTCCGAAAAGTTAATTTTCTAAAAGGAGTCTGCAAGCACTCGATTGAAGGTGCCGGGCTGGAGGGCTACGCTCTTGCAATTGATTGGCTGCTCAACCTCCCCGACTGATTTCCCGGAATAATTTGTTGTGCAGTTTTTTTATCGACTTCTCTATTTCTCTGTAATCTGCTGGCTCTTTCCCCAAGAAGATATAGATCACCATCAGTTCCTCAGAGGGCAATTTTTCCGTGAGTTGGGGCCTGTTTTTTAGGTCGATCCTCACTGCTTCGCGCATACGTCTTTTGATCAGATTTCGATCCACTGCACGCTTGATCCGTTTAGCGGAAACTGCGGTGGTGAACAAGATGTTAGGGGATTCTGATTTAGGGTTGAGTTCCCATTTCATAAGAATGGGGTGGGAGAGATGGGAACTGCCGGCGGAAAACAGTCTAAGTATGTCCTTCGAACTTTTTAGCCTTTCCCATTTCATTCCCGATTCTAAGTCTTGTGTAAACAGAGGTTACAGGGCTTCAATTGAGTTGAAGTTGTTATGGCAAATCCGTAAACCAGGTTTGGGTTTCTCTGCAGACCTAACAAAATTACTTGCTGGTTTTCTCATCAGCAACCGACAGTTTGTGCCTGCCTTTTGCTCTTCTTCTGGAGAGGACTTTTCTGCCGTTTTTCGTGGCCATGCGAGCTCTGAATCCGTGCTTGTTCGAGCGTTTTCTTCTTGATGGCTGGAATGTCCGTTTCATGGGTTATTGCTATTTTGAATCTTTCGTTAATGCATTAAGACTGCTGCATTATTCGCAACAGGGCCGCAAAGGTAGTAAAAAATTAATTTCCAAACCCCGCTTTGTGAAATTGTTTTGTACAAGAGTGAGTGATGATTAAAACCAGCCACCTCTCTCCTGATCTTTTCGCTTGACGGAAAAATTTTTACCAGGGGAAATCAATGAATTTTTAAATCACCAATACTCCCCCGATTACAGTCGCAATCATTAGCTATTCATAGATGCGAGGAATTCTTCGTTGTTTCGCGTACCTTCAATTCTTCGCTTGATAAATTGAATGGCTTCATCCGGCTTCATGTCTGCGAGGTGATTTCTAAGAATAAACATTCGCTGCATAGCTTCTGCATTCAGGAGCAGGTCTTCTCGTCTTGTACTGGACTTGGTCAGGTCGATGGCCGGGTACAATCTCTTGTTGGCCAAAGAGCGGTCTAATTGGAGCTCCATGTTGCCCGTTCCTTTAAATTCTTCAAAGATGACTCCGTCCATTTTTGACCCGGTATCAATAAGTGCCGTGGCGAGAATAGTAAGTGAGCCACCACCTTCGATATTTCTCGCAGCCCCGAAGAACTTTTTCGGTTTGTGGAGTGCATTAGCTTCCACACCACCTGAGAGTACTTTACCACTTGCAGGGGCAACTGTATTGTATGCTCTTGCAAGTCTGGTGATAGAGTCCAATAGAATTACCACATCGTGCCCTGATTCCACAAGTCTTTTAGATTTTTCCAGGACGATATTAGCTACGCGTACATGATTTTCGGCGGGCTCATCAAAGGTAGAAGCGACCACTTCTGCATCCACACTTCTTGCCATGTCGGTTACCTCCTCGGGGCGCTCATCAATCAGAAGTACGATCATGTAGCATTCGGGGTGATTTTTCGCCACGGCATTGGCCATGTCCTTAAGCAAAAAGGTCTTACCTGTTTTAGGTTGTGCAACGATCAATCCACGCTGTCCTTTACCAATTGGTGTAAACAAGTCGATCATGCGTACACCGTAGTCCTTACCATCCGGCCTGCTGGCCAGGGTGAATTTTTCCTGTGGAAAAAGCGGGGTGAGATAATCAAATGGTACCCGGTCACGTATTTCATTGGGCTTCAATCCATTGATCAGATTTACCCTGAGGAGTGCAAAGTACTTTTCTCCGTCCTTCGGAGGCCTTACGGGACCGCTGATGGTATCTCCTGTTTTCAGGCCAAAGAGTTTGATCTGAGAGGGGGATACGTAAATGTCATCGGGTGAGGAGAGATAATTGAAATCAGCCGATCTCAAAAACCCATATCCATCCGTCATCATTTCCAGTACGCCTTCGCCCTCTACGATTCCATCCAGATCCACATTGAAACCGGAGGATTCCTTGCCCTTTTTGCCACCCTTTCCGGAACTCTTTTGTTCGGACCTTGAATCTTGCTTTTGCTGTCCGGATTGTCTGGATGAGGAGGACTTTCTTTGCTTTTGATCTTGTTGATCTTGTTGTTGTTGTTGTTGTTGTTGGGAATCGCTGTCCTTTCTTCTCTTTTGACCCCTGTTGTTGCTATCATCAGAAGATTTAGAATCTTTAGATTGATCGCTTTGACGCCTGGGTGAGGATTGTTTATCCGTGGCTTTTGAGGTATCCTCTGACTTTCTTCTACGACCGCGACGGGATCCTGTATCGGAGGTTGTGTTCTCGTTTGAAGCCTCTGATTGTTTGGTGTCTTCCTTTGACCCCTTTTTAGCTTTGGGTGTTTCTTTCGCTTTCGGAGCCTCCTTTTTATTGTCATCCTGTTTTTTGGAAGACTGTGATTTGCTGGCTCTTTCACGGCGCCTCTGTGGAGGATTGTATTCTGGTTTGGTCTCAGAGCGGTTAGCCGCGGTGGGTTCTTCAGTGACGTTAGACCGCTCAATTACAGCCTGTTGGTCCAGAATCTTGTATATCAACTCTTGTTTATTGAGTCGTGATATCCCTTTGATTCCGAGTGATTCTGCGAGTTCCTTTAATTCAGGAACAAGCATATCATTTAATTGCAATATGTCATACATGGTATTCGTGTGATTTTTGGGTAATTAATTAGTAATCTGGAAAATTCAGGTTTCATTGGTAGTTGTGAAGCAATACAAAGCAAATATCCCGGGGAAATTATATTGCAGGACACTGCGATCCGCTAAAGTTACTTCTATCTTATAATTATGTAAACGCGTGCAATAATAAGAGGATGGTGCAAAGATATAAAGAACTTTACTAAACCAAATAATTTACTGGATTTTTTTGCCGATATCTTTCCTGCAACACCATAATGTTCTCCAAAGCTTAGCGCTTATTTCAAACCTGTTCGATTGTCTAAACGCCTTTTTGATTTCAATAGTTTTAAGTACGGGGTTTATTTCTGAGATTTTGATTGGTTCCTTATGCAGGCATTATTTGT
>SKLY01000267.1 GCA_007121335.1 Saprospiraceae bacterium | reverse complement strand
TTTTGGAAGCAGTACTGCTCTACCATGTACTTGGTATTGAAGCATTCTCTACCGATCTCGCAGATGGTATGGAAGTGACCACCCTACAAGGGCAGGATGTAACAGTCACCATCAATGCCGACGGGGTATTTATCAATGACGCGCAGGTGACCATGGCTGACATTCCCGCAGACAACGGGGTGGTTCATGTCATTGATGCCGTGCTGGTCCCTGAGACAGATGAAACGACAACCGTTTTTGACATTATTGATGGCTCAGATGATCATACCATTCTGACTACTGCCGTGATGGAAGCGGACCTGGTTGGTGCATTGAGTGACCCGGACGCCGAATTGACAGTATTTGCACCCACAGATGACGCCTTTGATGCGCTGCCGGACGGAGCCCTGGAAGACTTACTGAGTGACCCGGAAGGTGCCCTAACCGAGGTATTGCTTTACCACGTGGCAGGTTCCACCGTGCTCTCGACCGATCTGGAAGACGGCATGACCATTACAACCTTGCAGGGAGAAGAAGTTACGGTAAGTATTATGAACGGGAATGTGATGATTAACGATGCGTTGGTAATTACGGCAGATTTAACCGCTGACAATGGAGTGGTCCACGTTATTGATGCTGTCTTGTTGCCACCCACTTCCACAAGGGATCTCGCAGAATTGCCAGTATCGATTTATCCGAATCCGGCATCGACGACATTGCAGGTGAATTTAGACGAAGCATTCAGTGGGGAGTCGTACCAAATTCTGATCTTTGACGCAATGGGTAGATTGGTGAGACAAAAAGACGCACATGGCACTACGACCGCCATCGATGTAAACGGCTTGCCAGCCGGCACTTTCACACTTTTCATTGAAAATGGACAAATGGTTTCAAGGTCTTTGTTCGTAATTAAATAGGTTTCACGGAACGCAAACCACAATTGAGTTGCAACCCATACACAAAACCCTGGCCGGACCATCTATTCAGCGATGGTTCGGCCTTTTTTTATGCCCTGATCCCCAGGAACAACAAAATCACTCCGTTTCCCAATCCCCGGGCTCGAGTTCGAAAATATCCTCTACCCTTTTATCCAAAACAGAACAAATCTTTAGGGCGAGAACAGTAGAAGGCACGTAGCGGCCCTGCTCTACAGAATATATTGTCTGCCGGGAAACTCCGGTCTTTTCAGCGAGTTCTGTTTGGCTTATGTTTTGAGTCAATCTGGTTATTTTTACTTTATTTTTCATTCATTAGGTTGTTATCCGATAAGTGGTGAAACATTGCTTAAGGTTTCCACCTAATCTTATTCATTAATTTGCTCAGCCGAGGCGGCTTTGTTCAAACGACTCATGTACAGTTTAAACCTCACGTAAAAGAATACAAAGGGCAGGTAAATACAGAAGACCAAAGCATATACGAACGCAAATTGATAGAAAAAAACAATGGCAATAATGAGGCAGGCCGAGTAAAGAAGCATGGAAAAATGCCAGGATTTAAGGCGGACCGTTTTGGTGAATTCATCCTCTTCTGTCAGCCTCGCCAGTGAAATAAAAACCAGCCCAAACAGGGAGCCCAGCGCGAACAACTCATTGCTCAGATTTTCGACTTTTGGCGGATTTAAAAATCCACCCTCTCTCCATGGGAATTTGACTTCCAGAAAGGAAAATTCAAAGTTCCAAAACAAATGACTGATACCCAGAGGAATGAAAATAACAACAAGAATCCAGCCAATCAAGTGGTAAGAATTCGGTAAGAGATAAATATTTTTCATAAGTCAAAATTTGTAAAGTAAACTTTACTATTGTAAAGAATATTTTACATATCGTGTTTTTTTTGACTTGACCGGGGATTTTTTGTGGGAACTGTTTTGAAATAAACCATTTGTGTGAAACCTGGTGCTTCATTGCTTGAAGAATGGATTTCTCCTATCACTTCAGCTTATCAGCCGGTTGATAATGTCACCTCTACGGGATTATGCCAATATGGCTTTATAATTCTATCAGTGTCTTCGTTCCATTTAGACAGAGCCCCAAATGATTCTTGTCCTCTTATGGCTATTAAAGACCACCATTTTAAAACAGAGCAAAAAAAGAGATATCTAAAGACTTTTGTGTAGGGAACCTTTTTAGGGCTGCAAACATTCTAGTTGCATATGACGATACTTTAGCAAGTTAGTCATCCTCAATTAAAGCAAGTAATAATGAACCATTTAGAGCGAATTACCATTGACCCCAAAGTTATGCATGGGAAGCCTTCCATCAGGAACATGCGCTTTACTGTGTCCCAAATGCTTGAATTAATAGCGGGTGGAATGAGTTTCCAGGAAATTCTGGATGATTATCCCTTTCTTGAAAAAGAAGATATTCAAGCATGCCTCAACTATGCAGCCAAAATTGCAGACACTAAACAAATTCTCACCATTGCATGAGATTTATTGTGGACACCCAATTACCACCGCGGCTAGCCAGTTTTTTAGAATCAAAAGGGCACGATTGCATCCATACAACCCATTTTGACAATGGACATTTACTACAGGACGCTGAAATTGTAGCCATTGCAATAGAACAAAGAAGGACGATCATTTCTAAAGACGCTGATTTTTCTGACTATTACCACCTTAAGGGAGCGCCACCAAATATTTTATCACTTCAATTCGGAAACCTTTCAAACAAAGACCTAATGGCGTATTTTGATGAATACCTAAACGTCATTGTGAGAGCATTCGATAACGGAGCGGAATACCTACAGTTTAGTCGTGATGGAATCATTACTAATTGATATCCCGAAGAAAAATAAAAGTGTATGTCACTTCACAACGGCATTAAATCCGTAATTTACTATTAATCTAAAGGCACCTCAAACCTACCAATTGCCGCCGCAAATCCCACAACTTTGCACCGCCCTTTGCGCCTTCGCGGCTTTGCGCGAAACCTAAATCCTCACCATAGAATCTTCCAATAATCATTATTTCATGCCAGGTCCCGGAATTCTCGCTCAAAAAAAATTGTCAATTGTCAACTGTCCATTGTCAATTAAAAAACCCAATTCGTAATTAAATACCTCTTTACCGTATCAAATTCACATTGCCCTGTCTGCTAAACCGGTCGCCACCAATGCACTCCACATCCAGGTAATATCCGTAGGCGCCCGTGGGTTGATCCTCTCCTTTAAAAGTGCCGTCCCAGCCCCGGTCCAATTCTGTCGTCCGGAATACCTCCTGGCCCCAGCGGTTGTAGATGATCAATTCAAACCTGTCGATATCCACTCCCCTCAAATAGAGCACATCGTTTTCACCGTCTCCATTGGGGGAAAAGGCGTTGGGAAGGAATACATAGGGCGTTTCACAGGGCAGGTCCACCACCGTGAGTACCACGGAAGCGGAATTCACACAACCATCGGGCGAAGTGATTGTAGCCGTGTAGGTCGTTGTACTATCGGGCATGGCCTCGGGATTGGCAACCCCGGGGTCGTCCAGCCCATCGGGTGGATGCCAGGAAACCTCTGAATCAGGGGGATTGAATTCCACCAGCAACCCACTGCTCTCCTGGAATCTGACAATACGATCGGGATTGGCTGATATACCGGTAATATCGGGTAGCGGCAATACCACGACCAAAACTTGCTTCTCCACCGAACAGTCGCCGGATACGATCCGGGTGGTGTAAAGAGTCGTCTCTGAGGGACTGACGCGAGGATTGGGATCGGTGATGCCATCGATAAAACCAAATGCCGGAGACCAGGTATAATTGTAATCTGGATTAAAATCGGGATTGAGGCGCACGGTATCTCCCAGACATATCTCCAGGGTGTCGGTGATTAAATCAGCGGTAATCAAACCAACCTCTACCTCAGTTGTTTCCACAATCCGACAACCCAGGCTGTCTGTCGCAGTGAGCTCAATTTGCAAAAACACACCCTCCTCAAAAGTCAACAAATGCTCAGCTCCGGTCAATATCAAATCTATATCCCCACTAATCTGCCAGGTGTATTCGACTCCCGGAAGGTCTCCGGGCCCGGCATTCAGCGCAAACTCCACAGTGTCCAGACAACCCACCAGGTCGGTTTCAATTTCAATCTCTGCCAGCACACTTTCCAAAACTCTTATTTCAGCGGAAGCAATTTCCACGCAGCCAAATAAGGTGTCCGTGGCAATCACTTCTAATTCGTAAATACCCGAATCCGGCACTGAAAAAGAAATTATATGACTGCTGTCAGATGCAAGAATGTCATCTCCGTCTTTTACTTCCCAGTAATAACTCACAATATCCAGGTCAGGGAGTTCAAAAAACACATCGAGGGTGTCGCAGACTATCAAATCTTCAAGCCCAAGATTAATTCCCCGTGTAAGGATATCCACCTCATAAAATAGCGTACAGATGGAATCCACTTCCACCTCAGCAGCATAAACAATGCTGCTCTGCGGCACTACTTCGGGATTTGGAATGGTGTCAGCCGTGGTAAAATAAGTATTGGGCATCCAAATATGATCTCCATCGTGCCCTGCATCCAAAACAATGGTATCACCGCGGCATATTTCGATGGAATCAAACAAAAACACCTCTTGCTCAATCCCGGTTTCAATTGTTATTTCATCGCTCAATTCACATCCCAGGTCATTAGGAATTAACACCTTGGCCCGTATCTCTGCATTTCCGATAAAGGTGTATTCGAATTCCGGCACCGCGGTTTCGAAGGTATCTCCCTCAATAATCCATAAATATTGCCCGGGATCAAAATCTCCGATAATCTCAGCAGAAAAATAGGCATCCAGAGAATCGATGCATCGGCCGGTTTCCCATTCAGCCTGAATTTCCACATCCAGATCGACGATGTGAAGCGGAATGGTCAATTCAGGACGACAGCCCGGATAGGTGGTATCCCTGTCGATAAGTACAACCTCCCAGTCTCCCGGCGAAAAAAAGTTGAAAGTGACCACGTCACCGGTTCGGGTTCCAAACAATGAACCCCCTCTGAAAAATTGCCAGTTCAAACTGGTGGCATCCTCACCCCATGGGCTTGTAAAAGTCACCTGACCCACCGCACAAATGGTATCTGGTTCTTCGAAGGCGTCCTGATCAAAGATTTCGACTTCCACTGTTACTTCTCCCCTGCAACTCTCATTGATGACCTCGGCGGTGTAAATTGTATTTTCCTCAGGCATTGCACGTGGATTGGGGGTATCCGGAGGGTCTAACAAGCCCACTTCCGGGCTCCAGATGTATGTATTGAAGGTATCGAAATCAGGGTACAATTCCACTTCTGTTCCACTGCAAATAAACAGGTAGTCGCTCGCTCCATCGTCAAATATTAAGCCTGTGGGGATTTCTTCCGAAATAACTTTCCAGCAACCAAATTCCTGATTGATGATTCTGAGGTCCACATTGACGGTCCGAACCCCACTAAACTCCATGCTCCATATCGAATCGGTAATAATCGTTGATGAGTTTCCCCACTCGACCACCCAACGAAACTGGTTTGGACCTGGCAGGTCTGCCAAAATATCGGCCGAGAAATCCAATTCAATTGAATCGGTACACTCCCCTCGCTCGACTCCGATCTCAACTTCAAAATCTATATCCAAAATACTGATAGTACGGGTAAAAGTATCGTTACAGGCTTCTGTATTCCCAAAGGCGATCAGAGTCACTTCGTAATCTCCGGCTTCTTCAGGGAATGACAAGACCGGCTCAAAACCGGTAGCGGTATCGTAGGGTTCTTCCAGGTCTCCAACCACCCAAAAATGCCCCATGGCATTGTCGCTCAGGTTTTCAAATTGCAATTCGAATTGGTTGCAGTAGTTTTCCGCGGCGAAAAAAGAGGAGGTGGTCTCACTGCAGACGCCCACATTGTACTGAAAGTCCCTGAAAGTGGTACTGATTAACTCCCCGTCGCGGTATTCATCCACACAAATACCAACCACAAATTGCCCAATTATGGTTGGAGTGCCCGTCAAAAGACCAGTATGGGGGTCGATTTGAAGGGAGTCATCACCGCCCAACATATTGGTTAGACTAAAAGGATCTCCGACCCACACTACAGGATCATAGGGTGGATTGTTAGGTGGTTGTGGCCGTGGATTGTTAAAAGCAACCCCGCTCAATGGTTCACACAGTCTGTAAACCAGTGAATCCCCATCCGGGTCTATGGCAGAATGGTCGAATTCAATTCGTTCATTCAAACAAATGTAAAGCGGTGGCCATTCTTTAAATTCTGCGCTGTTATTGCACTCAAGCAGTGCTGTTTCGGAAATATTAGCCGTGTAGGATGCACCGGTAAAAAAAGGATCTGCAATATTCACTATGGTCTCGTTTCGACAGCAGCGCTGATAAACCAATTGATATCCACCCTCCAGAAATGGAAGATGCACCGTATCCAGATAAGTGGTCGTATGAACGCAAACATCCGGTGGAACCACGTGACAGGGGTTTTCCAAAACAGGAGACAGGGTGTCGTTATTTCTCACGAAGACGAACAACTGCCCGTTAGAAGCTACATCGGTTACAAGTTGGTTGTCCTCATCAAAAAATCCGATGGAAGCCGGATTGTCAAAAAATGGTACTCCGTAAAAACAGTCGCGATAAATGGTCATGGAAATCTCGAAGTTGTTGTCCCCGAGACAGCGATAGGTGATCTCTCCTCCCACAATGTGCGATGCATTCAATTGAGTGCAAAAACCCAGCAGAATCGGGAACAACAGTAACTTAATGAATACTCTATTCACTGTAACATGACCTTTATTTTGCTCATTTAATCATGAGCCTGAAAATATTCAAAATTACTAAATATTTGACAATCACTTTGCAAACACACCATTTATTTGAGGACTGGAGCTTCACCGGTCTCCGTACATCAGGTTACACCCCCTCATTTCACTGCCATCAAACCTGCCCATTATTTCAAATTTCCTCTCATCCACCATGCGGCCCAGATCCATGGTCATAATAAAACTGCAGGTATCCAAATTGGCCAGGTCTATCACATTGACCCCACCTGTTACCCCCGTTTTTTCTCTGCAAAAAGGGTCGTTCACCTCCCGCGTGTAAACACTCATCGTGGGGCCCGGCTCGAAAATTCCCGCGTCTTTCGCATAAGCCTGAGAAAACAGCTCTGTCATCCCGTATTCTGAGTGAATAGCATCCACTCCAAGCCCCTGCTTAAGCACCCGGTGGAGATCGCTTCTTATCATCTCCTCCCGCCTGCCTTTCATGCCACCGGTCTCCATCGGGATAATCTTTTCGGAAAGCACCAAATCAGTTGTTTCTGCCAAATCCAACAGTGCAAAACTCACCCCGATCAATATGGTTTTCCGGTCGCTTTGCCTCGCGCGATCCAGTGTCCGAAAAAAATCACCGTCCAACTGCCCAAAAATTCCTGAACACGCCTCATTACTGCTTGCAGCAAACTCACTCACCATGTGCACCAACGAACTCTGACCCTGCTCCAGGTAATTTGGAAGCAAGCCGATCCAATTGTATTGCTCCATAGGTCCGTAAACAGCCTCAAAACATGCCGTGGATATTTTTTTGTACCATGACCTGTCTCTTAGATGGTGTTTGGCGCGAATTTGTCCACCGGTCCCGCTGCTGAGAAATGTTTTTTCCTCTTTCCAGATCCCCGTCTTCACCTCATGTGACTTAAAAAATTCAATGGGCAGACAGGGAATTTCATAAATACCGGACAAGCCTCTACCCTTGAATCCCAGGGCTTCACAATACCTGCGATACAATTCATTATTGGCAAATTGATATTCAAAAACCCGCATAGCAATTTCCTCAAAATCGCCGGGCTGCTCGACGAGATTTAATATCCTCCTACGCAAATCTTCAGTAGAATCCATTCCACGGTTCTTTAACTTATACGGGTAACAAATGTAGGGAAAGAATTCATTGGTTATTGGCTTTCTCAGTTGTGAATTGGTGAGTCTGTGAGTTGGTGAGTTGTCTGCAAGTGGCGCCACCTCGATATTGTCGGCAGTAAATCATTATTTAGGGGTTGTTGGTTTTTCCAGTTTTCTCTTTCTCAGTGATCTCTGTTCCCCTGTGGTGGACCAGGCGATTATTGGCTGATGGCCGGAAATCATAAAAACAGGGTGTAGTTATGCACAAAATGGATATTGGAGCGTTAGTGGTGCATATGATGCGTTTAATTTCAGCTGCCTTGTTATTGCTCCTGATCGGTTGTGCCGATGTGCCCGATTTTGGCAATGAGCCCTACATTGAATTCAGGGACATTAGAAACAATGAAATTGCGCAGAGCGATCAGGCTGACACCATCGTATTTACGCTCTATTTTGAAGACGGGGACGGGGACTTGAGACCAGCCAATGGAGAACCCAATGTCTTTTTCACGGACCTGAGAGACAGTGCCGTGGCATTTTCTTTCGCCTCACCCAAAATACCCCGCGAGGGCTCCGGCAATGGGGTTCGCGGTACGCTTGAACTTCGGGCCGGTTTTCTGCGTGGAGACATCTGCTGCCTCTACGAATCAGGCCAGCCACCCTGCAGCAAGTCCATTCCCATACGTTCCGATACCATCTACTACGATGTCCATGTCTTTGACGCCGCTGGCAATAAGAGCAATATTGTAAAGGCGGGTCCGGTGGTCCTGCTTTGTGATTGATATCCTATCAAAAACGGGCTGTAAGTATCCTCTCCTTTCCCTGCATGTCCTTAATTAACGATACCAGGGCGGCCTTTTTCTCAAAAATATCCCGCACCTCTTCAGCCCGGAATTCGTTCAACTCCACCACCACCCTTCCACCGGCTTTTAACATGCGGTGAGCATTCTCAGCGATTTTTTTGTAAAAAACCAGGCAATCATCTCCCCCGGGGTAAAGCGCTATCTCCGGCTCATGTTTAACGGTCGATTCAGTCATGGCTTCCACTTCATCCCTTGACACATAGGGGGGATTGCTCACAATCAGGTCAAAATCACTGCCACATTTCAGAGGCTCTTTTAAAAAATCCACCCTCATGAATTCCACCTCTGCGCCCAACTTCCGGGCATTGTCTTTGGCAATTCGGAGGGCATCCTCTGAGACATCGACTGCGACCACCCTGCAATGCGGTCTTTCCAGGGCAACTGTAATTGCAATGCACCCACTTCCAGTACCGATGTCCAGCACATTCTGAGGTTTGTTTTTGTCCAGGGATTTCAGACACTCATAAACGACCTCTTCGGTTTCAGGACGGGGGATGAGGACCTCCTGACTCAGGTCAAAAACACGGCCGTAAAAATGGGCTTTACCGGTGACGTATTGAACCGGGCGCCCCGTAACAATCGCTTCAACCATCTCCTTCAATTTATTTTTTCTCCCGCTCCGGTCCCCTGCTTTTTCCCAGTCGGTATCCTCCACAATGGCACGCCAGATGTTTTCCGCCTCTCTTTTCCCGTATTGCTGCTGCAAAAGAACGGTGTATTTTTCTCGAATCTCCCTGGAAAAGTGCGTATTCATTGGTTGGTTTTGGTTTGATTATTTCCTGATACCATGAAAAGGTGAAAGGGATCTTCCATCATATCCAAACGGTGTATGTGGTTGAAATGACGTAGGCGATTACAAGGGCTGACAGGTACATTGCGTATTTTCCGGGAAGTAGTAAACCTCTGAGGGGTACATCCAGGCGAAAAACGGCATACCAGCCCATAATCAGTTTACTGACCAGATAAGCAACCACAGTGGCCCAGGCAATGCCGTAAATCCCCCAAAGCTGATACAGCAACACGCTCAGCACCACATTCAGAACCACCTCCACACCACCGGCAGCCAGCAAGGTGCTGTTCTTTTTGGCAGCGATGAGAAAAACCTGCGGGAGCAACAACCTGCTGCTCAATACCAACAGGTAAATATTGAAGAAACCGGCTGAGGCTGCAAAATCATTGGTGAACACCAGTGGAAAAATAAAGGGACTCAGCAGCATCAGACCAATATTCAGCGGGAAAAGCTGCCTGTACAAAACCCTCAATTCCCCCACCAGGCGGTTCAGTCCCTCGTTTTTGTCTGAGAGAACAGCGGGTATCATGGCAGCTGCCACCCCTCCGGCCAAAAATGCCGACAGTGGCAACTCCCGCGCCCCGTAACGGTAGATGGCAAAATCCGCTGCGGATTCGTTGAGGAAAGCTACGAGGTAGCCATCCACAAACTGACTGAGCCCCCCGAGCAGGGCAAAGGCAGAAAGCGGGAGGATGCCCTGTGCCAAAAAATCCCACAAGTTGAGTGAGGGAGCGGTTCGAGGACCCGAAAAGGCGATAAATGCCGTGGCCATCCACTGAACTCCCAGTACGGCGCACATTAACCAAAAGACTGTTTGCAACCCGGCACCTGTATTGAGGGGAATCACCACCGCTAGCACCAGTGCGCCATTGAAAACAATAGACTGCCAGACAATCCACCGGTATTTTTTCAAAATGAGCAATAGAAAATCCAGGGTGGAAGAGGCCACCAACAGAAAGATGTAAACAGTCAGCGGGGCGGTGTGACCAAATTCCCCAAAGTCTTCGGGCAAGCCAATAAACAAAGGGTGAAGAAGAAGGAAAAGTCCAGCCAACAGCAGTCCCGCCACATTAAACACCGCAAAAGATATTCGCGCCAGTCCCCCCTTACTACTGTCTCCACCGGAGAGATTGAGAATCGCTTTTTTTCCACCGTTTATGAGTGCGAAGGAGAAGAGATTGGCCAGGAATAGAAACCACTCGTAGCCGGCTATCCACTCCATCGGAATCCCCGACCAGGCCAGGCCGATGTAAATCACCCATACCAGGCCAAACCGAATAAAGGAAGCCGCCTGAAGCGCGCCCACATCGGCGGAAGGTGAAAATAAATTCGAGATAAATACCGGAAAGCGCATCTTTTCTACATCGGGTCCATAGAGCAAAGCTAATCAAAATGGGCTGAGCAGGCTGTATTCTCGCGGTTTTTTCGCCCGGACCCATTTGCCAACTTCTTTGCTGAAGCTATTACTCCTCCAGCAGCTCCACTTTTTCCACAAAGGAAACCCCGTGCTTTTCGAGTTCTTCGAGGACGGGTTTGTAAATTCGCTTGTCCACGGGGCGTGTTTCGTCACTGTGAAAATCACTTCCCTCCATCATCAGACTTACAAAAATAGCCATCGGAAGACCCACGAGTTTGCTCATGGCCGTATTATTGGAGTTTTCGCCCTTCAACACCATGGTGGAAGTCGCCTTTTTCTTCTGATTGTCGAGCGTATAGACAAATTCGTGCTGCATGAGGATCATATCCCTGTCCTCTTTTTTCAGCTTCCACTTTTTCAACAGCAAATTCTCCAGTATCATGGCCGGGGTCGCATTGGGCAGTCCGATTTTCTCATCACTGAAAATACCCGTCCAGGTCACTTTTTCCATGGCCTCTCCATCGGGGTCAAGTCCTGCAAACCGGGCCACTTTTTCCCTCAGACTTTGGTAGGGCAAGTCATCGGTCACATAAGACTCCACCAGGTCTCTGTAGGTAATGTGCTCGCTGTTAACGATGGGATAGGTGTCATCCGTCAGGCCGATTTTTACAAAGACGTCCCATGCTTCGCAAAAACCCATGTGCCGGAGGGTGCCACGGATAATGGTGGGAATGTCCTCTATTTTATAGGCGTATCGATAAAGCAGGGAGTCGCGGTTGGGATACATTTCATAGGTCCCCATTCCCTGAATTTCGACCTCTTTTTTCCGGGAAAAAAGCCGGTGGTAAGGGATGTATTTGTAGCGGCCGTTTTTCAGGTACTGAGCAGTGCCCTGCCCGGCCAGCACCACATTGCGAGGATTCCAGGTAAATTTATAATGCCACGGATTGTCGTCGGATTCGGGAGCTATCAATCCCCCGGTATAGGACCTGAAGGAGTGAATATCTCCTCCCGCTGCCTTTATTTCATCGATTTTTTCCATAGCGGACATGTGGTCAATCCCGGGATCCAAACCCATTTCTCCCATAAAAACAAGCCCCTTTTCTCGCGCTCTTTTTGCCAGTTCATGCATCTCGCCCGACACGTAAGAGGCCGTAACGAGGTGTTTGTTTAGCTCCAGGCAGTCCACCGCCACGGTTTTGTGTAGAAAGGCGGGAAGCAGAGAGACCACCACTTCGGCGTCGCTGATAAGAGCCCGTCTCGCCTCTGAATCCATGATATCCACCTGCTCTCCAATGCCGTTGGGATGCTCCTTCAGCAGGGCTTTAACCTGTTCCATATCCCTATCGGCCAACACAATCCGCCAACCTTTTTCCTCCGCTTTTTTCAACATGTAATCGACCAGCGCACTGGAGGACCTCCCGGCGCCAAAAATCAACAATCTCTCCATAAAAAATATTCGTTTTGGCTGGCACCCCGGCTTCGTTAAGGGCGGCAAATATAGTTTATTGGGTGAAAAAAGGGCGATTTTGGAATGCAATATTCCCCGTCAGAAAAAAACTGTTCACTCCTCTTCGGAGCCCATTTGATTTTTGGCGTGGAGCCGGTCAAAGAGGTTGTCCACGCGCTCCATTTCATCCAGCAATTCGTCCAGGTGAAATTCGAGTTGAGGGATTCGTCTCAGGTGTTTTTTAAGACGCTTTCCGAGAGAAATTTTCAAACTGTGGCTGCTTTCATCCAGCAGGCCGATCACATTTTCTTTGGTGGCCACATTGTAAACGGAGAGGTAAATTTTGGCCACGCTGATATCCGGGCTCACCACCACATTGGTCACCGTCACAAACGGTTCGGAGCCGTATATGTACTGTCCCTCCATCACCAGTAACTCACTGAAATGTCGCTTGATCGTTTCCGCCACCTGTAATTGTCTGATACTCGCCATAAGCCTGTGAGTTTTAAAGGTTAAAAAGAATCCCGGACCTGTGGAACCCCCATTTGGTTCAAAATTCCTACTTTAGCCCGTCAGAAGTGGACAAAGGTAATCAATCATCACGGATTTGCAAGCAATGCAAACACCCGGACTTTAAAGATTTTTGATAGCCGATTTACTAAAAAGTACGCAGCCGGCAGAGGCATTCCGGACAGCGTGCTCCTGAAAACACGAGAAAATGCTTTACTACAGCGGTGGCAAATTGGACGAGGAAATCACCTATGTCAAAGGGGTGGGCCCGGCCAAAGCCGATTTGCTCGAAAAGGAAAAAGGCATTCGCACCCAATGGGATATGCTCATGGACATTCCCTTCCGCTACATCGATCGAAGGGAGTTTAAAACCGTAGGGCAGGTCTATCAGGAGGGTGAGCTGGTGCAACTTAAGGGCAAACTTCTGCGCAAAAACGTGCAGGGTACAGGAAGGCGAAAACGACTTACTGCCGACTTTAGCGATGGCACCGGCACCCTGAAGTTGATTTGGTTTCAGGGCGTGCAAATGATGGACAAATTGCTGCAACCGGGCATGGAGGTGATTGTTTTTGGAAAGCTTGGATTTTTTAACAGGCAAAAAAACATGGCCCATCCCGAACTGGAGATCATTAAAAAAGGGGAGTCTCAGAGGGAACACAAAGGCCTGCAGCCCGTGTATAGCAGCACTGAAAAACTGAGCAAAAAAGCGATGGATACGCGCGGCATACGAAAGATCACGGAAAACATCACAGAGCAATTGAGCGAGCGGGACCTGCCGGAGACCCTCCCCGCCTACCTACTAAAAAAACTAAATCTAATCAGCCGTTACAAGGCCATCAAATGGATTCACTTCCCGCCCGACCACAGGGAATTGCACGAGGCAAAAAACCGGCTGGCCTTCGAGGAGTTGTTTGCGCTTCAACTCAAAATGCTCTACAAAATGAAGCTGCGCAAAAAGCGGTTTAAAGGGCACGATTTCCCCGAAGTAGGGTCGTTTTTTCACCGGTACTTCAAAGAGGAGTTGCCGTTTGAACTCACCAATGCCCAAAAGAGAGTGGTCCGCCAAATTAGAAAGGACACCCAATCCGGTGTGCAGATGAACCGCCTGGTCCAGGGGGATGTGGGAAGCGGCAAAACAGTGGTTGCGGTACTGGCCATGTTGCTGGCCATCGACAACGGCTACCAGGCCTGTATGATGGCACCCACCGAAATACTGGCCAACCAACACTACCAAAAAATTGAGGAACAACTCAGCCGCATCGGATTAAAAACAGCCTTTCTCACGGGTAATATAAAAGGCAAAAAGCGAACTGAAATACTCGAGGGTCTGGAGAAGGGAGAAATCAATGTCCTCATCGGCACCCATGCGATAATAGAGGACTGGGTGGTCTTTAAAAACCTCGGACTGGCCATCACAGATGAACAACACCGTTTTGGGGTGAAACAGAGGGCCCGGCTGTGGAAAAAATCCAAAGAGCGACCGCCCCATGTGATGGTGATGACGGCCACCCCCATTCCCAGAACACTGGCCATGACCCTGTACGGCGACCTCGATATTTCGGTCATCGATGAGCTGCCACCCGGCCGCAAACCCATAAAGACGACCAAAACCTCAGACAGACACAGGGGGAAAATGAACCAGTTCCTGAAATCTGAGATTGCCAAAGGACGTCAGGTGTATGTGGTTTTTCCCCTCATTGAGGAATCAGAAACCCTGGATCTTGCCAATTTACAGGAGGGCTACGATCAGTTGCTGGACCAGTTTCCCAGGCCCCAATACCAAATTGGCATTGTACACGGGAGAATGAAACCTGAGGACAAAGACCGGGAAATGCAGCGTTTTGCAGAGGGCAAGACCAATATTCTGGTTTCTACTACCGTCATCGAAGTGGGTGTGAATGTGCCCAACGCCAGTGTCATGGTCATTGAAAATGCCGAGCGATTTGGACTTTCCCAACTCCACCAATTGCGGGGCAGGGTAGGACGGGGAGCCGAGCAGAGTCACTGTATCCTGATGACGGGTTACAAACTCACCGAAGTGGCCAAAAAGCGCATGGAGATCATGTGCAGGACCAACGACGGTTTTGAAATCGCCGAGGCCGATCTGAAAATAAGAGGACCGGGAGAAATTGAGGGACTCAGACAGAGTGGAGACCTCAACCTGCAGGTGGCCAGCCTCGCTACCGATGCCGGTATTTTACAGAGTTCGAGAAAAGTGGCTAAAGCCATACTGGAAAAGGACCCCGAACTGAGCCACCCCGACAACAGGCTGTTAAAAACAATGTTGAAAAAGCACAAGACCGGGGATATTATTGGTCAAATCGGATAAATTACCTATGTTTGTCGGATTCCCCGGACACAATTTAAATAGAAAGTTACCGGGATTCGAATGAGGATATGAACAGCGTTTTTTACGAGATAAATCATCACTACAATCCGTCATTATGAGACGAAAATATAAACTCACCGGCTGCGCCCGCTTTTTGATCTTTTTGTTGATTGCAGGGCCGGTCATCTACATTTCGGCCACCCTTATCACCGGCACCTCGCCCTGGGAAGAACTCAAAGCAACCATGGGTTGGGACGAAGAGACCGCCGAGGTGGAACAAGTCCCTCCTGCAACCACCGACCGGGCTGACACTTTGGACCCGGAAGATTATGAGGAGGAGATGGAACTAGGTGACCCACCGGCACCCCCACCATCTGCTCCGGAAGAAGAAGCTGAAGCAGAAACACAGACTGACGCCACCATCCAGGAGTTAAAAGAGCGAATTGAAGATTTGGAGGAACGGGTCAGACAGCTTGAATCCGGGCAATAGCAGCAGCAAACACCAACTTTACCGATTTTTAAAAAATGGACGCAGCAGGCTGATCAGCGAATTGCCGAAGTCACTAAAATCAAATATCTTTCTGTCCTTCATCGCCTGAATGGTGAGGAAAAGACCCATGGGGAAAAGTATGAGTTCCGCCAGCCAGCCCGATAGTGCCGAATTGATAGAGCGGGCGTCATTCATCTCATCAAAAAGGGTAAACAAGATCACATAGGCGGTAAAAAACAGGATAGCCACCAAAAGCGGATAGCCAAAGCCCCCTTTCTTTATGATGCTTCCCATCGGAGCCCCAATGAAGAGAAAAATAATACACACAGCGGCAAAGGCAAACTTTCTGTGTTTTTCATAAATCTGTTTACGCCACTCGGTTTCCAGGGAATTGATAGACTGGGTGTTGGAATTCACCTGAAGTCCGTGTGTCTGAAGAAATCCTGTCGCCCTTGAGTAAAGTCCCCGATGGTTAATTGTCTCAAAAAGATCGATAAAAGATTCTACTGTATCTAAATCGACCTCTCGTTGCCGCGACGGCATGGCTCGTTTTTCCACGGGTGGACCTCTTTCCACAAATTGAGTTGTATCACCCCCTTCCGCTGCTTCGCGGTGACTGGCCGCGCGTTGGAGGGCCACTTGCTCGGCTTCAGTGCGGCGACTTTGGTCTTGTGCTGCGAGGGTATCATCTGCTGCTTCTTCAATTTTCAAAGCATCCTCAAGTGCCCGGGTTCCCGGTGCGAGAAGGGGTTTCAACATGTTCGCCCGCAACCCTTCCATCTGGGAGGCAAGACTGTCAATAGAGGCATTGAGCTGTCCCACTGTCAACATGCGGCGGTGGGATTTGAAACGTTCCTCATCGGTGCGCTCCAATTCAAAATCCGAAATGTCAAAAACCAATTGATACTCCGAGAAATGGGTTTGCAAAAACGGCTTGAAGGAATTTCCATCCTCCGGCATGTCCTGGTACTGAACACCGTCAAAAAGCCGCATGATCAGATTTTGCCGATCGCCCGATACAAACATCTCACCGGAATCGGCGCGAACTAACTTCATTAAACCCGAGCGGGCGTCTGAATTGTCGTAGATCATCACATCGCGAATACTTCTCCCATCCGGCAAGCGCTCCCCTATCCGAACCGTGTATCCACTGAAATCGTAGTTGAAGGTCTCCGGTTCAAGAGCAAGGGTCGGTTGATGCTGTCTGATATCGTACAGGCGCGACTGAAATTTCAGGTTGGTGACGGGAATCAGGTTGTTGGAACAGTAGAATGAAAAGCCGGAGAGCAGAATCGAGAAAATGATCAAAGGCATCATAATGCGCATCAATGACATCCCCGAAGACTTCATGCTCGCCAATTCGTATTTTTCCGCAAGATTGCCGAACAACATCACCGAGGCCAGCAAAATAGCTATTGGCAACGCCATCGGAATGAGGGAAACAGACATGTAAGCGATCATCTCCACAATAATCACCGCACCCACGCCTTTGCCCATGATCTCATCGATGTAAACCCACAGGAATTGCATCACCAATACGAACAGGGCAATGAAAAAAGCCGATAGAAAGGGGCCCATGAACTGCCTCGCTATGTATAAATCGAGCTTTTTAATGATACTGGATTTCATCCATTGTTATTTTCCAAAAAGTAAAAGCCCACAGTGTTGATCCATAAACCTCAGTGAAAGTGTCTCCGTGAGCTCCATTCTCCGTGATCTCCGTTCCCCTGTGACTTCCTTCCTCCGCGATCTCTGATCTCCGTGATCTCCGTTCATTTCGGCATGCTCAATGGCCACCTCCGTGGTGGACCAATCTCGAGATTTCCATTCAAAAACATGCAGTCTCATATTTAAAAAACCTCATACAATCCAGAGACACCTCACTTCGTAGTCCATTTTGCGCAAAAAAAAAATCACAGACCTGTGCCCGTGGGGGTTTCATCCTCCAGCATTTCCATTGCCTCTTCATCGTCATCCAGGAACATGGGCACCACATCAAACAACTGATCAGCGGAAAGCCTTTTCGACAGAATTTCCTTATCCGCATCCAAAATATAAATCATAGGCGTACTGCGCACATCGTACTTGACACTGAACCTCGACCGGTGAAATGGATCCACCAGATTGAACAGGTCCTCAGCCCCTTCGGTTTTATCCACATAGTCCCAGCAAGTCTCTACCTCATCGGTAAACTTCGTGCAAATAGTCACCACACCCACGCCTTTGTCCTCAAAATCATTTAAAAACTCGATAATCCTGGGTGTGTAGCGCCGGCAGTGGCCACAATCGGGCCTCCAAAAATACAGCACCGTAATTTCGTAATCGAGATCGTGCAGTCGCACCCGGCTTCCCTCCCGGTCCTGCACAGTAATATCCGGTGCCGTTTTTCCAATCAAAACCGGTCTCATGCGGTCGGCCCGCTCCAGTATCTGGTTCAATTGCTCTTCATTGGTCCACGGTGCCCTGTCCTGACGGTAGTACGTATCAATAATGTGCACGTAAACGGCATCCATTCCGATGATGTTACTGCGCGCGTATTTATTGAGAAGATTGGGCAAGAAATACCTGAAGATGGCACGGTTTTCCTCCATTTCATCCAGGATTAAAGTGACCGCTTTGCTGATAGAATCGGGATGTCTGGGTACGACCTGGTCCAGGTACTGATTGACTTTTGTAGCCAGCACAGGCGACCTCAAGAGCCGGTCATCGGTCAGGTCAATATTTTCAAAAAAGTTTTTGCGGTAATATTGGAACTGCTCGCGTCTCACTTCCTCATCCGTGCCTTCAAATTCCGGCATTTCGGGATCCATATTGGCCTTGAGGAATACGCCGAAGAACTTATCACTGTATTCCTCCGCCAGTTCCTTTTGGTGGCCCAACACACGCTCATCAATTTCGGTCAATTGCTCCTGTAGGGCCTCTCGCTCCTCTTCTGGCAGCTCATTTTTTTCCTCCCGCAGCCTATCCGCTTTTTTGCGCTGTTCATCAAGATAGGCCAGATACTTAAAAAAAGCAGTGTTTTGCGGAGAGCCTGAGACCTCAATGGACTCCGTGATATTCCCGTGCTCGGCAGAGATCCTAAGGTCGTTTTCTCCCTCATCCACCAGCAGTTGGAAAAAATTCATTTCACCCATTTCCACTAACATATACATACCCGGGTCAATGGGTTCGTCCCACTCAAATACAAACAAACCCTCATTCGAGCGGAAAGCAGTGTCTTTTATCAACTGGCGCTCACCCATGTAATAAGCCAATAAGAGGGTGTCATTGTCGTATTCGCGGAGATCGACCTCCATCCGGTATCCCTCCTGAGCAGTAGTCAGGGCGGGAAGACAAAAACAAAGCACCGCACATATACTGGCCAGTTTTCTGAACATTCCTGTCATCTCAGTTACTTTTAGCATTCATAAAGATTATTCGCAAAATTAATTAACGGTGAGAAACCTGGGATGTTTTTTTGGGGTGGGGATTACATCAACACAGAGTATAATCGTGGATAGAAGAATAATCTCGGTTAAAAACACGCATTTCACCAATGATTTATCTAAAAAATCTTGAACCATTGAATGTAAATGGTCCATAACTCACAATCAATCTCTCAATCCAAACACTTTCAGCAGGCCGCTGTTGAAATTCCGTCTGATTGCCGGAAAATTCGTATCTTCGGGCATCGAAAAAACCGATACTATGACAGGGAAAAACAACGGATTGTACAAGCCAAAAAACCATGTGAGATTGGTGACAGCCGCTTCTCTATTTGACGGACACGATGCGGCCATCAATGTAATGCGAAGGATTATGCAGTCTTCGGGTGCGGAGGTGATTCACCTCGGGCACAACCGCTCCGTAAAGGAGATTGTAGATACCGCCATTCAGGAAGACGCCAACGGAATTGCCATCACATCCTATCAGGGCGGACATACCGAGTACTTTAAGTACATGTACGACCTGCTGCAGGAGGCAGATTGCGGGCACATAAAAATTTTCGGAGGCGGAGGGGGAACCATTCTCCCCTCGGAAATAGAGGAGCTCCACAATTATGGCATCTCCCGGATTTACAGCCCCGATGATGGTAGAGAAATGGGTCTTCAGGGCATGATCAGCGATGTGGTAAAACAGTGCGATTTTCCCCTGGGAGAAAGACTGAATGGTCAACTTTCCGAGCTCAAAGACCGCTCTTCCAAAAACATCTCCCGGTTGATCTCCGCTGTTGAGAATTTTCCCGAAAAACACAGCGATCTAATTGAACAGATTGCCAAAAAAGCGGCGACAGTAGAAACACCTGTTATCGGAATCACCGGAACCGGGGGCTCCGGAAAATCGAGTTTGGTCGATGAAGTGGTGCGCAGGTTTTTATTGGAATACCCCGACAAAAGCATCGGCATCATATCGGTGGATCCCTCAAAGCGCAAAACCGGCGGTGCACTGCTGGGAGACCGCATCAGGATGAATTCCATAAACCACACGGACCGGGTCTATATGCGGTCACTGGCCACGAGGCAATCCAATCTCGCCCTGTCCAAACACGTCCGCACGGCCCTGGACATACTCAAGACGGCCGGGTTTGACCTGATTATACTGGAAACTTCGGGCATTGGGCAATCCGATACCGAAATTGTGGACCACTCCGACCTTTCCATGTACGTCATGACACCGGAATACGGAGCGGCCACCCAGTTGGAAAAGATCGACATGCTGGACTTTGCCGACCTCATCGCCATCAACAAATTCGATAAACGCGGTGCCCAGGATGCACTGAGGGATGTAAAAAAACAATACCAGCGCAATCACATGCTGTTTGACAAATCCCCTGAAGAAATGCCCGTCTTCGGCACCATTGCCTCTCAGTTCAACGACCCCGGAACCAACAAGCTCTTTATGGAGCTGATGAAAGGGGTGGTAGCGAAAACCAATGCCGATTTCAGCCTGGACTTTACCCTCCAGGAGGGTTTTTCTGAAAAAATATACATCATCCCTCCCAAAAGAGTCCGCTATTTGTCGGAAATAGCCGAAAACAACAGAAAGTACGACGCCTGGGTCGATAAACAATCCGCCATCGCGGGGCGACTTTACGCTGTGATACAGACGAAGAAAGAGCTCCGGGACAGAAATGAGCCACACTACGAAGAAATGATCAAGAGTCTGGATGGGCTGGAGTCGGACCTGAGAAAGGACCTGGACGGCGAATGCCAGCGCATACTCGATGGCTGGGAAGAAAAAACAGCGAATTACAAGGCCGATGAGTTTGTGTACAAAGTAAGAAACAAGGAGATACGCGTACCGACCCACACAGAATCGCTTTCCAAGACCAAAATTCCGCG
>SKLY01000301.1 GCA_007121335.1 Saprospiraceae bacterium | reverse complement strand
TTTAGATGAAACAATGGATAATTTTACTGTCTTGGGATGCGTATATATATTAAACTATTTTATATGTGAAAATATTTTATCCTTCTGCCATGCAACAAAGTCATTACGAATTACGAATTGGGTTTTTGGCGAGAATTCCAGCATTTTGGCAGGGATTAGGGATTTTTGGGAGGTTCTGTGTTTAGGATTTTGGTTTCTCGCTCAGGCCGCAGAGGTGTGGGTTTTGGCGTCGGGTGAGGCAATTAGTAAATTGCGTGTTTTGGGGGTGTTTTAGGGTCTGGATAATTTTCCTTGCGCGCTGGAACGCAATACTAATTACGTTGAGGGAGGGCTTGGCTGACCGGAGCAAAAAGCCCCCAATCCATCAATAACCCCGGCAATTCATCTTTCAATTCTCTGTCCGCCTTTTTCTGCCGCTTTAGCTAATGAGTTTAGTATTCCTGTCTTAAATGTCTCCTTATCCGCCGAAACTTGTGTATGCTTTATTTTCCAATAAATGGTCTTCAAGTCGATTTTTGCGGTTGGTTCAGCAATTTCCCTTAATAGTAGCTCTTTGTCCACATTGTAATGCTTAAAACTCTGAAAGAAGGTCTCTGGTGAACTCTGAAGCACATTGAAAAGGGTTTCATTACTCCATTGTGAGAACTCAACATTTACCGTGCATGTAGTGTCAAAGGTGCAGAGAAGCTCTCCAACTATTTCAGTAGTCAAATTGTCAAGGTTCTCATTGACTCTAACCACTTTTGCTATGTCGCATTTTTCACACTGAATATTTGTCCAGAGAAATCCCAGTAACAAAAGTGTGTAAAAACCCGTCAGTTTTATCATTGTCTAGTTGTTTGGTAGATCAGCGACCCAATAGGTTTGGGTATGACAACGTAATACTTTCAGCTACTTAAAAACAGGCGTTCAAATTCGCTAAACCGATCCTTTTTCCAGGCTTAATAGCCTTTACTCCTGTTAGTTAGGGCTGCATCGTGCAAGCTTCTCCAATAACTCCCTGTCTTCATGAATTATCTTCCGCAGTTGGCTGGAAAGCTCTGCCTGATCTTTGGTCTGTTTTTGCGCTTCTTTTAAATAATCAAGTAAGTCGTGCAATACACTTTCAGGAACCGTGTCAAGAAGTTGCTGTATCTCAGTTTTTATCTCCTTTGTTGTCATGGCTGTAAAGTTTTTCTAAAGGTACATAAAAAACGGCAAGATCTATCAGGATTGTGGCCCTTTTCAATCAAAATATAGATCCCATTGCCAAAGCTATGTATTTTTTGGCAGAAATAGTAAAAATTGAGGGGTTACTCATGGACTTCTATTTAGGAGGAGTGGAAAGGGGAAGGAATTTGTGGAGTGCTTATTCTGGTCAAATGTCACCAGCCATTCCGGTGATGTTGTGTCACTTTTCCAATAGAGTATTTGCCGGCCATACTTGTCGGATGAGGAACCTTAGGGTGATTCAAAGTTTTGGAAATGGTTTCTCCCCCTCCCCAAAGCATAGCCTGCCCCCCCCCAAAGCATTGGGGGGTAAGGGGGACAAGAAAGCTTTGGGGGGTGGGGCAGGCGGAGGTTGGTGCCGGTACAACTATTGTAAGTGTGATTTCAGGGCAGTGGAAAATCGGTAGAAGCAACATTACAGTTAGACATTTGGGGCAATATAAGGTTGGTGCGGATTTATTCACTGTCAATGGATAGAACTTTGGCCAGGCCAAATCTTATTTCATTCATTGTGGACTCGTTAACGGAACCTATTTGTTTTACAAATCTTTTTTGTGAAACAGACCGGATTTGAAAACTATCTGCTGCGGAGTTCTTGGTAAGTCCGTTATTTTCGTCAGGTTCCAGTTTGGTCATCCAGGGGGCGATTTCATATCTGTCCTTCCAGTGGGTTATCGGCACTATTATTCTCAGCGGTAATTTACCCAGTGCATTATCACTCACTATAATTGCAGGCCTTGTCTTTTTTATCTCAGCTCCCAAAGTGGGGTCAAGATTTATTAACCAAATTTCACCTTGTTTCATAGAAGTCCTCAAAATCTAGATTGGTAAAAGCAGTCAGTTCTTTGTCCGTGAGGTAGTCATCAAGCAATTTCTCTGCTGCTTTATTCATTTGGTCTTCATCCTGCTGTTTGCGAATCAAATACATTGAACGCTCTAGTACATAAATCCGCTTTTTGACCGGCAGTTTCTGTATTTCTTTTATAAGCTCCGTGGTTTTCATAGGTTGATAATTTGATCAAAGATAGGGCTTTTCAATGGGCATTCAGTGATTTTATTGATTCTTCTACTGCGAAATAATATTGGGCCACTTCTTCCTAAGTTTAATATGTCTGCCAGTCCCATAATTTTCTCCTGATATCTTCATCGACTTTTTTTGAGGCTTCTCCAATGATTTCCAGACTTCGTACAATGGCCCGTTTTAATACCTCATTATCATCCAGTTCTTCCCTGGAGAGTTCCTGCGAATTATCAATAATAAACCGGGTTTCTTCAAATATGTGACGGATAAACTCAATCGCTGACTTTGACATACTCCACTTCCTTTTCAATGTAAGGCAATATGTGTTTGCTTACTGCCTCTTTAGTTACCAGTTCAACCTTCTTTTCAAAGACCTTTTCGAGGAATTCTACCAGCCCAATAAAGTTATCAAAGGTCTTTTTGCCTTTTTCGAATTCTACAAGTAAATCAATATCACTGCTATCGGTTTGTTGACCCCGGGAATAGGACCCGAACAACCCTATGGCATGGACTTTAAATCTAGCCAGATCTTGTTTGCGAACCTTGAGGATATCCAGCACCCTCTTCTTGTCCAGTATGGCAGCTGTTTTTGACATGTTTTTTTCTAATCTACCTTAAGACAACCACATTCGGTGTTACGAAGTTCCTGTTTTTTGAAAGCGAATGACAATTGGAATCTATGAGCCTCCTGAAAACCAATTGCATCTCAATGCCTTTGTTACTCACTGTCGCCCACTTCAACTACTATCTTCCCCTTGTGCCTGCCTTCACCAGAGCATTGGGGGCGGGGGGACAAGAAAGCTTGTGGCGCGGAGGTTTGGGGCGTTTGGCGTCGCGTGAGGCATTTAGTAAATTGCGTGTTTTGAGAGCGGTTTCCCGGTCTGGTTAATTTTGCTTGCGCGCTGGAACGCGATTCTCTAATTGCGTTGAGGGAGGGCTTGTCTGACCGGTGCCTGAATAATTTTCCTTTCGCGCTGGACCTCAATTCACTAATTGCGTTGAGGGAGGATTCCTTTTTTCGTTTGGGCCAAGTTTTTGGAAGAGTCGGTAATCGTTCTGCTCATTCCATGAAGCCGGCGGTTATTTCTTCCAACTCGCCCGTGCTTCTGAGTTTCTCCAGCGCCTGATTGATGTCCTTTAAGAGTTGGGGTTGGTGTTTGTCAACTGCAATTCCAAAGGGTTCGCGGGTGTAGGATTCGTCGAGAAGTTTTAGTTTAGGCGACTCGTGGAGCAGGGTGCGCAGGTATGTTTTATCGCCCAGGTAGGCATCAATTTTTCCCTTTAGAAAGAGTTGTTCCGGAATTAGATTGCCCGTAAAGTCGCGGTCGGTCACTATTTCAGTCTCTTCCAGGTTATCCCTTGCCCAGTTGTAAGCCGTTGTGAATTTATAAACGAATATCTTTTTGTTTGGGAAATCATCTTTTGATCCGATATTGCTGTCTGCGTGAACGACTGCACCCACCCCGTCGAAGTAGTAGGGATCTGAAAAGTTGACGAGCTGTTTTCGATCTTCCGTGATGGTAATGGACCTGATGCTGATGTCTGCTCTTCGGTCTGTGATGACATCCAGTCTCACGTCTCCGGCTCCCCAATGCTCGTAGTCATCTATGAATACATATTCATATCCGGCTATTTCCAAAATTCTCTCAATCAGCTTTGGTTCAATGCCGGTGGGTTTGGCATCACCTTTTTCCCAGGTGTATCCGGGAGGGTAGGAGCCACCGGGCCAGGATACGAAAACCCTCACCTTTCCATCGGCTTCCTGACCATTTGTATGGACTGTTAGCAGCATTGCGAGGAAGAGGAGGAGAGTGATTTTCATTTCTTCGATAGGGCTTTTTCCATTAATTTCTCAAATGCTTTGTCGGTCAAAATTCCGGCAAGTTCCAATTCAACGGTTGTCCCATTGGGAAGGTGTCTTTCATACTTTACCATACCGACCCCTTTTGCGTAATACGCATATTGATAAAAATTAATAAACTGATTGGTCTCCAGGGACCTAATCTCGTACTCATCAAGAAATTTTAATGCAGGGTAATCAGTTCCGTTGACGGTTATTGATTGAACCTTTTGTTTAGTTCTCGATTTGGTGAATTTTTCATAACCATACATGGGATGTTTGTACTCAACCGAGTACTGGTAGGTAGTTTCATCCTGCCATTTGTACACATCGTTGTCTGAAATTGCCCCCTTGGCTTCAACATTTTCTCCGCGATTATTTTTGAAAAAATCTACATAACGGCTTAGCTCTGCACCATGAGGCTTAAAAACTTCTTCAAAAATGTTGTACAGCCTAAAGTCTGAATTGTAGGATTCTGTTCTTAGTGTTTGAGCCTCAGGATCCGCAGTTACCCTCCAATATTCAGTTTTATCTGAATCGTTTTTGTCAATGTATTTATAGACTTTGACTTCCTTTTCTGCTCCGATTTGGAAGTAATATTCTTTATAGTCAGTTTGAGCTGAACTGCTAGAAGTGAAGAAAAGAAATGTCAGAAAAAGTATGTTTTTGGTCATGTTATTACTTTAATCCGGTATTAATTTTCCAGAGGCCATTGTGCCACTTTATCCTGGCGGGATGAGGCTGTTGTAGGTTGTCCGCTGTGACTTTCAGACTGCATTCTTATGGGTTGAAACCTTTATTTATCTTTTAAGTCATGAATGATTTTTTCAATATATATTTTCAAGTCTGGTATTTCTGATGTAGCAACTCGCCAAACCAGTCCAATAGTCACACCAAAGTATTGATGAATTACAACATCCCTCATGCCTGCCATTTCCCTCCATTTTATCTCAGGGTATTTCTGTCTTGTTTCCTGAGAAATGTTCTTTACTGCCTCGCCTATTATTTCTATACGACGAATGACAGCATCCTGTTTTTCCTGGTTTTTTAGAAACTCCTTTTCTGTCACGCCTTTCACATATGAATCTATCTTCTGGATACAATCCAAAATGTCCTCGAGGAATACAATCTCGTCCCGTTTCTTTTTCTTACCCATAAATCCTGACTTCTTCCGACATAATTTTATCCTTCAGTCTGGGTTTGATCGCGTCGTATTCGACCAAATCAACCTTTCTCCCCAGCAAATCTTCCAGCTCGTATTTTATTCCGACAAATTCCAGCAAACTTATTTTGTTGCCTAATTCAACCAGGATATCAATATCGCTATCGGCTGAGGCAGCCCCTTTTACAATCGAGCCAAATATTCCCGCCCGCTTAATCTTGTGCCGAATTAGGACAGGCTCTATTTTATCTTTTATTTCCTCTACCTTCATGATTATATCATTTTGTAGTTGCCGCCGAATGCTGTGTAATAGTATTTTTTCCCAATGTTCCTCCATCCTTCTTTCACCGGATTTCTTCCTGTAAACACATTCCTGTGCGGTTACTAAAGCGGCTAATAACAACTTTCTACACTTTCATCATATTGAACCATTATTACTAAGAACGATTTAACAGGACTGTTTGGTCATACCCGGCAAATTTAATGATTTATTGTGGAAGTCCTGGTCTTTGACGGGAAGATTAAGGGCTAATTCTTCCACCCTCACCAACTTCATCAATAGCCCAAAGGCGTAAAGAGCAGGTCTTCTTCCAACGGGTTTCTTCTATTGTTCTTAGGAGTTTTCTTCCAGGCCGGTTACGGGAGAATTTCGCAGCTTTAGGCGCCGAATTCCGCTGTTAGAGGTCGCCCATATAACTTAGATGGTCAAAAAGCTCAACTACTGCTATTGTAATTATTTTGATGTACAGCAATGCCGGTCAAAAGTGTTTGTCTGTCATATTTGGTTGAAAGTGATTGACAAAGTGGTTTGAGGTGAATAAATTTTGGAAAAAAGTGTTGTGCGTCAAAACCGGGGCTAAGGATGATCAAAGAGGCGGTTTTGATAGATTATACCCATGGAATGTAAGAGCCTTACTAAACCTGCTGAAATCTCCCGGATCAATCCACCACTATCAATTTCTCTGTCTTCACATAGCGGTCATCCTGAGACCATTTTACAAAATAGACCCCGGGGCTCCAGGAAGTGGTATTGATCACTCACTTTTGTCAAACGGGCAGCTTCTGTAGATGCTCTTTCCCAGGCTGTTGAGAACGAACACCAGGGAAGGTCAATCGCCTGTGATAAACCCTGTATTCCCAACTTTTATCTCCGCATGTAAAGTAGGTAATAGTTGGTTAATGTTTCTAAAATATATTATTTTATATTTATTAATTCAATAATAACCTAATAATAATTGCATCAAGTGCCAAATCATCCCGTAGTTAAGCAGTCCCGAACGTGCCAGCCTAAAATTCACCCTGAATCAGCTTGTTAACGCAACTTGATTTCTGTGGTAATTAATCTTTTTCATAGGGTTGCTTTCTGTAATTTTTACGAATAAAGAAATAGAGCTGGTTGTTTAGTGTGTTGAAAAACAAGTGGTTGTATTGTTTTATGTTTCATTGATATGGGGTTTACTGATTGCAAACAAAAAGGAAACAAACTCATAAGAAGCACTTAATCTCAAGGAAATGGCCCCCCATTAAATTTGCACAAAAATTATTTCACCGACAAAATA
>SKLY01000107.1 GCA_007121335.1 Saprospiraceae bacterium | reverse complement strand
GCCCCTCAGCGCCGATGGTACTGGGATTTAATCCCGGGAGAGTAGGTCACTGCCAATTTTTTAAATTCTAAGACCCGGTCTGGTAACCCCAAACCGGGTTTTTTTATGCCCCCTATCCAACAACTTATATACCTTATATTTTCCCCTCCTTTTCTAAGTGGTTAACCAGTCAAGGTACTGTAAAACAAGCGACTTAGGCTAATATATTTTACTTTGGTGCTTTGCTGACATGGTTTGTTTCTTTACCTTTGAGGCGATGAAGCGATTGTTGGTTTACAGTCTGATTGTTGCATTGCTGGCTAGTACCTTTCACCGGGAGCTTGGTATTGCCTTCTTTTATGGCTTTCGTGATTTTATCAGTCAGGAGTTCTGTGAAAACACTGACATGCCTGAATTGGCCTGTGATGGCAGGTGCTTTCTGAATGATAAAATTCTCCAATCTGACGATGAATCTTCAGAGAATCCAACCCCTCTCGCTTCACGCATTCTATTAATTGACTTCAATTGGTTTGTTTGCGATTTCGTAACAGCGTTTTCTGAGCCTGATTCCGAATTCAAACACCAATTCTTTTATTCTAATCTATACACTTTTCAAGACAGTAAAAAATTTTATTTCCCTCCCTGGTTGATTTCCTAATCTAATCCACAGACTTGCCATCCACCTTGGTTTTTGTTCTTTGGAGGCAAGCCTCTTATTCTTGTCCGCTATGTATTAAGCATGGTGAGGTTGAGTATTTGTTAACGGATACTGAAATCGGGCTTGTTCATATACCAACTGAATGATCCCGACAAGGTATCAACAATCCATTCAATATGTACTATATAAGGAGTATAGCATTGTTGGTGGGATTGGGAGTTTTAGGATTAGTCTGGGGTAATAACCTATATGCCTGCGATGTTTGTGGCTGCTCTGCAACCGGTCAGTTCAGAGGCTTGCTTAAGGAGGTTCCGGATAATCAAATAGGCATAAATTGTTATCAGTCTGTTTTTGAAACAACTCATCCACCAAATCTTTTTGGGGAACCAGCTCATGAAACGACGAGGGAAACATTTCGGTTTGTAAATGTAAATGCCAACTATAGAATTGGTCATCGATTTTCATTGCAGGCTCAGGTTCCCTTTGGATTTTTTAAGCAAACCGGTTACAATACCAGGCAGAGTGGGCTTGGTGATGTCGTTTTGAGTGTTAATTATTTTGCTTTGGATGAATTAATTGGTGCTTCAGCCAATTCCATTATCGTAATAGCAGGGGCGGGAATTAAACTGCCCACTGGCAAGAACGATGCTCTGCAAAATGATGAAACACTGAATCCCAATTTGCAGCTTGGTACCGGCTCCACCGACTTTCTGTTCTTTACCCAATCTACACTTAGACTTGGAAGTTCAGGATTCAATGCTGAAATGAGTTACAGGATCAACACTGAAAATGAGCATGATTACCAATTCGGTAACATGTTCAATGTTGCAGCCCGGTATTTTTATAACATCCAGGGCGATAAATTTAGCCATACTCCCTATCTGGGAGTCGCTTATGAACATTCTCAGCAAAACACCTCATTTGGTGACCGGCTATCTATTACGGGTGGGTATCTCCTGCTTTTGGAAGCTGGCTATGAGTTTTGGTTGGGGAATATAAATTGTGGCATTTCATTTATGGCGCCTGTAAGACAGGAACTTTCAGACGGCCTGGTTGCCAACAAGGCCCAATTTTCTACTAAATTAACCTATTTTTTCTAAACAAAATTTTTCAAACATGAAATCAATTAATTGGATATTTTTAAGCGTATTTATTGTACTTCTTTCTTTTACAGCCTGTGATTCTGATGATGATAATAATCATTCAGGTGAACCTCCTGTGATCGAAATAATTTCTCCCGCAGATAATTCTGTCTTTGATCACGGTGATACTATTTCAATTGAGGTAGTCATCGAACACCATACAGAATTGCACAATCATCTGGTAGAGTTGATTGATCTAAACCACGATGAGGTCGTTTGGGAAGAAAAAGGTCATTCGCATGAGCACGAACTTCACATCCACGGATACTTTGTCAATGAAGTTCACCATCACACTGACTTTGAACTGAAGGCTACAGCCAATGATCATCACGGAAGAGAGACTACAGAATCGGTTTCTTTTCACTGTCATCCTGATCATTGATGTTGGGATTTAAATTATGTAGATAAAAAACCGCCGGACAGTATTTTTGTTCGGCGGTTTTTTTTGTGTGCTACATCCAAACACTTCCTCAGTTCAAATTCCCTCCCTGCCAGTCAAAGGATTTTTTTCATCCCTGGGTTTTCTGGGATTTTTCCACCCTCTTCGGGTGTTAATATAATTTTGACCGGTGAAACTTATCATCATTTTTCCCGTTCTCAAACAGTATAAGGACAAACCATGATCAGAGCAAAGAAATCTTACGGCCAGCACTTTCTCAACAATGAACATACCGCTCAGAAAATTGCGGAAAGCATTGGCACCCGGTCTGATTTCACCAACCTGTTGGAAATTGGTCCCGGGCAGGGGGTCTTGACCAACCATCTCATGGATGGAGACTGGAACTTCTATGCCGTTGAGGCCGATGGTGATATGATAGAGGCGCTGTGCCAACGTTTTCCCGAGATGGAGGAGCGGTTCATTAAGTACAATTTCCTCCGCTTTGATCCCACCAAAGTTTTTGGTGACGAGCAATTTGGTTTGATAGGGAACTACCCGTACAACATCAGCTCCCAAATCATCTTTCGGATGCTCAAGTATCGCCAACAGATCCCTGAAATGGTGGGCATGTTTCAAAAGGAAGTGGCCCGCCGAATTACAGCAGATCCGGGAAGTAAGGAATACGGTGTGATAAGCGTCTTAGCTCAGGTGTATTATCGCTGTGACTATCTCTTTAAGGTTGATAAGGGACAGTTCACTCCCCCACCAAAGGTGCAATCTGCTGTGATCAGATGCACCAGAATTGACAATGCGCAGCCCGGCCTGGATGAGAGCCTCTTTCGCTCCGTGGTCAAAATCACCTTTAACAACAGGCGCAAAATGCTGCGAAACACACTGAAGCAATTTTTAAATGGCAGTGGCGTACTCGATAATCCTTATTTTGAGAAAAGACCAGAGCAACTCTCCGTGGAGGAGTTTGTTAAACTGACAGAAATTATTCAGAAATACAGAGAAAACCAATAGTATGAGTTTAAAGGAAAAGATCAACAACGACATCAAGGAGGCCATGAAGGCCAAAGATAAAAATGCCCTCAAATCCCTGCGATCCATCAAATCCGCCATTTTGCTGGCTGAGACTGATGGTTCCGGGAATGAGGTTGGAGACGCTGAAGTGACCAGGATTATTCAAAAACTCGCCAAACAGCGTCAGGAATCTCACGACCTCTATGTAGAGCAAAACAGACCAGACCTGGCAAATATCGAGAAGGATGAACTGGAGGTGCTGGAGAAGTATCTACCAAAACAAATGGATGCCGGTGAGTTGAAAGATTTTCTCTCCGACCTTGTCTCTGAACTGAATGCGGAAGGGATGAAAGATATGGGCCGGGTAATGGGAGAAGCTCAGAAAAAGCTGGCCGGACGCGCAGATGGCAAAACCATTTCCTCAGTGGTCAGGGAATTGTTGAGCAACTAAAGAATGAGAATGGGAATCTCACGGTTCCCTGTCATTCCCGCGTCGCTACAAGCAACTTCTATTAATTTATGGAATAGGTAATCGCATCAAATTCCGAATCACCGGAATCCAACATATTTTTGGCAAAAAAGCAATGCTCATTGTTCAATTGGGCAATAGTCGGATCCCAGGTCATTAAACTCAATTCCCAAATCGCTCAAAGGCTGATTTTTCGAGCATTTCCCTATCATCCGGATGCGCAATTTCAATAAGTGCTTTGGCTCTTTGTTTGAGGTTTTTTCCGTACAAATAGGCTACACCATATTCCGTAACGACATAGTGTACATGAGCTCTGGTGGTTACCACACTGGCGCCCTGTTGAAGGTAGGGGACGATTTTGGATTTTCCGCGTCCCGTTCTTGAGGGGATGGCAATTATGGGTTTTCCACCCTCCGACAGGGAGGCACCTCTCACAAAGTCCATCTGTCCACCGACACCCGAGTATTGATAGGTACCAATTGAGTCAGAGCAAACCTGACCGGTAATGTCAATCTCCACAGCCGAGTTGATCGAGATTACTTTGGGATTGGTTCTAATAACCTTGGCGTCATTTACATAGGCGATATCGAGAAAAACGACCTGCGGATTGTCATCTACGTAATCGTACAACTTTCGGGAGCCGACTACAAAGCCGGTTACCAGTTTTCCCTTGTGTTTTTCTTTGTACTTGTTGGTAAGTACCCCTTTTTCCACCAGAGGCAATATCCCGTCTGAAAACATCTCCGTGTGCAATCCGAGGTCATTGTGGTTGTGGAGACAGGAAAGTACTGCATCCGGTATATTCCCAATGCCTAGCTGTAGGGTGGACCCGTCCTCAATTAGTTCAGCGCAATTTCGCCCGATGGCCATGGAGATATCCGTCACTTTTTCTGAGTAATCCACCGTTGGAAGTTCTTCTTCCATTTCCACGAATGAATCAAAAGCCGATGAATGCACCAGACCGTCGCCGTGGGTTCGCGGCATCCTGGGATTAACCTGAGCGATGACAAACTTTGCACTTTGAATGGCTGCAAGCGCAACGTCCACAGAGACTCCCAATGAGCAAAACCCGTGTTTGTCGGGAGGGGATACGTGCACCATGGCTACATCCAGGGGAAGAATGTTTTTCCTGAACAACCGTGGGATTTCACTCAAAAAAACGGGAATGTAGTCCCCGCGAGATTGATTGACCTGTTTTCTGACATTGGCAGAAACGAAGAGGGAGTTGATGAAAAAACTCTCCGGGACTCCCGGTTTATCAAATATTTGATCACCATAAGTACTGATGGCTACCAGTTCCACATCCTTAAATTCCTCACACCTGCCGGTCAATTCCCTCAGCAGATGCAGCGGAGTTGCTGCACTTCCGTGGAGAAAAACCCGCTGTCCATTTTGAATATGATTTATTGCTTTTTCGGCTGTCGTGCGATTTGGCATGAATTAATTGTTTTTTTCAAAGGTACAAAAGTAGTGATTCGAACCCAAAACTGTCCATCAGATTGCCCGCTTTCATTCGGAAAAATTTTACCTTGCGGACCGAATCATTTTTCTCCGGATGAATCAAAATCTTCAGGCAATAAGTAAGTACCGGACCGGACTTTTTTCGCAAATTTCACTAATTGCGTGTTGTCTGCTATTGTTTGTCGCATCCAATTTCTACTATCCGAGATGGGCTCAACCGGCCACTGAAGCCACCATAAGCTGGGATGTGGCGGGGTATTATATTTACCTGCCCGCCTTTTTTATCTACGGAGATGCGACAGAGCTGGAGTTTAAGAGGGAGATCATCGAAGAATATCAGCCATCTCCCTACTTTGATCAGGCATTTCAACACGAGGAGTCGGGGAATTTGGTGTTTAAATACTCGGCCGGAATGGCTGTTCTGTACTCTCCGGCCTTTTTTGCCGCTGCACTTTACAGCTCAATTACAGACCACCCCGTGGATGGGTATTCGCTACCCTTTCAATTCACACTCACCCAATGGAGTCTGCTGGTCGCTTTTTTGGGTTTGTTTTACCTGAGACGGTTTCTGTTGGTGTATTTTAGGGATACGGCTGTCGGATTGGCGCTTCTGGCGGTGGTTTTTGGCACCAATTACCTCAGTTACGCCTCCACCAATGGCGCCATGTCCCACAATTTCCTTTTTACCATTTACGCCCTTCTACTCTGGGTGACGCATCGGTTTTATCAGGATCCCACCACATGGAGAGCTGCCTCGATTGGAGTGCTCTGTGGACTTGCCGCACTGGCCAGACCCACCGAAATGATTACTGTTTTGATTCCCCTGTTGTGGGGGCTAAGCTATCCTCTGGGCAGTTTTTTTAGGAACCGGATCGACTTTTTAAATGAGCATTGGAAAAAGATTATAGTGGCGGTGATCTGCTTTGGATTGATCGGTTCTATTCAACTGATCTACTGGAAGGCCGTCTCGGGGGATTGGTTGGTGTACAGCTATGAGGATCAGGGGTTTAGTTGGCTCCGGCCCCATTTTTGGAGTGGATTCTTCAGTACGCGGGCAGGCTGGTTGCTCTACAGCCCTGTTATGGCTTTCGCCTTAATTGGCTTTTTCTTTCTGAAAAAACTTCAGCCCCGCTTGTTTCCCATGTCTCTGGTATTTGCACTGCTGGTTCTCTACATCACCTTTTCCTGGGACATTTGGTGGTATGGCGGCAGTCTTGGACAGCGCGCACTGGTTCAGTCTTACACCATTTTCGCCATCCCCATGGCGGCCTTTTTTTCGGTGTTACTGCGGCAAAATTGGCGTATAATTGCCTTTACTCCGCTATTTGTCCTCCTCTGCCTCTACAATATATGGTGGTTTCACCAATCACACCGCGGCGGACTTTTTGTTCCGGAACAAATGAATACCGCTTACTTTTTCGCCATTTTGGGCAAATTCTCGGTAGATGATGATGTGGTAAAATTGTTGGATACGCGAGAGCGGGTGAGAGCGGATTTTGAAGACCCGCGATTGGTGTATGAAAATGATTTTGAAGAGGAGGAAACTTCAGCCTGTGGCATGGATTCAATCAGTGGAGCGGGCTCACTTTGCATACCGGCCGGTGAACATGTAAGTCAGTTGTTCGATTTTCCAGTCCGGATATTAGAGGGAGAATCTGCAGTACGCGCCATTGCGGATTTTAAGATTGGCCAAAAGGAATGGAATGTTTGGAATCAGGGCCAGTTTATCGTGAAATTTTTTGATGGAGATCAAGAGGTGAGGTCCCGCATCATCAGAGTGCAGAGATTGTTAGATCCCAATCAGCAACGGGAAATCTACATCGATGCGAGACTTCCCGGGGCTGCATTTGACCGAGTGGGCATACAATTCTACAACCCCGGGAGTCCACATCCGCTATTGGTCGATAATTTGCGGGTTTATTTGTACTGATACCCCGCCTTTTTTGACTGGAAAGGCTGAAATATTACTGTACAACCCATCCGCCGTCCACGGCCAAAGCCTGACCGGTGACAAAGGAAGATTCATCTGAGCACATCCACATTACGGCCGTTGCCACTTCTGACGGATCCCCCATTCGGCCCATCGGTTTTTTATCGATAAAGGCCTGTTCGGCTTCTTTTTCCTTTCCTGTAAACCGGTCTATCATTGGAGTGCGAATCACACCGGGGCATATGGCATTTATCCTAATATTTTGCTTGGCAGTTTCCAGAGCGGCTGTTTTGGTGAGACCAACTACAGCGTGCTTGGATGAGGTGTAAGCCGGGAGATTTGGGAAGCCAACAAGACCTGCGATCGAGGCACAGTTAACGATGGCTCCACTCTTTTGCTCGAGCATAATTGGAATTTGATACTTCATGCACAGCCAAACCCCCTTGAGATTGACACTGATGGTTCGGTCCCAATTTTCTTCCGTGCAAGTTTGGGTGTCTCCCGCTTCTCCCTCGATGCCGGCATTGTTAAAAGCGTAGTCAAGTCTTCCGTAATGTTCGACCGTTTTCTTCATCAACCTTTCTATATCCTCGCGCTTGCCCACATCGCATTTTACGAAAATGGCATCACCCTTCAGTTCCTCGATGGCATTCATGGTTTCCTTGTCTTCGATGATGTCCGAAACCACTACTTTGGCTCCTCTCTTTGCGAATTCAATCGCGGTTGCCCTTCCAATGCCAAATGCAGCTCCTGTAACCATTGCTACTTTTCCTTCAAATTGTTTTTCCATGCTTAATGAGTTTTTGCTTGAATTTATGATTGAAATGTTCTTACAAATTAACGGGAAAGATGGGATTGGCAACATACATTTTGGTCATTGTTGAAAATGACTCTCGTCACTTCCTTAAAGAACAACCTCAAGCTTGACCTTTTCAGCATTAAGTTAGCTGGGGAAGAACATTCTTGCCTGATTTTTTTGCCAATTGGAATTTTGAGTTGATGCCATTTACACCTAAAGGCCATTCCCATTAAATCATTCTATTTGGAATAAATCCAAATAAACGTATCTTTACGCTCTTATTTCGAAGGATTTGGCTCATTGAACTTCTGTATTGTAGTATTGACCTGTGGCATAGTGGTTAGGAAGTTCTAATGGATCTGTTCTTTAAAGCCGGTAATGGGGAGTCCGGTGTCCAAAATTTGAGGATTTAGGATGGCCTTTTTTGACCTGATCAGCAGGATGAAAAAAGTGCTTCCCTCTATTTTTTTTAGAAAATGTAATGCGGTATCATGAAAATAAACTTGCTCAGCTGTTTTTTAATTGGTCTTGTGGCCTGTGTTTTTGTAAGCTGCGATCTCGGCACGACTGGAAATGTTGTGAATGTGTATTCTCACAGGCACTATCCCATCGATCAGGAACTTTTTAGGGAATTCGAACAGGAGACCGGCATCAGGGTAAATGTGGTAAGTGCCACTGCCGATGAATTGATAACCCGTCTGGAGCTGGAGGGAGAGCGTTCTCCTGCGGATTTGTTGATCACAGTGGATGCGGGGAATCTACACAAAGCAAAAACTGCCGGATTGTTGCAGTCTGTTAGCAGCTCAAAGGTGGAGGAAGTGGTGCCTTCGAGGTTGCGCGATTCCGAAAATTACTGGTTTGCATACACCTACCGCGCCAGGGCGATTGCCTTTGCACCGGACAGGATTGATTCTGCGGCCATATCTACTTATGAAAAATTGGCGCGATCGGATTTGGGTGCCAGGCTGGTAATGCGCTCATCTGAGAATCCCTACAATCAATCGCTTATGGCGAGTATAGTTGCGAATTTGGGAAGTGAGCAGGCCGCTGAGTGGTGCCGGGGGCTTACCGGCAATTTTGCTCGAAATCCGAGGGGGAATGACCGCGACCAAATAAAAGCTGTGGCGGCCGGTCAGGCTGATGTGACCGTATGCAATACTTATTATGTGGCGAAATTGGGTGAATCTCCCAATGCAGAAGAGCGGGAGGTTTTCAATAAGATCAAAGTCCTGTTCCCAAATCAGCAGGACCGTGGTACACATATTAATATCAGTGGCGCAGGGGTTACCAAACACGCCCCCAACAAAGACAATGCCGTGAAATTGCTCGAGTTTTTGATCTCCGCACCGGTGCAGCAGCGTTTGTCAGTTGAAAATCACGAGTACCCCGTGCGGGATGATGTTGAATTGTCTCCCTATTTAGAATCATGGGGAGAGTTTTTAATCGATACCCTGTCGTTGGAAAAACTCGGCGAGTTCAATGCTCCGGCGGTTCGGATTATGGATGAATGTGGTTGGATGTGAGTAAACTATCAGCAGCTATTGGCAGGATAAAGAATCTCAGGGTGTTCAGGGTGATCAACCCATGGACCCTATTTGCATTCCTGTGTGCGGCCCTGATCGCTGTTCCACTTGTTACCATTTTGTACTACTTGTTGGAGGGTCCCTCCGAGACATGGCATCACCTGGCGGATACGGTACTCTTGACCTATGTGCTGAACTCGATATTTTTGGTAGTCGGGGTTTCGGCTTTGAGCTTGCTCTTTGGTGTATCTACAGCCTGGTTGGTTTCGACCAACACCTTTTACGGGCGGTCCTTTTTTGAATGGGCGCTCATCTTACCGCTGGCTGTTCCCACTTATATTGTGGCCATTGCCTATGCGGGAATTTTTGACTACACTGGTCCACTCCAGCAGTTTAGCAGGAGTCTCGGGCTTGAGTTTGGCCCCAATTTTTTTGAGATAGTGAACCTACAGGGTGTGATGGTAATCATGTCCTTTGTTTTGTATCCCTATGTGTATGTGCTGTGTAGGGCCTGGTTTGCTAACCAATCCTCCAAGTTGTTGGAAAGTGGCCGGATATTGGGCAGTTCTCCTACCCGCACTTTCTTTACATTGGCTCTTCCGGTGGCAAGGCCCGCCCTGGTAGCAGGCACCAGCCTGGTAATGATGGAGGTGTTGAACGACTACGGTGCGGTTAAATACTTCGGTGTGAATACTCTGACTACCGGTATTTTCAGGTCGTGGTTTTCTCTCGGTGACATATCTGCAGCCATCTATATGTGCGGTGTATTGATGTTGGTGGTTTTTCTCCTTTTGGGCCTTGAAAAATGGCAGCGCGGGAAGGCCAAGTACGATTTTGACCGGTCGGGAAGCAAGCCCCTTACACGCTACAATCCAACCACCACCAAAAAGATCCTGGCTACCATCTGGTGCTCCATCCCGCTCCTGCTTGGTTTTTTATTTCCTGTGCTGATGTTGATAAACTGGTACATGATCTCCGATACAGGGATTATGGACCCCGCTTTTGCGACTTTGGTGGGCAATAGTTTTTCCCTAGCTGCAACTACGGCTTTTCTGGGTGTGGCAGTGGCGGTATTGCTCATTTATTCAATCAAACTGTACCCTTTTTGGGTGATGAGGATACTGGGAAAATTCGCCATACTTGGTTACTCCATTCCCGGTGCGGTAATCGCTGTGGGTATTATGATACCGCTATTGTATTTGGACAACCGGCTCATCCAGTATCTGGAGTATTTTCTTGGTCCCCAGGCCGGTCTATTGCTCACCGGTTCACTGGTGGGACTTGTGTTTGCCTATTTGGTTCGCTTTCTTGCTGTGGGATATTTTCCCGTTGAGTCTGCATTCCGGAAAACCTCAGATCAGTATCTGGGAGCCTCCCGGGTGCTGGGCATTGCACCGGCCAGAACGCTGTTCAAGATTTATTTTCCACTGATCAGAACGGGCATACTGAGCGGGGCATTATTGCTGTTTGTAGATGTAATGAAAGAACTTCCCCTGACGTTGATAATGCGACCTTTTAATTTCAATACCTTAGCGACACGGGCATTTGAACTGGCTAGCGATGAAATGGTTGCCGAGGCTGCCGCACCTTCACTGGTGATTATTCTAACAGGGATATTGCCGATTATTTTATTGAGCAAATTGGTATCGGGAAAAAAATAGTATGAAACCCATTCTGGAAATTGACAATGTCACCAAGCGCTTTAGAAGCTCCGGTGGAGAAGTATTGAAAAGTATTACACTGAATGTAGAAGAGGGTGAACTACTCGCTCTAATAGGTGAAAGTGGCAGTGGAAAAACAACCTTGCTTCGCTTAATCGCCGGTCTTGAGTCTCCCTCTTCGGGTAGTATTCGATTGAGGGGCGATATGATAGTCGGACCCCATACCTTTGTGCCTCCTGAAAAGCGTAAAATCGGTATGGTGTTTCAGGAATACGCCCTGTTCCCCCATATGACCGTCGAAAAGAACATCGCCTACGGACTTCACAAAATGGACCCTGCCGCGGGTAGAAAGCGCATGTTGGAGGTATTAAAATGGGTGAGTATGTCCGACCTGGCAAATCGATACGCCCACGAACTCTCCGGGGGACAGCAGCAGCGTGCAGCACTTGCAAGGGCACTCGCCCCCAATCCGGGTATCATTTTACTGGACGAGCCCTTTAGTCACCTGGATGGGGTGTTGAAAGATCAAATGCGAGAGGAACTCAGGACCATATTGAAAAAAAGTGGAACCACAGCTGTGTTTGTCACCCATGATACTATGGATGCACTGTCAGTCTCCGACCGCATAGCTTTGCTCCAAAACGGAGAATTACAGCAAATCGGCAAGCCCAGGGAATTGTACGAGAAGCCCTCCAACCTCTACACAGCCGGATTTTTAGGAAAGATAAACCTGGTAAGGGGTTACTGCACTCCGGAAGGAATACTCACGGATTTTGGGAATTTTCCGGTGAAAAACCAGGGAATGGAAGGACAGGAAGTCATTTTGACCATTCGACCCGAACACGTCAAGCCGGGTGTTTGTCCCACCACGGACCTCAAAGGGGTTTTATTCCACACCTCTTATCAGGGAGATCATCAGTTGGTGCATTTGCGACCCTCAGTGAGATCCAGCCCATCCCGGATTATCATAAAAACACCTTCCACTTTTGACTTTGCCAACGGTGAGGTGGTGAAATTCCGGGTGGATACCAACTTCATCAATATTTTTCCGGCAAACGGTGAATTGATTTAATCATCAGGGCCAGACCTGCCAGGGAATTCTCAGTAGGATTAAAAAGGTGCCGATTCCATAAAAAATCAACAGTTTTTTGTGCTTTTGAACCGCAGTGGCTGAGCGCTTTGCCAGAGAATATCCAATGGTAATCAATACAATCCCGATGATGTTGATTAAAGGGTGCTCCACTATGTAAAGCCTTTGGAGTGATTCCCCCATTGCATCGGCTCCAAAGTTTGCAAAACCCAATGGACTGAGAAAATACAGTACAATGCCAACCACCAGTTGCAAGTGGGCCAAACTCAATCCTGTGACCGCCAGCAAACCGGACGCCTTTCCGAAGTCCTTTTTCTTTGAAAGCGCAATGATGTAATGAATTACTGCGGCCAGCATGACAGCCAGGAATAAATATGCCAGGAACGAATGCAGATGTTGAAATCCGGTGTACATAACGCAAGTGGTTTTTCTGAAAAATGTATCGCCCATCTACTCCCGGACTTTCACCGGTTAGAGTGAAAGACAGTTTTCTTCAGTGGGCTTTAATTACCTCGGTCAAAGTTAGCAAAAAATGTAATTACCACTCTTAAGAGGCCATTTAACCGCTTTTCTTTTACATGCATGTTACACAGGAAAGTCAGAGAGGTCGGGGGTGCCAGTTTCAATACGTAGCTCCAATGGGAGATATAATGATTGGAGGGTCTGATTATAAGGCAAATAAAAAAAGGGGAGAATCAACGATTGTGAATTCTCCCCTTTCAAATGTCAAGCAAAATCATTCTTTTAGTTCTTAATCCAGGCGCTGAACATCCAGTGACGCAATTCGGTACTTTTAACGTAACCGGTAATGAGGTCTTCAGTAGCACTGTCGTCGATTTCTTCTGCCGCTGTGATGGTATCCACCATGAAGGACAGCAAAATTTCGTAATCAGCTATGACCTCTTTCACCATTTCTGTAGCACTTAGATCAGTACCCACTTCTTCTATTTCAGCAACTTCTAAATAACTTGCCATTGTGCTGAGCGGTTTGTGACCAAATACCCTAATGCGCTCTGCCACCTCATCTATTCTCAACTTCACTGCATCGTATTCTTGCTCAAATTGTTCGTGCAATTCGAAAAAGTCCTTTCCTTCCACGTTCCAGTGAAAATTCCTCAATTTTTGATAGTGTACTTGTAGATTGGCGAGCAACTTGTTCAGAGTTTCAACCACTTCTTTAGTCTCTTCCTGGGAGAAACCCAATTTTTTGTATGATTTCATATAGTTATCTTTTCTTAAATTAATGAAATTGTCCTTTTCGTAATACAATGGTTTCGTATATACACCTAATCAACATTTTAAATTCCTTAAAGTTTGGTGATTAATACAACTTATTTTAGGTGTGTTAACCTGTCACAGATAATTTAGCTGGTTAGCAAGAATTGTGGATTTTCTTAAGTATTACAGACGAACTATAGAAGCCAGTTCATTAAAGCCCTTTTGGAATGAATCAGCGCTTTTGTTGAATGCATCTCTAGCTTCATCCCATCGCTCTTCAGCGACATCTTCCAACTCTTCATATCGCTTTTTCAACATCGACTTTTCCTCTCGAAGCTTTTTCAACTGTTCTTCGTACTTTTCCTCAGCGGTGTGCCTGACCTCTTTTTGTTTCTTTTCCAGTTTTTCTATTCGGTCAAAAAGTTCGTCAATTTGTTTCTTAGCCTTACTTTTAAATTCGTCTCTGTCCATTTTTCTAAAATTTTTTGTACATTCAACTAACAGAGAGTGCTGGCATTTGTTCAATTGAATCTTGCTTTAAGCAATGATAATCAGTTCGTTGTGATGGTGAAGGTAGTTTACAGGCTTCCTCTCCTGTTTATCATTCCCCCGAAAAATACAGCATTGGACAGCAGGTGTGCATTTCCGTACCAGTAGCCCCTGAAAAAAGGACCATCGCTCAGATGAATGATATGGCCGCGACCGTTTGATTCAGCTATCACTGAGGCCTGGCCTTTGACTTCCTGTACATGTCGCTCGTGCAAATATCCGCTCGCAAGGGGAGTTTCGCGGTCGTAGTAGAGTGGGGCAGCCAGTTTGTTGCCCGGCATGTTCAGAGTCCATCTCTTTCGCTTGAAAATATGCAGCGTCTCGTTTTCGTAACCAAAAAGTAAAGGGTGGGTGAGGTCTGCATGAGCTTTAAGAATACATCCACCCACGGCCAGAGCACCAAAGGCATTTCCGAGATGGGCGTAATTGTGTACTGTGTCCGGCCGTCCCGGCAAAGAGCTGACCTCCACATCTGAGATGTTTTGTGATGCGGCCCAGCGGGATGCATTGCCCTCGAGGATTAAAGTGTTACCTGCTCTTACGAATTCTAGCAACTTTTCGGCCTGACTGCTATTCACACCGGAACCTCCCAAAGTCGGGACAATGATTACGTCATAGTCTTTAAGGTTTACCCGGTTTATGCGGTCTGTACTGACCTTGGTAATCGGAATTCCCAGATGCCTGTCGAAGTAGTACCAAATCTCTCCAGCCTTATTGGCGTTGACGCCATTTCCTGTTACCATGAGGATGGATTTGGGGTTGAGCATCCGGAATGTAGGGCTACCCAGGTCGGGCCCGTCCTTCGTAAGCCCACCGGTTGCCGCATACAGGCCTATATTTCTTTCTGAAGCCAGGTCATCCAACTTTTGGTGTAGCTTTTCCCCGGAGATTTCCTGCGCACCTGGCAGGATTAAAATACTTCCGCGCTGAAAGGTCTGCAGCCCTCTATGCGTTTCCACTGAGAATGGAGAAAAAGCGGCCTTGGCCCGAACTCCTTTTTCCAGTAGATGATAAACCAATCCGGGCGCCCTAAAATCACTCCACCGAAATACATACGCGACTTTGGATTTTGGGAATTCCTCGTAGGTTCCCCCCAATTCAAAGGACTCATAGTCCAGTTTTTCAAACTGTTCCGCTTGCCTGGAAGACAAACTCACTTCCTGAGCATCAATTCCGTAGGCGAGTGTCATGGTCCAGGTGCTGACATCGTAAAACAGGGAGTCCGGAAATTCATGTACTGTTTCAAAAACGGTCCTCACTAAATTGTAGTGCAACTGCCTGAGCGGAATATAGTATTCTACCCGGCCCTGATCCCGGTTTTCGTAAACATCAATTTCCTGAGTCAGCAGCATTTTGATAAATTGATCCCTGCGGTATGGATCGGAGTCCAGGCTAACCAGATAACCACTGCTGCTTCTCGCTTCTGCCTCTCGGTATGCCTCCCGGAAAAAAGAGGTCTGGTAGTCTTTTAATTCTTCCCGGATGTCCCAGGAACCGCGCAGGGTAGATAAACTCGTGGCCAATTGATTGCGAATGGTCTCTGCAAAGCTCAAGTCGCCGTGAATGGTCTCCCTTTTGTGCCCCCTTGAGCTGGCCTGTTCAAACAAAATTCCCACGCAGCCCTGTATGTCTGGATAGGTCGAACCCTTCCCATAATAGTAGTCGTCAAATCGCTCCCGGGTGTAGTACGGCACACTTAGTTCATCAAGCGCTTTGGCGTGATATTCCGCCAGTGCTGCAGTCAGCTCCTGGTTTATTTCCGGGGTCATGGGATTGGTGCGGGAGGGAATACCAGGCTGGAAAAAGTAGGTTGCATTGGAACCCATTTCGTGGTGGTCGGTGAGCACATTTGGCTTCCAGGATTGAAACATTCTTATCTTACCTACCGATTCCGGATGCTGAACAGGCAGCCAATCCCGGTTGAGGTCAAACCAATAGTGATTGGTGCGCGATCTCGGCCAGGGTTCGTTAAATTCATCGTCGTTGGGGTCGGTGACCAAATGCCCACCGGTAGAACGCTTGTTATTTACCCAATTTACAAATCGCTGGTAGCCGTCGGGATTCATACAGGCATCCAGAATGATGACAGTTTCGTCCAGTATTCTTTCTAATTCGGCTTCCTGAGAAGCTGCCAAATACCATCCGTAGAGCAGGGCAGCGCCGGTACCACTTGGTTCATTGCCGTGAGATGTGTAAGATTGATACAAAACCAGGGGATTAAATGCTCCTTCCGGACAGTCGTGGTTTTCCGGGTCGATGGCGGCCAGGTGACACTGTCTGAGCTCCTCCAACCGCTCGTGATTTTCTGGAGAGGTGATGATGAGTACAGACATGGGTCTGTATTGATGGGAGCGCCCTATTTCCACCCGCTCTACCCGGGGGCTGGTTTCTGATAGTTCTCGAAGGTACATTTCCACCTGATAGTGCCCGGGATGCCACTCCCCCGGATCAAATCCCATGAAATCAGCAGGATCGGTTACTTCCTCATTGACTGGAAAGTCGTGAAAAAAATAATCCCTGTCCCATGCATTTGCATCTGCTTGCAAACACAGGAGAAAAACTATTGCCAGGAAGATTGTTTGTGGGGCTGTCTTGTTGAAATCGATCATAAATATCCGGTATTATTATCTTAGACAATGCATTTTTAACGGCACCTCAACTCATCAAATGACAAGTCCTGATCGTCCAAAATCGTTGACGAATGGCGCTCCTTTGCAACAATGGGACCTAAAATTAGTTGAATCATCGAAATTTTCTCAATTTTGCGGTGTTTTGTTGAAAAGATTAGCGAATGAATGTGGTCCTGATATACGTGATTATTGCTCTGTTTGCTGCTGTGCTGATCCTCAATCTGTACTTCAGGCTGAAGGTTTTCAAGCAGTACAGAAACCTGGTCAGGAATGAGGTGCAATTCAAAACCCGCGATATTTTCAGCACCGAGACCATGGAGCGCGAAGTATATCCTAAATACCCGGAACACGAAGAGTCAATCCGGAAGTTTGTCAGGTATATTCGCTTTTCTATTCGCATGGCCATAATTTTGATCGTTCTCATTACCGTTTTTGCCGCCTTGCTGATGTTTACCCAGTAACAGATGGATAAAAATGCTCTCATAAGGATAGTTGGTGAAGTAAGGTGGTGTTTGCCCATTTTATCAATTAACGGTAGAAGCGCAGAGTGTTTAATAATAAAGCCGAATCAACATGAAAATAGGAGTAGCAGGTACAGGTCATCTGGGAAAGATACACCTGAAGTGCATTGGTTTAATCCCGGATTACGACCTTGCCGGATTCTACGATCCCAATCCCGATATCGCCGCTGAGGTTGCCCGGGAATTTGGTGTAAAGGCTTATCCCAGCCTGGAGGAAATGCTTGCTGATGTGGATGTGCTCGACATTGTCTCCCCAACCACCACCCATTTTGAACTGGCAAAACTCGGTTTGGAGGCCGGCTGTCACGTATTTATAGAAAAGCCGGTAACTTCCGATTCGGAGGAGTGCAGAAAGTTACTGGAACTCAGTGAAAAAAGGCCGGGGCAAAAAATCCAGATAGGTCATGTGGAGCGGTTTAATCCCGCCTTCCTGGCGCTGGAGGACATCGGTCTCAAACCCGGATTCATCGAGGGGCATCGGCTCGCCAATTTCAATCCGCGGGGAACGGATGTTTCCGTAGTACTGGACCTGATGATTCACGACCTCGATCTCATACTCAAAATGGTGGGATCACCCGTGAAGCAAGTTCACGCAAAAGGGGTGGCAATTTTGAGCAAGAGCCACGACATTTGTAATGCACGCATAGAGTTTGAAAATGGTACGGTGGTGAATCTCACCGCAAGCCGTATGTCACTTAAAGCGATGAGAAAACTTCGGGTTTTTCAGGAGGGCGCTTACATCGCACTGGATTTTTTGGAGAAGGAGGCGCAGATTATCCGGTTTTTGGAAGAGGGTGAAGATGTGCCTGCAGACAGAGAGATTATGGAGCTTCCAACAGCTGAGGGCACCCGTCGAATCCTGGTTGATTTTGCAGAAAAAAAAGAGGTCAACGCCATTAAAATGGAGTTGGAATCGTTTTATGAATGTATCTCCAGTGACAGCCAGCCCTATGTAAGTTTGGAAGATGGTTTTAAGGCACTGGATTTGGCGGAGAAAATAATGGCAGCCTCAGGAGAGAAAAAGGCCTGATACGGTCGATTCTAATCCGGCGAGCAAATTGTGGTAAATCAATCATCTCGCTTTTTTGGGATGACAAGCCCTTGAGATATGACGCATTGGAAATTGTTGTTGGTGATGGTGGCCGTGGTGTCTTTTACAGCCTGTGGGTTGTTTGAAGACGATGAAGAATACCCCGTTTACATTCATGTGAAGGAATACGATGTAATTGTCGAAAATGGTCAGGGTGGAGCGCATCAGGATATATCTGATGTTTGGGTCTATAGTGGTTCCGATCTTCTCGGCGCCTATCCCCTCGGTGTGGATATACCCATATTGGAGGACCTGGACCGTCCCATTCTGTTGTTTCCCGGCATCAGGGAAAACGGCATTCGGGCACTTCCCAGTCTCCATTTTATGCTACGTCCCGACACCTTTTATCTCAGCACTGCAGAGCTTCAGGTGGACACTCTCAAACCGGTTTTCAGGTATTTTGACGATGTGGAGTTTCGCTGGGTGGAGACTTTTGAGTTCACCAACTCGCTTACCCGCGATTATGATGGAAATCCCAACACCAAAGTGGAGCGCACTTCTGAGAAGTCATTTACGGGGAGTTATTCAGGTCGTATGCGGGTGGACAGCGTGAATCCTGTAGCTGAAATTGCCACCGACCTGCTTTTCCTCGATATGCCCGGTGGACGCCCTGTTTATCTGGAGATGACTTTCCAAACCGACCACGAATTTTCGGTGGGTCTTATCGGGGAGCGTTTGGGCAGCCCATTTGATAAAGTGTATAAGCTCAATCTCAACCCCACCAATGGAGAGTGGCGCACAATTGTGGTCAATTTCCAGGATGAGATCACCTTTTCTCAGTTCGATGGTTACAGAATACTGTTCGGTCTGTTTTTGGAATCGGGTCACGATTCCGATACGGCCACGGTTTATCTGGACAACCTGAAATTATTGCACCGTTGAATTTATGGAGGACAGGAAGCGACTGGACCGCATCTTTTACATTTTGGCTGACTTTATCGCAGCCCTTGTCGCTTTTTGGCTGTTTTCTCAACTCTACTCAGATGCCGTTCTCGTCAAACTCATAGACAGGGTTGAACACTTTATTGTCACCTTTTTGATCGGACTGGCATGGATGCTATTTTACGGCCTTTTTGACAATTACCGGGATATCTACCGGCTCTCCAGAATGGAGACACTGGTGCGCACTCTTGTTTTGAGTCTGGTCGGTTCGGTGTTTATTGTGTTGCTGCTTTCACTAAAAATTGACTTGCTCAGCCTTCGCGCCCTATTTTGGTACTTCCTGATCCACTTTTCAGTTACAGTGGCCTTTCGAATGGTTGTTTTGACAAGAGCGAGCAGTCGGTTAAAAGCGGGAAAAGTCTCATATAACACCATCATCGTTGGCGGTAATCAAGCCGCTCTTGAACTCTACCACGAGATCAAATCAATGCCCAAAAGCCTCGGCCACCGGTTTATCGGTTATGTGGATATCAACGGAGATTCTGATAAGGCCCTGGAGGGTGTTTTGCCCAATATTGGAAACTACCGGGACCTGTCTGTCCTGGTTGAAGAAAACCGGGTGGAGGAGGCCATAATTGCGATGGAGAAATCCGACCAGAAAAAACTTAATTCCGTCCTCAGTGATTTATTTGATTGCGACGACAGGGTGTTGGTAAAAATTATTCCCGATATGTACGACATCGTCCTGGGGAAGGTTAAAATGAACCACGTGTACGGCGCAGCCCTGATTGAGATTCGGCGAAGCTTAATGCCCCGTTGGCAAAGGCACATAAAGAGACTGATCGATATATTTGTAAGTACTTTTTCCCTGCTTATTCTCACGCCCCTGTTGCTGTTCATCGCCCTGCGGGTAAAAATGTCTTCCCCCGGACCTGTCTTTTTCAAACAGGAGCGAATAGGTCTTAATGGGAAGCCGTTCGACATAATTAAGTTCCGGTCCATGGTGGTGGATGCTGAAAAGGACGGCCCCCGACTTTCGCACGATGAAGATAACCGCTGTACTCCCTGGGGTGCTGTGATGCGCAAATGGCGTTTGGATGAATTGCCCCAGTTTTGGAATGTATTGAAAGGGGATATGTCTCTGGTGGGACCGCGCCCCGAGCGCGCGTATTATATCGAAAAAATTACCGAACGCGCACCGCATTACAAACACTTGCTCAAAGTCCGCCCCGGGATAACCTCATGGGGCCAGGTGAAATACGGATACGCCTCCAATGTCGATCAAATGATCCAAAGGCTTAAGTACGACATTCTCTACATTGAAAACATGTCCCTGGCTCTGGATTTTAAAATCTTGTTCTACACTGCTCTGGTACTTATTCAGGGAAAGGGAAAGTAGTGATGTTATACAATTGGGTTTTGGCTCTCATGCGACCTCATAATATAGGTTGACAGGGTGCCCCCATCAACCATTAAAAATGTGGATAACTTCCCGGTTTAAAACAACAGGCTTGTTATCCTTTTATCTCTTAAAGAAGCGGAGGCGGGCTTTGCTGGGTAGCAAGCTGTCGAGGAATAACTCTGAGTAGCTGTAAAGGTTATACTGTGACTGCCCAAATAACAATAGAAAGATAAAAATCACCTTCCTTTTTTCTCATAAAGGCCAGTAGGTGGTGGGTGTTTAATGCATTCCTTTTACAGTACTGTTAGGATAATGGGCAGCTTTGTCAAAAGGGTCCCGATGTCTCTTTTTTCGATAGCTGGTTTAGCGGGAATCCATAAATGCCCAACTTGATTGAGTACAGCGCTCAATGCAATAAAAAACCTCGCTGACCGACTGTTCGAATCAACGGGGTAAAACCATGTATTTACTAATCAATGAGTCCACTCCGAAAACCCTTTTGTGCATGAAAATGAGCGAAAAATTCAAGATCGAGGAAGATGAGAAAATATTCCGCAGGCGTAGCCATAGCTACGTTGAGGAAAGATTTTTTC
>SKLY01000130.1 GCA_007121335.1 Saprospiraceae bacterium | reverse complement strand
CGTGGATGCAAGTCCGGCAGCGGGACCCGAGGTGGAAATCCGACTGGAGAGACATAAGAGTACTGGTCAACCCCAACGGAGCCCTGCTCAAGGGCGGCAGTGATGGTGACAATGGGCAAACCGGAAGGAAGCTGGCCATGGACTTCTACGGTCCGCGCATACCATTGGGAGGCGGGGCGATCTACGGCAAAGACCTCTCCCATATCGATCGCATGGCCTCCTTTGCCGCCCGTCAATTTGCGGTCGAACTCAACCAGAGAGGAGGAGGCGAAGTCTTTGTGAGGCTGTGCTACGCTCCCGGAATGTACGAGCCACTAGATATTTCCATCAGTTCAGCTGCGAAACCCCACACCAACCCGGCAGCCTTCTTTGATTTCCGTGAAATGCGCAAAAGGATGGACGTGCAAAATATGGATTACGATCTGGCCAAACTGGGCACCTTTTACAATGGGGAATTGGGGTTTAATTTGGTGGATGATGGGGTTAAGAGGGCAGTTATTATGGACGGTCGTCCCAGTTAATACGAACGGCCGTCCGTTTCCACGGACTATTCGGTCGAGCGGATCAATGGGTTTTCGGTCAGCCGGATCAGCGGATTATTGGGGGGTGGGAATCAACTGATTTTTCTATCGAAAGGATCAATGTGGAAAAACAACCATATATGCTAATCAGTAATGAGTCCACTCCGAAAACCTCTTTTTATTACAAATGGCTGCAAAATCCAATATCTTCGCCCCCAAAGCTTTGGGGGGCTTTCCTCAACGTAGCTATGGCTACGCCTGCGTGCAACCCGCCCGCTTCGCGGTTCTCTCACTTGGAGGTCCCCCGGACATTCACCCTCCCCAATGCTTTGGAGAGGGATCGTTCTTTCATCCTCTTTCTCGATCTTGAACTTTTCGCTCATTTTCATGCACAAAAGGGTTTTCGGAGTGGACTCATTTATTTCTCCCACAAGACATATTTTACCATTCTTATTAGGGTTGAACTGTAGTTTTTTCGATCAAAAGCTTTTTGCTTGTATTTTTCCATTAGATGTTCATCAATCGGCCTTCCCTTTATAAATACATATTGGGGGTTTGATAGAGTTGCCAGGTCATCCAGAGGGTTTTTCGTGGAGAGGATTAGGTTAGCGTATTTCCCGGTTTCGACGGTGCCAAAATTATTGTATTCGGGATAAACCGTGGATGGATTCACAGTCGCTGTTTTTAGTGCTTCGTAATTATTCATACCTGCCATGGTGTAAAAGGCCAACTCCTGATGTATTGAGAATCCCGGAGCAGTATTCAATACTCCGGCATCGGTGCCACAGACAATTTTTACACTTGCCTGATGAAGTTTTTTTACGATATCTAAATGAAAGAGATGCTGATCGTTTGTTCTCTTTGTGACAGTGGGATCATTGGCTTTGCGCTCCAACCATATTTCGTAATCACCCATGTATATCTGTCGAATAAAAGGGTTCATATAAAATGCCTGCTCAGAGGTGAGGACCTCCTCTTCTTTATTCAAAATTTCGGTGATGTTAAAAAACACGGTCAGGGTAGGACAATGGGTCTGGTGAGAAGATGCATAACCCTGGATGATAGAAGGGAGTTTGGAGCTGTCTAGCTTGTATTCCAAAGGTTGTTGAACGATATCTTCCGTGTGTTCTACGGTAGATATGAAAGGGTGAAAGTGATACTCATAATCCACTTCAAAACTCGGATGGGCAACGATTGGAATTCCCGATTCAATGGCCTGCTCGATGGTAGCATCAAAAATATCCTGAGGCAATCTGTTGTACGTTTTGATGTAATCGTATCCTTGTTTCTTGTATTTTCTCACCAGTTCCCTGGCATCTTCAGCAGAATGAACCTGTTTTTTTTCTATGCTTTTATCAGAAGCACCTGTTAGTTGCGGACTGGTGGTAAAAAGTATGGGGCCGATAAGTTGGTCAGCATTGATGAGGTCTCTTATTTCTAAATGCATTGGCATACCCAGCAAATTTCTGATGGTTGTCACCCCGTTAGCAAGGTACAACCCAAGTTCGTATCTGTCCCAAATATGCACATGCATATCGATCAATCCCGGTGATAAAAACCAACCCTTTCCATCAATCACTTCAATATCATCCCGGGCGATTGTGTCTGAAATTGTAGCAATAAAGCCGTTTTCAATCAGCACTGTCTTATTCCGCAAAACAGTATCATGCGTCATTGGCACAATGTGCACATTCTCAATCAAATAGGAGTTGTTTTGTAAATCTGTGTTGTTCTCGATGTTGAGATAAGTGGTTTGACTGGCCTCAATCTTAAGAATAACCCAGGCCGAGAAAAATACTATGGCTACTACAATCAAAACAAGGAAAACTATTCCTTTTACGTATTTCAATTTTTAAAATTTTAAACTTGTTTACAAGCCGGTTGAATCCTTACTTTTGTTCAGCAATAACTCCACGACCGTATTTCACTTTCTTTCGGAACTAGTGTCAAGTCACACATACTTTATCCAGCCCAAGTCTTGACCTTTTATCCTTTTTCTTTGTTGGAAAAGCCTCACGTAGCTATGGCTATGCTGCGTTTTTCCGTCTCGAAAAAGTATAAAATTCCTACGACTTAACCGAAACAGTACGCTTGACTTGACACTAAGTACGCGGTAAACTTAACGCTTTTTTTGTAGGGAGGGGTGGGTTTTGAGAAAGTTTGGTGGGTGGATTGGTTTTTTTAGGAGGTCATCATGCTCCGGATTATCCATGGGCCGGCTTGATTTTGCCGTGTAAATTAGGGATGGGGCAGCAATTCGGCTGTGGAATTTATCTATTGGGGTGGGATGTTGGCAACTGCTTTTTGTCTAAATACCATTCGGAAACCATGACTTGTAGTCTAGCCATCCTTACTGGTATTTGACTGAACAAGCGCCTGGAATCCACCATAAACCATTCTTTTGGCATCGAAAATCAATCTTTTGGGATCGGTTAATGGGGCTATTAATTCCGCCATTCTTGAATCAGTGGGAACCTGCTTATGTGCTTTATCACGAATCTCTTTGGAGGGGAAAGCAACCCAGCCAAATACAATCACTTCATCTTTTTTCAAATCCACTACCTCAACGAAAGACCGTGTACCTTCCAATTTCAGGTCTTCTCCGACATACTCGAAGTATGCGAGTGCTCCATATTCTTTCCAAATGTCAGCCACTTTTTCAGCCACATTCCTGTATTCGTCCAGGTAAATTCGCTGCACCGGAAATACAAATCCGTCTATGTAGTTTGCCATATCATCATTTATTTTTATTCAGTTCTTGTTGGTTCTTCAATTGTTGCAGAGCGGGCTTGTAACATTACTTTTTTCCGTGCCGGGTAACCGGCAAACTTAATGTTTTTTTGGTAGAGGGGGGAGGGTTTCAGTGGGGAATTTGCTGTTGGTATGTTTGGTCGTTGTAATCCAATCCTATAACGATCTATTTGTTTCGCGAAGGCATTGTGCTGTGATTGAGGAAGATAGTGTTTCTACTGCGGCAATCGTTATAAATGAGCCAACTATGAGCCTACTATGAGCCAACTGAGCCAACTATGAGCCTACTCTAAGTTTGTATATTGCGCTCGATCCCCTCGTTCCAATATTTTTCAATAACCCTTTATCTTCTAGTTCTTTTAAGTGTCTGGTTGCCGTTGCTTTTGAGACATTGCCTATTTTCTGATACCTGGCATTAGTTATTTCTCCATATTTCTTGGTGTATAATATAGCTTCAATCTGTCTTTCATCTAGTCCAGCCTTTTTCAACTGATCTTCAGTAAACCGGTCTTTAAATACCTTGCTCAGAAACCCCCCTTGTTCTTCTTTTAAAACCGGCTCCGGTAAACCAGCTTCCTTACAAGCTTCAATGATCTTGATTGTTCCCCGGCCCCATGAATCAATGTAACCTGCCTTGAAACAAACATCTGCAAGCAGTGGATTCCTCGGTTTAGAAGGATGCGCTTTTTTTAGATCTTCTTCGGAAATTCCTTCTGGTAGACTGCCATCATTCCAAACGTTGAAGTTATTCCCATACAGCCGAATTTGTGTTGGCGCTCCCATGTAGTTCCGGTGGACCAAAGCATTAAGAATCATTTCTCGAACTGCGGCAACCGGGTATTCATCAATTTCTACACGTTGGATTCCCTTAAAGTTAACCGGGTGAATGAAGAACTTAGCATTAAGCATTTCTCCGATTCCATCTTTGAGTTGGACCAAATTACCTTCTAATACCTCATGGAATTTTAGGTCTGCATCCGTTTCACCAAATTTACCAATCTTAACCGCCATGTTTGGATAGAATTTTCCTGGGTCTTTTCCAAATAATACGATAGCAGCTCTTTTTAAATGACTATCTTCGAGCAGACGCATTTTTTTCAGTAAGTTTGGAATACTGATATTATCTTCAACATTTATTCGCTTTGCGATTCGTGCATCTTTTATAAATTGCTTAATGCTTGATTCATCAATGTCATCTATAGAAGCCCTTTGTTCGGGATTGTCATCCCATGTTTTCCCTGTGCGTTTCAAGATGAACTCATTTAGAGCCAGGCCTTTAAGTTCCTGCAATGTGCTTCCGGTACGGACGTAATATTTACCCCTTACTGAAATAGGCACATCATAACGGGGCACTAAGATTTCAAGATAATATTTATTATTTTCCTCCTGCAAGTTAACTTCTGCATACACACCTAAAACATCCCGAAATTTGTTTGGCAGTTCCTCCAAAAGTCTGTTATGGTTGTTAATGCCAGTTACTTTTCCCTTATCATCCAAACCAATTAATAGTTTGCCACCGCTGGCATTAGCAAAGCCGCATATCAACTTCAAATGCTCATCACGCCAATTTTCTTTCCATTCTATATTTTGACTTTCAGCCATGCATTATTTGTTTCCTAATTCATTGCAAATATATGGAAACCCTGGGCATTGAAAGAATATGCCAGGGTGTAGTGGTTTTGACCTTATAAACCTTAACATTCTAATACGTGATGGCTCAGTCACTGTAGACGAATCAAAGGCAAATGGTTTATGTCTTTGCTTTTGTTTCGAAAATTTCTTCCTGAATGGCGGTCATCTGCTTCCTTATCCACCTGCACAGCAAACTTAATCATTTTCCGTAAGGGAGGGGCCAAGGGGAGTTTACCTGTCAGTGAATTTGGCCGGAGTATCTCGATCCTTTGACACTCCAATTGATTAATGAAGGCCTCGTGCTGTGATTGATGAACCTATAGCTCCGGTTGGCAATGAAATTCAAGCACCCCTATTTTTCAAACAATTTCTCAACCACGGCGTATTCGCCATTTACAAAGTGTTCGAGATGCTCCAGGGACTTGTCGAGTCCAAAAAATCTGATGTCCTCGACCACCATTTTTTCCTTTTCTCCGAATAGTCCGAAAAAAGCCCTGACCTTTTTTGGCCTGTTATACCACAGAGAGAATTCCAGGTTTTTGTCTTCATCAAAGTTTGCAGTCAGACAAAAACTTCTGTTGTTTTCTATGCAGTTGAAATCAAGAGAAGGATTGTAATGGAATTCTTCGGGCTTTAGATTATCCCCTGCCTTTAGCTTCTCCAGCCAGGGGTAATTTTTGGCTATTTGCAATACCTCGCCTTTGGATATTGGCGTATTTCTATATTCGATATCCTTTTGGTCTGGATGGCAGATGGAGTATTTGTAGGTCATTTATCACCTTTTTTGATTAGGTTGCTTAGTTTTTTCGGGTCTTGTCTGTTGTCCCAAAATGCTGTAATTATTAAATGCTCCTCCGTTAGTTTGTAAAAAATACTAAAGTGTCCCATTGCGGATTCTCTGGTGTCAGGGAAATCAGCTTGTTTAAATGCTTCAGGGTGTTTTAATATTACTTTTAATTGTTTTGCGGTCAGGTCGATTAGTTTTTCGGCAAAAGCAGTGGACTCATTTTTCTCCGTCCAGTATTTTAAAATTTCCCGTCTCTGTTTAGCTGCGGTTTCAGTCCAAACTACAAGTCTTTTAGCCATTTACGGTCGCTTTTGTCGAGTTGGCTTTGTGAAATTAAGCGGTCGTTCTCAATATCTTTGTCGCTTAACTGAAGCATTAGTTTCTGTTCTTCAGTCAGTTTCACAATGTCTTCGTCAAGCTGGCTGTTCTCAACGATTTTGTGTAAAGCCAAGAGGTAGTCCTCGTTCGTAATTGTGAGGAGTTTGTCTATTATACTGTTTCTTAAATTATCTATAGTTGTCATATTTCAAACCACATTTAAAGTCGCTAATATACTCAATTTCGTCTGATTTTTAAAATTTGATATACTGGGAGCCATTGTGCCATGTATATTGACAAACTGATCTCACTTCCAGCACTTCCTAATTTGGCTGAGGTTTCATCCCGGATCTATTATTTATCAATTTCATCGTATAACCAAAAACCAGCCCGCCAATACCCCAAAGCGGGATGCTAATAAGTGCATGTTTCAATGTCAGACCATCTCCAATGAATATCAGAAACATTATGGCCATCAGAATGTACATAACCAGTCCACAAGCAAGTCCCTGACTAAACCATCCGTAACCGGCGAATAGATTGGGGTCGAAGTCGTAGTTGATGTTTTGATACCTTGCCGGCTGTTTCGCTAGCCACTGCTTCTTCCAGCGATTCTTAAACCAGATCCAGATGGGAAAAGTGAGGACAAGGAGGATCATGCTCGTCAGATTGGTCAGACAGGGGATGGTTTTTCCACAGTCGTCGCAGTAGAGCCCAAACCAATTTTTAAATGAGTTATTCGGCGGCAGCCATTTTTTTGCCGGGTGGATAGTGCCGCAGTGGGGGCAGGGGATTTTGGTCCTCTCCGGAAGGCTTTTTGAGTCGTCTTTTTCAATCAGGGTGATTTTCGCCACTCTTTGGCCGAGGAGCAATTCGTTGATGGCCAGTCCCGG
>SKLY01000066.1 GCA_007121335.1 Saprospiraceae bacterium | reverse complement strand
TCAAAAGGCCAATTAAATATTTCACCTGAGATGGTTTTAGTTGTTAAGGAATTAATCCTAAAGCCATCCAGTTGCCTGATTGCAGGCACCTCTAGTAACGGCATGGGTAAAGATACAACTTTTGGCCAAAATGTAAAAAATTTAACATTGTTCTTTTGAATGCCTGGGATTGACTGCTACAATAATCAATTTTCATGATTCATATAGACCGAATTTGCAGCATTTTATGTATTGTGTAGGACAGATACGCACGGCCGTGCGTATCTACAGAAATTTAACCGCTCCTTCAGTCATCAAAAATTTTGGGAATTGGGAAGGAATAGCGGTGGTTCTCGATGCCGGGTTCCCTGTTCGAAAGCATAGGCCAGTCCCAGCAATGTTTTTTCACTGTAGGCAGATCCGAAGAATGAAATGCCGACCGGCAGTTCGTGGATTTGGCCCATGGGGACGCTTATAATCGGGTATCCGGCAAAAGCAGCCGGGGACGAGGTGCCAAATTGAAAGGCATCTCCATTGTACAAATCGGTCAGCCAGGCCGGGGTTCCAGTGGGGGCCATAATTGCATCGAGTTCGTTTTCTTCTATTGCGAGGTCTATGCCCATTTCTCTGGAATTAAAATGCATCATGTGCAGCGCTTCGAGATAGGTCTCGGCATTCAGGTCTTCTTTCTCCGCTGCCATTTTCAGATAGCTCTGGTTAAAATACCGCAGGCTAATCTCGTCCTTTTCATTGAATTCCAGCAAACCCTGAATGTTCGAAATGCCGGTATTTTCAGCTGTGGTTGCCAGATATTGATTGAGCCCGGTTTTGTATTCGTAAAGCATCACTTCGAACGCGTGCTGAGCTGTTTCAGGGCTTACAATTTGGTCCAGATAAATTATTTCAGCGCCCCGGGATTCCAAAAACTCAATGGCGCTTTCCGTAAGTGAATCCACTTTAAAATTCCTGCCCTGGTGGGAGGTGTAATACCCGATTCGCTTGCCCTCCAGCGAAAATTCGTCCAAATGCTCTGCGTAGGAATTTTGATTCTGGTCGGTCATTACATCGAGGGTTAAGGCTGCATCTCTGACAGTCCGGCTCATGGGTCCGGCCACATCCATGCTGAATGCGATGGGAATTATCCCGGCATTGCTCACCAGTCCCGAAGTGGGTTTCAGGCCCACGACACCATTGGCATGTGACGGACAAACAATGGAGCCGTTGGTCTCAGTTCCTATGGCCACCATGGTTAAATTTGCGGAAACGGCCACCCCGGATCCCGAGCTGGAGCCACAGGGATTTCGGTCCAGGTAGTAGGGATTTAGAGTTTGACCACCGTGCCCGCTCCATCCACTGCTGGACATTGTTCCACGAAAATTGGCCCATTCGCTGAGGTTGGTTTTTCCGATGATAACCGCGCCTGCTTCACGCAATTTTTTTACCAGGGCGGCATCCTCATCGGGCAAATTGTTTTTGAGGGCTCTCGATCCGGCTGTGGAGGGAATTCCGTCACCGGTGTCGATATTGTCCTTTAGCATGACAGGGACGCCGTGCATGGGACCTCGCCGGTTTCCCTCGCTGATTTCATCATCCAGCCGACTTGCAATTTCGAGGACCTCCGGATTAACTGCAATGACCGAATTCAAACAGGGGCCGTTTCTGTCCAGTTTTTCAATGCGGTCCAGGTAGAGTTGAACCACTTCAACAACTGTTAAACTGCCATCCCTATAGGCTTTTTGTAGGTCTGCTATTTCCATCTCCAGTAGGGGAAAATCTTCATCGTGATGACCCTCACTTTCCACAACTTCTCCTTCACAGCCAGAAAAAACAATTGTTCCTAAAATCAGTCCCAATATGCAGAGGAGGGAGAGGGTAAAATGGTACGATTTTTTGATTGGCATAATTCCGGTTTTAATGGTGAATTGCAGATGGTTGATGAATTCCGGGTTATTCAGAATTCTTTGACGAATCTCAATGAACAGTCTCCAATCCCCATTTTAAATAAGTACAAAACACCCGTCCAACCGCGCGAAACAAAGATTATTTACCCACTACAAAAACCTCCGTTCCCGGTCCATACCTCAGCATGTAGATACCGGCTGGGAAATTACGCAAATCGATGACCATGTGGCTTTCCGGGCTTCGTTCCTTTACCAGTTTTCCGGTTGCGGAATATATTTTCACCGCTTCGTAGAGATCGGGCTGGTCTATTTCCACATTCAGATCTGAAGAGGCGGGATTGGGATAGAGTTTTAGCAGTGGAGATTCTTCCAGATCAGTCACTGACGTACCCACTATTTGCACCGTTTCACAGATGGTAATCGTATCGCAGACAGTGATTGCGGTCATGCATATTTCGTATTCTCCATCCTCTTCGTACTGATGGGTTGGACTTCGCTCGGTGGAGCTGTTTCCGTCTCCAAAGGACCAGATAAATTCTGCGCTATCACTTTCATTCATAAGCTGAACGGTGCCGCCCTCCAGTTCATAGGAGAATTCCGCAGTAAATTCACGCGGATCCTCGAGTGCAATTTCCAATCGCTGGCTGCACCCCAAAGTATCAGTAGCATTGACTATGTAAATTCCCGCCGGCAAACCTCTTACCACACGGCTAGTATCTCCTGTGTTCCAATTCAGTGTCAGTGGGCCCGTTCCCCCATCTGCCAGAATCTCTATGGAGCCGTCACTACTACCGGGGCACTGTGGGTGCTCGATATCCGCAAGCACAATGCGAAGGGGATCAGGTTCTTCCAGAGTTACCGTATCAGAAACTGCGGAACCGCATGCATCTGTGGCTGTAAATGAGTAAGTTCCGGCCAGTAACCTTATCGGATTGGTCACCGAATCACCGTGACTCCACGAAATTCGAAAATCCTCCACAGCGGTTTCCACTTCCACGGAAATCAAACCGGTTGGGTCGCCACTGCACAGGGGTTCCTGGACTTCTGTAATGGTAGCTTTAACACCCGATGATTCCGGCACCTCGACTGAATCGCTGACCTGAAATCCGCATATGTCAGTGACCGTGAAGGAATATGTGCCTGATGCCAGGCTATCTGAAGTAAGCGAATCGGCTCCGTGGTCCCAGTCAACCAGAAATGGAGCCGTTCCTCCACTAAGGTCTATTGATACCCTGCCCGATTCTTCTCCCGGACAAGCCGGAAAGACCCGAAGCGAATCCAGGAGCAGTGAATCCGGATTGGTGATTGCAAAGCTGTCCACGGTCTGACAGTCATTGGCGTCAGTGACAGTAACATAATAAGTTCCTATGGGGACAGGTCCGAGTTGCGGTCCCTCCTCTCCGATACTCCACTCGTATTGGTAGGGAGGAGTGCCACCGGCAGCTTGTACTGTAATCATTCCATCGGCTTCACCGGGGCAACTAACAGTCTGGCTTTCCACCACATCCAGTCGCAGTGAATCAGGAGATCCGACCACCATACTCATTTCAAAAATGCATGAACGACTGTCAGTAACGGTCAAATGGTGAGTACCTGCTGATAAGCCGGAGATTGCAACAGTGGTATCTCCCGTGCTCCAGGCGTAGGTGTAGGGCGGTTCACCACCGCTGATAAAGGGCTCCAACGCACCATCAGATGAGCCCGGACATGAAGTTTCAGTGATGGCTTTTAGCAATCCCAGGGTCAACTCCAGGCCACCTTCATCAATCAAATTTGCTAAAAATTGGCCATCCTCTAAACTCACCATATAAACCGGTATATCGATGGCATCGGCCAAATTACCACTTCCCATTGACATTACACCCTCTTCATTATTGACGATTATTATCGCTATAGCACCTGCTTCCTGAGCGTTCAGGGCTTTTTCGCTAAATTGGCAACTTCCGCGCAATGCCAGTGCAATATTGCCCTCTACCTCAGCGGCATTTACAAGTGGTCCACAACCCAAAATTCCATTGTTTGAGCCGTCGTCAACGCGCACGAGCGAGCCGGTTACGATCTGTTCACGGGGATCGCCACCCCAGCCACTGCTCAAGTTAGAATTAGAAAAAATGAATTGTCTCCTCTGGTCTTTGGGTTCGGTAAGCCTGACGGCGACCTGGTTTACTTTTATCGCTTCAATTCTATCGGTGGCGGAGAAATTTACCTGCGCGGATCCCATACAACCGAGGCTGTCTTTTATATAAAAATTGTGAATGCCGTGGCCGAGATTGGTAAAAGTATCGGAATCCTGAAAGTTGAGCCTGTAGTCGGCAAAAGTGAGGCCACTGACTCCATCTCCACCAGAAAGAACGACCATTCCATCATCCGTGTTAAAGCAACTGGGTTCCTGAGCAAAAGAAATTTCGGCGGGGATCTCACAGGCTGCAGGTGGTGCAGAGATCAGGAGGGAAAAGAGTTGCGGACTGTCGTCATGCAATTCTCCTTTGTGTGTGATCTTTACCAGGTAATTTCCCTCCGGCAAAACACCCGGAAAAACCACCTCCACATTGTCGCGAAAATTATCCCCGGTTTCTGCCGGTGCTGCGGGATTGTCAGGGTCCAGGATATACGGTTTGTAAATGGCCCCGGAATCGACTCCTGAAGTAGCAATAATTCTCAAATCGAGGTCATTCATGAGCATGGGAGTGCGGTCATTGAGTGCCGGTTCGGGAGGTGGAGCGTGAGGATCAATCCAGGCGAGAGTAGCCTTAACAGCAGTGTTTCCGTCGCTAAATATTTCAAACCTTAGGGTGTCACTCTGGTGTAGGTGATCTTCAATCAATTTGTTCTCAGCCGGGTCGAGTAGAAATTCGGCAGCTCGCTCAGCATTCAACAAGCCCCAGCCAAAACTGTAATCAGGCCCCGCTCCGGTCCCGGTTTCATCGGCTGTATGGATGGCGAGACCGCGGAGGCTGGATGAAAGCATAAATTCACCGTGTAATCGCTGATGCAGTTCCTGAATCAAAAGGAGTGATCCGGCCACATTGGGTCCCGACATGGAGGTTCCACTGCTTGTGTTGTACGCTGCATTTCCGGTTCCGTGAGAAGACAAAAGTCCGACACCATCTCCCACAATATCGGGCTTGACACGACCGTCATTGGTTGGTCCCCAACTACTGAAATTGCTCATATTCACATCATTCGGGGAGGAATACCCGCCGGACACTGTATTTACTGCACCCACTGTGAGGATGTTTTTGGCATTGCCATAGGTGGGTATGCAGTCAAATCCCAACGCACCGCCATCTGGTTGTCTGAAATCACTGGACATCACCCAGTCGTTACTGTCGGGGTGAAAAACGAAGTGTGGACCACTGTGGTCGTCATTGCGGTTGTTGCCTGCTGATTTTACAATCAGGTAGTAGGGGGCATTGTACGATATTTGATCCCAAAGTGCGGCTTTTGAACTGTAAAAGCCGAACTTGTAATCTTCTTCAGGGTCGATGGAAATATCGCCAAACCAGTGCATTCCACTTTCTCCCGACCAATCTCCAAATGCCCAACCTGCCAGTGATCCATAAGAGTGATTGGAAATCAAAAGACCATCTGCTGCGGCCTCCGCCATTTCTCCTGAATCAAATGACCAGTCGTGGGCCCAAAGATTGGCAGCAGGAGCCATACCCCTGGCATCGGGTCTTACCCCTGAGGCAATCAGTGTTCCGGCTACATGAACTGCGTGGTTGTGGACCTGAGTGGCTCCATCCCGCTGTTCCACCCGGCCCACGAGCTCCTGGTGGGTTTCGAGTACTGCGCCCGCATCCCATTCTCCGATGACCATGCCCTCACCCTCGAGGTCGAGATTGGTTCTTCCATTGGGTTGGAGGTGATTGGTGCCTGTTGAGATGGCAGCTCGCACATTGTTGTTGGTGTAGTATTCGGGTATTCCGTTGACAAAGCGCATCAATTCGTAAACCATTCCCTCCGGGGTTTCCACCCTCATGGGCAGCGATCTGGCAGTCATTTTTTCCAGGACTTCCTGTCGCTCCAGTTTATGGGCTTCGCGAGATTCCTCTGCTATTTCCAGCAGGGCTTCCCGGTTGGTTTCTGCGACCGACTGAGCGCTCAATTGCAGGGTGGAAAAAAGGGTGAATGTAAGGACCAGACTTATCGAAATGGTCTTGTTTAAAAGACTTTCAAGGGGTAAGGTGGAATGGATCATGTGAAGTATGATTTTTCTATAGATAAACCCAGGCGCAACATAGATGTTTTGCGGTGACTTCCCAAACTGTTAAATTACAGTAAGTTAATTTTAAGAAAAAACCGCCTTATTCCAGGGAATGTTAAAATCTTAATACCAGTCCCACGCCTGCATTGGAAACATGCGGACCCGGTATCACGGTCGGTCTCAATTGCATACTGAGGTCGTCATCGATGTCAAAAGAAGCCAAATGTGCGGCTACAAAGGCATCGATTACATTGAACAAATAGGTGAGGCCTAGTCCGATATAAGTGAGCTCCATGTCCTTTCGATAATTGTCGCGAATATTCCGAATCCCGCGGGCATTTGGGATGATGCCCGCAAACTCGTCCTGTTCTCCTTTAAGCCGCTGTTCGTAGGCGGCATTAAAGCGCTTGTATTGATGTCTGTTGAAGTCCAATGCATAGAGCAAACCCCCGGTGATTCCGTATATTACTCCTACCTTCAAATACTCTCCATTGTAAGTCTGACCGGCTCCAGGGATTACGGCAGAAAAAAGCGCAGCTATGGATGGATTTCGCTCCTTTTGACGGTTGACGAGAATATCGTCCAGAAAAGCGGTCATTCCCGTTGCAGGAGAAGCTATTTCTTCAGGTTCAGGAGTGGTTAGTTCTACTCGATCTTCTGTGGGTATGGTATCTGCCGGATTTTCAGCCTGCAAAGTCTTCGATTGCGCCTGATAATTCAGCAGCAGGCAGAAAAGTAAGGCGGTGGCAAAAACAATCCTCAGGCTCATATTACTTTGAGATACTCCAAAAGCTGATTCAAATGCTCCCGGTCATCAAAGTGAATGACAATTTG
>SKLY01000108.1 GCA_007121335.1 Saprospiraceae bacterium | reverse complement strand
TTTGAGGTTAATTATTTCGGCCTCAAAGCTAACTGTTTTTAGTCAAATCCCAAAGGTTTTATAAGAGTTTCTTAAAAAAATATCAACCCTGACAAAAACCTCTTTCATTGGATCAATTCAAGTGTTACGGGAGTGTAAAATAACGCCTTGTATGTCTAACACCAATTGAGGATTATGAAAAGTTCTGATAGAATTATCCACCATTAAACTTATAATTTCTTCATGGAGAGCCCCATTAATAATCTCCTCAGCTAATTCCACCTTACTGTAGCTTTTAAAACCTACTCCCCCAACACCACCAGAACAATATCATTTCCCATCCCGCGGTTTTATTTTGTATTTTTGATCCATGAATTGAGGAAATCCGGTGGAAGGTGTTTTTTCCCGGTTCGGGTCATTTTGCAGAAAGTTTAAACAGATAGAAAAACCAATACCTATGATAAATACACTTAAGCGCACCCTTGTGATTCTCTTTGTGCTTTCAGTTGGCCAACAGGGGGCCACACAGATCAATTTCAACCTGGAGCTGGTTTCCAACTTTGACTACGATCAGTTGGTGGCCGATGTATGGGGGTATGTTGGGCCGGACGGGACGGAATATGCAGTGGTGGGCACCTTTACCGGAACCAGTGTAATTAGCCTGGCAGACCCTGCCAATCCGGAGGAAGTATTGTTTGTGCCGGGTGCGGAGAGCATTTGGCGGGATATTCACAACTGGGGGGACAAGCTCTACATTGTGGCAGACCGGGGTGCGGATGGGATTCTCATCGTGGATATGAGCCAATCACCCGATACCATTACCTACGATTTTTGGAGAGAGCCTTTTCAAACGGCAGCCGGAGATACCGTCATTGTAAATCGCTCCCACAATCTGTGGATAGATGAAAAGGGCTATTTATACCTTTCGGGCAGCAACCTCAACAGTGGCGGAGTGGTTATTTTTGAGATCGATAGCGATCTCATGTCACCGGAATTTAAGGGATTTGCCCATCCTGAGTACTCCCACGACAACTTTGTCCGAAACGATACCATGTACAGCGCAGATATTATCGCAGGGGTTTTTTCGGTGCACGATGTAACCGATCGAACTGCTCCTGTGCTGCTGAATCAAAAAGAAACCACTTCAGCTTTCACCCACAACTGCTGGCCATCTGATGACGGCAGGTATTTGTTCACAACAGATGAAAGGCCCAACTCCAATGTCGATGCCTACGATGTATCTGATCCCAATGATCTTAAGTACATCAGCTCATTCAGGCCCAAAACCACAGATGGAACGGGTGTAATTCCCCACAATGTCCATTATTTTGAAGGTTTTCTGGTGGTGAGTTGGTACACGGATGGCGTTGTCATTGTAGATGCACACCGACCTGAAAACATGGTCAAAGTGGCCCAGTACGACACCTTTTTGGGTGATCACGGGGGATTCAACGGAGCCTGGGGTGCCTATCCCTATCTCCCCTCAGGTCTGGTTCTCGGCTCTGACCGACAAACCGGGCTGTATGTGTTGGAACCCGACTACACGCGCGCAACTTATCTCGAGGGCCGGGTCACCAATGCGGAGACCGGAAGCGGGATTACAGAGGTGGAAATAAATATTGAAGCAGATGTACCCAATACCAACAGCACCGGAATCAATGGATTCTACAAAACGGGAACGGCCTTTGACGGGACGCGTGAGGTGACCTTTTCACATCCCGAATTCCAGGACCTCACTACTGTGGTGGAATTGGTGCGTGGTGAAGTCACAGAATTAGACGTGGAACTGGTTCCTCTTGAATCCATTCGCATAAACGGAGTAGTCACTGCAAATGGTTCCGAGAGGGACCCGCTGGAAGGGGCCAGGGTAGAATTGCACTCTGCGGGTGAAATGGTAGAATTTATCAATACGGATGAAAGCGGATTTTTTGAGTTTACAACAAGACCCGGAAACTACGACGTAGCCGCCGGAAAATGGGGCTACAACCAGGCCGCTGAATTTAACATTGACCCGGACAATTCAACCGGTTTGGAACTCCAACTCGACCACGCACTTTGGGATGATTTTATAGTGGACCTCGGATGGACCACTTCTTCTCCTGATGATCAGGGAGCGTGGCAGCGGGTAGTACCCAATGGCTCCTCTATCGCCGGAGAAATCATCCATCCCCCCTCTGACGCGGAAGGAGATTTGGGAGATTTTGCATTTGTGACCGGGCAGCCGGAGGATCAGGATCCCCTGTCAGACAATCCTGAAATTGGGACCTATGTGCTGACCTCTCCCGGAGTGCCTGTAGAATATCGCACCTTCGTCGGTTTAAATTTTTCTTATTGGTTTTACAACTGGACCAATGACAATTCCAATACCTTCAGTGTTTACGTAATTTACGGTGAGGAAGAGGAGCTCGTTTACCAGACAAGTGAAACCACAGACGGATGGAGTGAAATGGCTACCGGGATTTCTGATGTAATCCCACGGGCGATTGACTCCTTTTGGGTAAGTGTGGAAGTAATCAACGAAACGGGCGAACTGATGGCAGCCGGATTTGATGCGCTCAGGATGGAGTTGATCTTTGTAAATACCGAGGACGAAATCACTGAAATGGATTGGGAGCTGTTTCCCAACCCGGCGTCCAATACCCTTTTTCTGAAATTCCAATCTGAAACGAGTCAAGGCCACAGCCTCATTATCCATGACCGGACCGGCAGAGAGGTGCTGAGAAAAGAAGGTGTCAACAACTTACAGGAAGTGGATATTTCCTCCTTGCGACCTGGATTGTACAGCCTGAGCATCCAATCTCCGGAAGGCATCAAAGCATCGACGAAAAACTTTGTTATTGCCCGCTAGACCAGATCACCGGAGGAGTTGCCTTTCAGTAGATTGACCGATATGGTGGCCAGGTCAGAGTTGGGAAATTTTGCGTGTAATCGCTCGTCCGGGTAGAGTCCGGCCTCTTCTGCCACTCTCAGAAACACATCCAATTCGACTATGAACTGATCAGACAGGCCGTGGGTAGTGTCATAAGCGGTGGCAGTCGTTTTGCCGATGTTTCGGGCCGCCAGCTTCGGATCGATGGTGTGCAACTCGATTACCAACAGGCCAAAACGCTGAATGTAAGGGGCCCATTTTTTGAAGTGCTGCAATAAATTCTCCTCCACCAGATTGTTGTTCAACCTTTTTCCCCGGTATGCAAAAGCTCCGGTGGATGAACTCTCTCTCTGAACTGGATTTTCCGGTTTCTCCCAAATTCTGTTGTGGTCCAGGAAAGTTCTGGTATTGAGCAGTTCGCTCATATCCACTCCGTAATCTTCCTTCAGGTTTTGAGCCAATAGATCGGGCCGTCCGATATCCCCCCAGACCACTTTTGCCCAAATATCGGCCCCTATCAAATTGGACCGGGTCACCTTCAGTGCGGACTCGTTGTAATCTGCTCCCACCAGAATAAGCGGATGTTGGTCGAGAATTTTTCCGCGGTAGGTGCGGTACTCTATCACGTCAAAAATATGGATGAGAAAAGCGCCGTTTCCACAGCCCATATCGAGTACTCCTTTGGGTTGCTCATTCACGGGTCTGTTAAACAGATCGACAATAATTTCATCGACTTTTTTGAAATAGGCCGAATGCGCACCACCACTTCCCCAGACGTTCATTTCCCTGTCTACATGTTTTTCGGGCTGCCCAGGCCTGGAGACCAGGGCCGTGGGATCGCCAAAAAGGAGTTCGTGCGCTTTCCTAAAGGTGGGCAGGTAGGAGACGGTCACTCCGTACGCTGAAGCACGTTTGGCAAAAAACAATCCGGCATCCGTGAATTGATAGGTGCCGTTTTTCTTTTTGAACCAGCCCAGCAGGAACAAAAAGTCCAAAATCTTCTCAAATACGAGGTGGTCTTCGTGGTACTCTTCCGCGCGGAAGGAAGCCTCCATAAAGTACTTGTGAAACATTCCGCCCATCGCCAGTTTTACCACCAGCGGACCCACAAGATTGCCCTCGATATGATAGAGAATTTGTTCGCGCACCGATTCCCCTAATTTACCCTCTGCCGGAGGAAGCCCAAAATCCTCCTCTCTGGCAGCCAGCAGTTGAAAGAATTTTTCCCTTCCTACGCTGTTCTGCAAAATCCCATTGAAGTTTTCTACCTCCCTGTGCAGCAACACCACCTCTCTCAAATGGGGAAAAAGCGCAAATGCAGACTCTGTGTTTTCTGTGGTGGCTACTGTGACTTCACCGCTCTTATTATCCACCCGATAATCCAACCAACCCTGAGCGGCCAGTGCACGCAATCCGACATTCAGATAGCCGTCATAGGCACCAAATTCACTACAAAGCGCATCCAACCCAATCTCACCAACTTGCAAAATCCTGTCCGCCATCTTACTCTGGTGCAGTGCATAAGCAACTGGCGCCACTGCAATTCCATCCAAATGACGAAAAATACGTCCTCTCAATTCACTCTGTTCCCGCTTCGATAGCATACTGATCCGTTTTCTATTAAATTATCCTTTCACACGCCAATATTACCAAACGAAATTAAATCCGGTAGAATTTTTTGAAGGATTTATTTTGCAAACACTTCGCTGGTTGATGGCGGATGGCGGATGGCTGCTTGGGGCGTTAGTATTATGTCCCTGCATCATATTGGTTTTTTTATATTTTTCTCAGAAAGGATATTTTTCGGGTGCATACTGTTTCGCATGCCCCTCTTTGCGCCTTTCTTTGCGGCATTGCGGCTTTGCGAGAAATCCCTATCCTACACGCCGAGTCACCCAATTATCCCTCTTTCTAGCCAAAACCTTTACATCCTCCCGAAAAAAATTGTCCATTGTCCATTAAAAATTAACCTCGCACAAAATAATCAACCGATCCGACCCATCCCGATCGTAGGGATTGAGGTTGTAATCGCCGAATACCTCCCGGATCCGAAAGCCGGTTTGTTGGAACATCCTCTCGAAGTCGGGAAGTTCAAAGGCGCGGACCCGTTCGCTGAATTCCAGGACCTTGCCGTCGTGCATCAATTTGATTCGCTTGACGATAAACCCCGCTTCCAATTGCCTGGATATTGCAAACTCGATACCCTCCATTTCCCGCTTTTCCTCCTTTACCAGGGAGGAGATAACCCTGGGGGAATTGAGGTAATCTATCAAAAAATGTCCATCGGGAACCAGTGATTTTCTCACATTCTCCAGGGTTTGCAGGTGTTCCCGGTCCGAGTCAAAGTAGCCGAAGCTGGTGAAGAAATTAAACACGTAATCAAAGCAGGCCGTCTTGAATGGCTTCCTCATATCGTGTTGGTAAAAGCGCAGCCGGTCGTATTCAAAAGAACTGGCCGCTTCGATTCGCTCCGGGCTGATATCCACCCCTGTCACTTCGTAGCCCTGAGCGGCAAGAAAACGACTGTAGCGACCCTTACCGCAGGCCAGATCCAGCATCCGGGCACCTTTTGGAGGCTCCAGTTGATCGAGAAGGCGGCGGAGAAAATCCCGTGCCTCAGTCTCTGACCTGTCTTTGTAAAGCAAGTCGTAATAGGGAGAGTTAAACCAATCTACAAACCAATCATTCCGCATAGAAAAAATTTCCCGGCAAAGTTAGTATTTTCAGACTTTATCTGACGGTACGTCAAAAAAGACCCTATATCAGGTATTTTCTCAAGTTTCTCTGTTGGTATCCACCTATAAATCAACGTTTATTACATAAATTAATTTATTAATGTTTAGCCACAAAACCCCATAATGACCCATGAAAATGTTCGTCATATTCTAATCATTATTTTTCACCAGTAAAATTGTAACTAATTATTATTCAATCCCTTTTACTTTTTGTCTTGATCTACTCTCAAAGCATTGGGGGCAGCCACGTATGAATTTTGCTATAGAAGAAAGTGAAGTCAGTCTCAAAACACGCAATTCACTAATTGCCTCTCATGACCCAAACCCTAGCCGTCATTATCAACTTTGTACTTTCCATACTTTGTACTTTCCATACTTTGTAGTTTCCATACTTTGTACTTTCCTTCAATGAGCAAAACTCCTGGCATTTTTCCCCGCCCCAGGAAAATCCCCCATTCGGCCCGAATTCCGTTCAACCATTCGGTTTTCTGACGAAAAATTAGTAACTTCGCCCAACTTTTTGGTCTATCAAATTTGTGTCAAATTGACGTTAATAAAGTCTGTATCTGGTTTTCGTGGAACCATCGGCGGCAAGCCGGGGGATAACCTAAGTCCAGTCGATATTGTAAACCTCACCTCTTCCTATGCCAAATGGCTGCTTGAAAACACCGTCGGCAAGCCCACTGTCGTTACCGGCAGAGATGGAAGGATATCGGGTGAGGCGGTTTTGAATATGGTCAATTCCACGCTAGCACTATGTGGGATCGATGTCATAAACTGCGACCTGAGTACAACCCCCTCTGTGGAAATGGCCGTTTTGAGGAAAAAAGCGGACGGCGGGATTATTTGCACGGCCAGCCACAATCCCATGGAGTGGAACGCCCTGAAACTGCTTAATAGCCGGGGCGAATTTATTTCACCGGAAGAAGGGCAGAAAATTGTAAAAATGTCCGAACAGCTCGACATGACCTACGCAGATGTAAAGGACATCGGGAGCATTCAGGCTTATCCGACCTCCATGGAAGACCACATCAGAGAAGTACTCGCCATGGATTTGGTGGATTCAGAACTGGTGAACGGGCAAAACTGGCGGGTGGTGGTCGATGGCATAAATTCCACCGGCGCCATGATCATTCCCCAATTATTGAAATACATGGGCGTTGAATTCCTGCTGCTAAACGGGAATAATTTCGGGCATTTTGCTCACAATGCAGAACCGCTGCCGGAAAATCTCACCGATCTGGCTGAAAAGACCAAACAGTCCAATGCCATCCTCGGAATTGCCGTGGACCCGGATGTGGATCGCCTGGTTTTTATCGATGAAAACGGGGAACCTTTTGGAGAGGAATATACCCTCGTAGCCATCGCGGATTACTACCTTAGAGAAAAAGGCACCGGAGACACTGTTTCCAATTTGTCCTCCTCCATGGCACTTACCAAAGTCACGGAAAAACACGGCGGCAAACACTACCAATCGGCTGTTGGTGAGAGACATGTGGTGGATGAGATGAAAAAGAGAAAAGCCCTGATCGGGGGCGAGGGGAATGGGGGGATTATTTGTCCCGAACTGCACTACGGCCGGGACGCAGTTGCAGGACTTGCTCTTTTCCTTACTTTCCTGGCAAAAACCGGTAATACTCCCTCCGCCTTGCGCGCACAATACCCACATTTTGAAATGGCCAAGGAGAAGATCAGATTGGAGGGAACTTCCGATATTGATAAATTGCTGGAAGAGATAAAGAACCAGTATTCAAGCAAGGAACAGGATTCCACCGACGGCCTGAAAATTTACTTTGACAATGCATGGTGCCACATTAGAAAATCCAACACGGAACCCATTCTCAGGATTTACACCGAGGCCGGAGACAGCAAAAAGGCCACAGATCTTGCGGAACAGCTAATAAAAGACATTGAACAACTGAAAAATAAGTAACAATGAGAGTATATTTTGACAATGCAGCCACTACCCCACTGGACCCGGAGGTACTGGAACTCATGACTGAAAAATTGAGGGATTTGTACGGCAATCCGTCCTCCATTCACCAGCTCGGTCGGAGCAGCCGAAGTGAAATTGAAAAGGCGAGAAAGATCACAGCAGAGGCACTCAATGCCTCGACCGGGGAGATATTTTTTACCTCGGGAGGCACCGAATCCAACAACATGGCGATAAAGTGTGCCGTTCGGGACCTCGGAATCAAAACCATCATCACCAGCCCCATCGAACACCACTGTGTCCTTCATACGGCTGACTGCCTGGAGAATCACAATGAAGTTGGGATAAAAATGGTCCAGGTCGATGAGTACGGCCATGTGCAATTGGACCACCTTGAAAAATTGTTGAAGGAATCGGGTGACAAAACCCTGGTTTCCCTTATGCACGCCAATAACGAGATCGGCACCATAACAGATATTGAAAAAGTCGGGGAGATGTGCCGGGCACACGGGGCCCTTTTTCATTCAGATACCATACAGACTGTGGGACACTTTCCCATCGATGTCTCCAAAATCAAGATCGACTTTCTCAGCGGATCGGCCCACAAATTTCACGGCCCCAAAGGCGTCGGATTTCTATACATCAATTCCGACAACAAAATAGACCCTTTTCTGGACGGTGGCGGACAGGAGAGAAATATGCGCGGTGGCACGGAAAACCTGCACGGTATCATCGGACTGGGTAAGGCCCTGGACCTGGCTGTACAACAAATGGAAGAGCGAAAAAACGCCATAACCGCAGTTCGCAATCACATGAAAACCAGGCTGATGGAAGTCATACCCGAAGTGGAGTTTAAGGGCGACCAAAACGAGCCCTACCTCTACACCGTACTCTCAGTTTCCTTTCCCCCCGGACCCAAAACAGAAATGCTGCCCCTCGCACTCGATATTGAGGGCATTTGTGCATCCGGGGGATCAGCCTGCAGTTCGGGCTCTGAAAAGGGCTCTCATGTGATGGATAAAATCGGTGAAAAACCGGGTAGAAAGACCATCCGTTTTTCATTCTCCCATTTCAATACCAAAGAGGAAGTCAATTTTGCCGTTGACAAAATAGCCGGTATGTTCGTGGAGAAAGGCGTGGGAGTATGATACGGTATTCGCGATTAAAAGTTTATAACAACGGGCTACCGCCCAAAAACAGCCCTCAACCCTTCAATAGGGCTTAGGGGCACAGCAATTCAAGCGTATGCAAAAATCTCTAATTTTCATCATTCTCACCAGCGCAATGCTGTTGCCAGGCCTGTTGGTGTCTCAGATTACCGGAGACGAAATACCAAAGGCCGCGAAGGACCTCCTCCTCAGCAACATTCAAATAAAGACCCAGCCGGGCGATGAGTTGATCCGCGCGGACGTGCATATTGTAGATGGAGTAATCGCCGAAATTGGCGAGAACATTGAAGTTAAACGCGGAGCCAAAGTAATAGAGGGCGATGAGCTGATTCTTTACGCAGCCTTTATTTCAGCCCTTTCTCATCTTGGCCAGCCCGAAGAGGAGGACGACGCCCGGCGAAGTGCCTGGAGAGGAGCGCCCGGAGCCACCCCGCTGGAACAATCGGGCCTCACGCCCCACTTTTTTGCATCCACGGATTACGACCCCGGTGAATCGGATTTAAAAAAATACCATCAACAGGGCTTCGGATTGGTACACAGTGTGCCCCGCGGTTTTGTAATGCCCGGGAAAGGCAGTTTGTACCTGCTCACCGACCCGGCCGATGGTAAGGTAAACACCCTTTTGAAGAAGGAAACCGGTCTTTTTGCGCAATTCAGAAACATGCGCAGGGTCTATCCCGCCACCCCGCTCGCCACCATGTCGGTATGGAGGGAGGTAATCACCGATGTTCGCTATCAAAAAGACTACTACGATAAATGGAGTGAAAACCCCAGTGGATTGAGCAGGCCGGCCGCCACGGAACTGGATAAAGCGCTGTTCCCGGTGGTGTCACGCGAACAGCCGGTATTTTTCCACACGGGGGAGACCAGACAGGCCCTCAGAGCCATGAATCTTGCAGATGAACTGGATTTTGAAGTGATACTGGCCAATGCCGGCAGACTGAACGACGATTTTCTCGCCGGTCTCCATCAGGGCATAAAAATCCTACCCAATCTCGATTTTCCAGATAACCCTGAAAAGGAAAAAGAGGAAGAAAAAGAAGACAGTGAACAGGATGACGAGTCTGAAGAGGACCCTGAAGACGAGAAAGATGAATTGCCCGCGGGAATCGACAAAGAAGAGTATGAACACCTGAAGGAAAGGCGAAAACTCGCCTGGGAAGAACAGATTATGCTATCCAAAAAAGCCCATGATAAAGGGGCATTGGGCGGCTTTTCTACCCTGAGTGTAGATTCCGGAGACATACTTTCCGCGGTGAGACTTTTGCACAAAAAAGGCATGAGTGAGGATGAGCTTTTGGAAGCACTCACGACACTTCCCGCCGCACTTTTTGGCATGGAAGGAACCATCGGAAAGGTAAAAGAGGGCTATCAGGCACACCTCGTGCTGTTTGACGGACCTTTCACCGGCGAGGACGCAAAACCGGCCTTTTTGATAGTAGATGGCCATTTGCACGATCTCCGGGAAAATGATGATTGACCTTTTAAAACCCGAATTTCACCATCATCCAAATTGCACTTAGAAAATTTTTTTCGATGAAAAATACAACCACAGCAAAACTTTTAACCACTGTAATTTCCCTGTTGTGCTTTCAGTTTTTGACTGCACAGGATGAATTCCGCAGCGGTGACGTACTGATCACGGGTGGCAAGCTGCTGACCGTCACCAACGGAGATATGGAAGAGACCGATCTGCTGATACTGGATGGTAAAATCGCTGAAATAGGGACCAACCTCACTGCCCCCGAAGGAGTTCCAACCCTGGACGCAACAGGAAAGTACATAATGCCGGGAATTGTGGATGCCCACTCGCATATCGGACTGGATGCCGTTAACGAAGCCACTAACCCGATGACTCCCGAAGTGGCCATTGCAGATGTAATCAACCCTTTTGACATCGCCCTCTACCACGCTCTGGCAGGAGGAGTTACCGTGTCACACGCCATGCACGGCAGCGCCAACGTCATCGGCGGCCAGAATCAAACCATAAAACACCGCTACGGGGCCATGCTCCCTTCCGACCTCATCATGGAGGACGCCCGCAGAACGGTTAAATTTGCCCTCGGGGAAAATCCCATCAGGGTTCACGGTGAGGGGTACAACACCTTGCCAAATACCAGAATGGGCGTTGAAACAGTGATTCGCCAGGGTTTTGACAATGCGCTTGCCTACCGCGAAGCCTGGGATGAATTTTACCGAAAAAAAGAGGAGGGCATTGTGGCTGTACCCCCGCGGTACAAAAAGAGAAAGGAGGTCCTTCTCGAGATTTTGGATGGAGAAATACTCATCCACTGCCATTCCTACCGGTCGGATGAGATATACATGCTGATGAATGTTTGCCGGGATTACGGCATTGAGGAAATTATTTTTCAACACGTCAACGAGGGGTTCAAGGTGGCGCCGGAACTTGCTGAATTTGGAGCCATGGCCTCGGTATTTTCCGATTGGTGGGCCTACAAATTCGAGGTGTATTACTCAACCGCCTACAACACTACTATTTTAGCCCAAAACAATGTAATCACCTCCGTAAATTCGGATTCCAGAGCACTGATCCGGCACCTTTACCTGGAAGCAGCCAAAGCCCAGCGATACGGGCAACTCAGCGACAACCAGACCCTCGAACTCATCACCATTAATCCCGCAATTCAACTCGGCATTGACGACCGCGTGGGATCACTGGAAACGGGGAAAGACGGAGATGTGGCCATTTTTTCCGGCCATCCGCTCTCCATCTACTCCATCCCGGAGTACACCTTTGTAGATGGCATTATGTACTTCAACCGCACAGAAGACCCGGACGACATGCGACTTGTAACAGATCCGGAGGAAGAATTTGAGAGTTTTATGAGACTTAAGTCGGGACGTGGCGACCACGATTGCCTGCACTGATAAAAAAATCCTACTGAGCCTGTATTATCCAATTTTTCAAAAACAAATCAAATGAACAGCTACCTATACAAAATCACAATCGGGCTTTTCACCTGTCTGACATTGCCGTTTGCAGTCCAGGCCCAGCTATTTGGAGAGCCGGTAAAAGGTGATTTTTTCATACAGTCGGCAGAGCTCTACACCGTCACCAATGGAATCCTGGAAGCTGACCTCCTCATTCGGGATGGAAAGATAGCAGCCATTGGAGAGGATATTGATCCGGGCGATGCAGAGGTTATCGATGCGGCGGGCAAAAGAGTTTACCCGGGCTTTATCGATGCAGGCACGCGACTGGGTCTGAGTGAAATCAGCTCAGTTAGTATGACCACCGACTTCAACGAACAGGGCAATTTGACACCCTATGCTCAGGCGTTAACTGCCATAAACCCCAATTCAGTACCCATTCCTGTTACCCGTGTTGGTGGCGTCACCACGGTGCTAAGTGCTCCCAGTGGGGGTATTTTTCCGGGAACTGCCGCAGCTATCCACCTTTTTGGCTACACCCCCGATCAGATGTACGCGGGCAAAAAGGCGGTGATTTTGGTGTTTCCCACCTCTGTACGAACCAGCAGATGGGACAGGCGCAGCGCTGAAAAACGGCAGGAGGACTACGAGAACAGAATGAAGAAACTCAACGATTTTTGGGAAGAAGCCGAGCGCTACCATGAAATCCGGGAAAAAGGGCAGAATGAACACAAAAAACTTGCTTCCTACGAGGCAATGTTGCCGGTTTTTAGAGGTGAAAAGCAACTTTTTGTAGAAGTAAACCGGGCAGCGGACATACTCAAAGCCCTGGAGTGGTTGGAGGAGAAAGAACTGGATGTGGTTTTGACCGGTGTGGCAGAGGGATGGCGCGTCACAGATGAAATCGCAGAAGCGGGCTACCCCGTCATCGCGGGACCTGTGCTTCAAACCCCCTCCCGATCCTACGACCGCTACGACCGGCCCTATGCCAATCCCGCTGCCATGCACAATGCCGGGATTCAGGTGGCCATTCGGACCAATGAGATGGAAAACGTGAGGAACCTGCCGTTTAATGCAGGATTTGCGGCCACTTACGGCCTGGGTGTTGAACGTGCACTTGAAGCCATCACCATTGTCCCTGCACAAATACTGGGTTTGGACGATCAAATCGGCTCTCTGGAAGTCGGAAAACTTGCCAACCTATTTATCGCTGACGGCGACCCCTTCGAGCCCCGGACCCAAATTGAAAGAGTTTTCATCAGGGGCTGGGATATTCCCATTGAAAGCAGGCACACCCAGCTCTATAACCAGTTTATCGAGCGCGTACCCGGAGCGCAATTAGAAGATTAAAAAAAACGCCCCCATGAACACGGAAATGTGGATGCGCAGATGTTTTGACCTCGTTTCCCTGGGCACAGGTCACACCCACCTCAATCCTCCGGTTGGGGCTGTCATTATCTGCGAAAACCGCATTATCGGAGAGGGATGGCACAAGGGATTCGGGAAGCCCCACGCCGAAGTAGAAGCCATTCGCTCAGTAAAGTCTGAAGACCTTCGTCTTCTGTCCAAAAGTACCATTTTCGTCTCTCTCGAACCCTGTTCCTACCACGGCAAGACCCCACCCTGCAGCCAGTTAATCATCAAACACCAAATCCCCCATGTGGTGGTTTCAGTAAAGGACCCGAATCCAAAAGTGGCAGGCAATGGCATCGTCCAACTCCAGACAGCCGGAATAAAAGTTACAGAGGGCGTACTGGAAAAAGAAGGAAAAGCGCTCATTCGCTCCTTTTCGCGAAATCAACTTTCCGGCAGGCCCAGAATCACCCTTAAATTTGCCTGCTCGGCCGACGGTTTTATCGGAAAAAAAGACAAGCGGACTCCCCTTTCCAATGCCGTATCCAATCAACTGGTTCACCGACTCAGGGCGGAAAGCGATGCCATAGCCATCGGTAGAAAGACAGCCGCTATCGACAATCCGCAATTAACCACCCGAAATTATCCCGGAAAAAACCCGGTCCGCCTGGTATTCAGTAGAACCGGTGTGCTGGACGAGCAATTAAAAATATTCGACCGCTGCGCACCCACTGTCCTCGTCACTCCGGAAAAAGAAAACAACCCCGTATCTCCACTACCAAATGGCCACAGCCGGCTCACCACAGGTTCCTCAATCACTCAAACTATGGAACAGATTTATCAAAAACTACATGCAGGAAGTCTGCTGGTCGAGGGCGGCCCCGAGCTCATGAGTGAATTCATTGCAGAAGGCTGCTGGGATGAAATCATTAAAATTGTTTGCCCGGTTGCGCTCCGGGAAGGAGTTAAAGCACCGGATTTAAGGGGACTAGCACCCTCTTTCCGGTTTTCGGTCGGTGGGGATGTTTGGGTTCATTACTTGCGGGAAGGGGGTTGATTGGCTGATTAGTCGATGGTTGATGGTCGATGGCGGATGGCTGTTTGCGGCGTAAATCCAAAGTATCCTACATCATATCGATTTTATGGGCTTATTGATTTGGAGGACTTTATTGGGGCAAATTGTTAGGTTAGACCCCTGGCCGCTTTTTTTCAGGCCCGGACTTGTGGAAAGTGGTTTCACGCAAAGGAAACAGAGGCTGTAATCAGCAATCCATTGCGCTTCCGTTAAATATGAGAATTTCAAGGATTCTAATCTTTCATAGGATCCCACGCAGAGGACATAGAAGGCTTTTACGCATCCTTTAGAAATGCAGAATAAATTTTGAGGAGCTGGTGGAAGGTCAATTCCATGCAGGGTTCCTCGAATAGATATTTATTACGTAATCCTGGATTTTTTAAATTGAGGTTAGTGACTGAATAACAGTCCTCCAGCAATATTATTTCTCACAAGCCCTTTGCGGTCTCTGCCTCCTTTGAGACCTCTGCGTGAAACCAAATCCACGCCTAAGAAAAACCACGGAAATCATTATTCCTACTCTATACTCCAATTATCAACCGGATGAACCACATAATCCATGCGTGAACATCCATAACAGCCAAATTCAATTTTCCTTTGAACCAGAAAAATCAACCCTCGCCATCGCTGATTTTCTGGAGCTCCAGGTCGATGAAGTAGAGCGATTGGGGACTGTCGCCGATTAAGTTGATCTTGTCCAGGATGTCTCTCGCCATGGCTTCTTCCTCGCGCTGCTCTTCCACATACCACTGCAGGAAATTCAGAGTGGTGTAGTCATTTTCATCGTAGGCGAGTTTGACGAGAGCGTGGATAGCGTGGGTTACCTCCTGCTCGTGATCGTGGAGCATCTCGAACACATTGGTTACCGAATCGTAATCCACCGGAGGCTTTTTGATTTCGGGAGCGATGGCAGTGCCGTCCACATCGCTCATGTAGTGGAACAACTTCAGCATGTGGACACGCTCCTCATCCGACTGAGCGAGGAGAAACTTTTTACAGCCATCCAGTCCCTGTTTGTCACACCAGGCAGCCATCGCCAAATACAGGTGGGAGGCATAAGCCTCGAGAGCAATTTGTTTATTCAGAGCATCTTGCATTTTGTTTGAGATCATCATAACTACTTATTTTTATGGTGGTTTGAGTATTTTAAAATGATTTGTTCGCAGGCGTCATCGAGCATGTCGTAAACCTTAGTAAATTGATTGTTCCAGTATGGATCAGGGATGTCTTCCGGAACTCCGGCAGAGGACTCCTCCATGATCATTTTCACCTTTTCACGGTCACTTTCCTTTCTCGCTAGATTGTAGATATTTTCGAGATTCGAACGATCCATGGCGTAGATTAAATCATACTCTTCAAAGTGCTTTCGCTGGAATTGCATGGCGCGTTGATCTGTGATATCGAGATCTCGGCTTTCGGCCATTTTGACCGACCTGGGGTCGGGACTTTCACCGATGTGATAAGAAGAAGTGCCCGCTGAGGAGACGTCCCAGTCCAGGTTATTTTCCCTGACTTTTTCCTTCAAAATCCCCTCGGCAAGGGGAGATCTGCAAATATTTCCAAGGCAAACCATTAGTATTTTCATCAATTAAATTTTAGTAGCGTTCAGCCAATAATTAGGGAACTATCAATGGGATTAAAAATAAGACCGGCCAAATCACTTTCAACCAGTCTGCACCCTTAGATCGACTTTGGCATTGATAGCCAAAACATTGTAACAACCCACCAGATCGATTGGTTTACCGAATATCACAAAACAGCGACCTAAACCAGTGTGTGAAAAAAGTGAATTTCTCTTACATTTCCATGTCGAGAGAGTAGAATTCCTGTAAAATACCTTATCATTGCACATCAGACTTTAAGGATCCGGCTTGATCAAAAGAATAAACCGATGAAAATTGTCATTGCAGGAGCGGGAGAGATTGGATTTCACCTTGCTCAATTATTGTCCTATGAGCGACAGAATATAACGCTTATCGACATTGATCAGGAGGTATTGGACTACGCTGCAACCCATTTGGACGTCCGCACCATGCAGGGCGATTCTTCGATGAGGTCTGTGCTCGACAGAGCAGGGGCTCACAGATCGGATCTGGTTCTGGCCATGACCACGAGCGAGAAAACAAATTTACTCACCGCTATGATCGCCAAAAAAACGGGAGCCAAACAAACGGTCGCGCGTGTACACAACCAGGAATACCTCCGCACAGGAAGTCTGGAAAACTTCAAAGATTTGGGAATAGACTCCGTCATCTCCCCCAATCAATTGGCAGCCAAGGAAATAAAGCGATTGATCGGCAGGGGTGCTGTTACAGATTTCTTTGACTTTGACGACGGGCTCGTATCGCTGATCGGCCTCACCATCAAAAGCAATTCGCCCATTGCCAATCACACCATAGACGAAGTGGAGCGAGGAAGTCCACATATTCACTTCCGACCCATTGCCATTTTGAGAAAAAACGATGCCCTAATTCCGGAGCCGCAGATGATCATGAGGCGCGGGGACCAGATTTTTTTCATAGTGAGAAAAGCCGAGATCAATGAGATTATCAAAATTGTGGGCCTGGAGGAAAAAACCATACGTACGGTAATGATAAACGGCGGCAGTGACCTGGGCTACGACACCGCCGAGATGCTGCAAAGGGATTATTCCGTGACCCTCATAGAGAGCGATGAAGACCGCTGCAAATGGCTCGCTAACAACCTCAAGGATGTGCTGGTCGTTAAATGCAGCCAAACCAAAATGGACCAACTCAGAGAAGAGGGTCTGGAAAATATGGATGCTTTTATCTCTGTAACCAATGAGACCCAGGTCAACGTCCTGACCAGCCTTTTGGCGAAAAATTCCGGGGTGTACAAAACCATAGCCCTTGTGGATAGCATGGACTACACCAGAATTTCTCAAAATATCGGTATCGATACCATCATCAACAAAAAACTAATAGCAGCCAACAACATTTTTCGCTACGTCAGAAAGGGAAAAATAGTTGCGATAACGGGACTGCACGGACTTGAGGGCGAGATCATCGAATTTGCCGTGTACAAAGAAAGTAAGTTAACCAAAAAGCCTTTGAACAAGATAGGTTTACCAAAAAACTCCGTGATAGGAACCATTATTCGCGGGCAGGAAGTCATATTCCCGGCCCCCGATGTGTACCTTAGAAAAGACGACCGGGTGATTATCTTTGCGATGCCGGATTCTATTAGCCAATTGGAAGGATTGTTCAAGTGATTCAGTTTGAGCACATATCAAATTTTTCAGGTGTCACGCTCATTATAATGGGTATGCTGATGGCCACCGGTGTGCCGGTGAGTTTAATCATGGAAAGTGGTGACCATCTGGCCCTGATAGGCTCCTCCCTCATCACCATTGCAGTGGGTTCCGGCCTCTGGTACTACAAGTTCAGGACATCGGGAACACTGACGAGAAGGGAGGCCTACTTCAGTGTATTTTTTACCTGGGTGATGATGTCCCTGGCCTCCACTCTACCGTATGTACTCACAGGTTCTTTGGACTCCTGGGCAGACATCATTTTTGAGGCCGTTTCCGGGATTACCACCACCGGGGCGACCATTATGGAGGACATTGAATCCATGCCGGAGGGACTCCTCTACTGGCGCAGTATGACCCAGTGGATAGGTGGTATGGGTATCATTCTACTGGGACTGGCCATTTTTCCCATGTTGGGTATGGGTGGTGCCGAGTTATTCGTAGCTGAAAACTCCGGGAACCTGGCAGACCGCATCCATCCGCGGGTAAAGGAAATAGCCAAATGGCTTTGGATCATCTACCTCGGAATGACCGCGGCCTTGTTCTGTATATTGTGGCTCGCAGGCATGGGCTGGTACGACGCCATCAACCACGCCTATACCACATTGGCCACGGGTGGTTTTTCCACCAAAAACGAATCAGTGGGACATTGGGACCTGCCCGCCATTCAATATCCGATCATTTTGTTTATGATCCTCTCGGGTGTCAATTACTCCGTGCTGTACATGGGATTTTCAGGAAAATTAAAGCGGTTTGCAAGGGACGAAGAGGTCAGGTGGTATGCGATGATGCTGATCGGTCTTACTGCACTGGTCTTCACCCTGCTCATGATCCACAACTACGACGCAAACGGTTTGGAAAAGACCTTTAGGGAAGCTTTGTTTCAGGTGACATCCATATTGACTACCACGGGATATGCCACAGCAGACTACACCGCCTGGACCCCCGCCCTGACCATGATATTTTTCATAATGTTCTTTTCCGGAGCCTGCTCGGGTTCGACCAGTGGTAGTATAAAGCTCACAAGACACATCCTCTTCTTGAAAAACACCTTATTGGAATTCAAGCGGATTATCCATCCCCGCGCCATTATTCCGGTGAAGCTGAATGGAAAAACTGTCAAGGGTAAAACCATGACCAACATCATTATTTTCCTGCTGATCCACATCTTTTTACTGGTGTTTGGAATCATCTTTATCTCCTTCTTCGGCATTGACTTCCAGACCAATTTCGGTATAGTGGGTTCCGCAATAAACAATATAGGACCGGCCCTCGGATCAGCTGGTCCTACAGATAACTACGCCCATTTCCCCGGAACTGTAAAGGTATTTCTGGCCTTCTACATGCTGCTGGGAAGACTGGAACTCTTTACCGTCCTCGTCATCTTTACTCCTTATTTTTGGAAGAGAAACTAGTTGGCGTTTGGCTAGTTTTGAGTTTTTAGTTTTGAGTTTTTAGTTGTTTGTCGTAAGGCTTTCACTATCAGAATCATATCTATATTTCGGGGTTATTTATTTAAAGGATTTCTCTGGCGAATAGCATTTCGGAGGTAATCTGGCGGGTTTTCAGTCCAGATCCGCACCGCCGAGGACGGTAAGCACGCAAAGATAAACGCCAGGACTTTGGTCAATTTATTCTCCGCGAAATCTCTGCGTACTCCGCGATCTCTGCGGTGAGCCCTTTTCATTTCTACAAATTATTAACAACCCTTCGAATTCCGCGATCTCTGCGGTGAACCCAATAAATTATTAACCAATTATTTATAATTAATTAAAATTTTTAAATCGTAAAATAATCACCACCGGTTATTGACATGAAATTGATGATAGAAATCATGGGAGGACAAATACGCGAGGCCGCGCGTATCTACAAATTCTTTCTATTCAATGGTCGCCGGGCTGACGGACCTTCTATTTCGGAAGGGAAATTATCCAGGTAGTTCGCAGCATTCTCAATCTCACCGATTTGTTATCTTTACCCTCTCATCAAAAGCAGTGAATCGTGGACAAAAGGCATTTTTCGGTGATACTTATAATTCTGCTTCCCTTTTTTCTAAGAGCGGAAGCAGGTGGCGGTATGGACAGCATTTACATTGGAGCCAGCATGTCGCTTACCGGGGCATATGCCACCCAGGGCGTTCCCGCACACAATGGATACCTCCTGTGTCAGGAACACATCAACAACGATGGAGGCCTTTTGGGGAAAGCCGTCAGGTTTGTCATTTACGACGATGAATCCAATACAGACCGAACCCGGGAGATTTACCGTAAACTCATCGAGGACCGAAAAGTGGATGCAGTTCTCGGCCCCTATGGTTCCACCCTGACCGAGGCAGTTGCCGACATCACAGAGGGTCACCAAATGGCCATGATCTCCCCTCTTGCCGCCACTTCCTCCATCTGGGAACAGGGCCGGGAATATTTGTTTATGGTACTGCCGCCGGCAGAGCTGTTTTTGGCAGGATTGATTGACCTGGCAAAAAAGAAAGGCTATCACCGGGTGGGGATTCTCCAGGAGGATCAATTGTTCCCCTCTGCTGCCGGAGATGGTGCAGCTAAACTCGCTGAAAAAAGCGGTATGGAGGTTGTATTTCACTACACCTACCCTAGTGGAACGGAGGACTTCTCGCCCATCCTAAATTCAATTGAAGAGCAGGAGGTCGAAGTTCTGGGAATGGCCGCTTCTTCCCTGAGTGATTTTATAAGCTTTGTCGAACAAAAAAACCAAAAGGGTGTCGAGTTGAAAATGTTTGGCACATCCGGGGCCGTGGATGAGTTTCAGGAAGAACTAGGTGAAGCTGCCGAGCTGAAATTCGGACTATCTGCCTGGGAACCCACTCTGGACAATCCGGGCATTGAGCGGTTTACTGAGGATTATAAGAAGAGATTTGACCGAACTCCAAGTTTTCACGCTGCGGGTGCTTACGGCAGTTGTCAGTTGCTGGCCGAGGCCATAAAACGGACGGAGTCACTGGACCAGGACCGCCTGCGCGATGAACTTCGCCAAATGGAAACTACCACGGTGTTCAGCGACTACGCCGTAGATGAAAGGGGATTCCAAACCGCCAACAGAGGACTGTTTATTCAATGGCAAGACGGGGAAAAGGCCATCGTTTGGCCGGCTGAAGCTGCGAGAGGGGAAGTTAGGGATGGATTTTAGTTTTGAGTTTTTAGCGGCGGATGGTTGATGGCTTATTTGGCTGATGGTTGATGGCGGAGCAGTCGATGGTTGATGGTTCATGGTGGATGGCCCCCAAAGCTTTGGGGGAAGGGCGTAAGTATTTTATCTTCAGTTTTTTATCGATTTTTTTGAGTTGTTTTTTTGGGAGATTTCTCTGGCGAATAACATTTCGGAGGTAATCTGGCGGGTTTTCAGTCCGGACCCGCACCGCCGAGAACGGTAAGCACGCAAAGGAAATCGCTGAGCTTTTCTAACGGTTTTTCTCTGCGCATTCTCCGCGGTCTCTGCGAACTCTGCGGTGAACCCAATAGATTATTAACCAATTATTTATAATTTATTAAATTTTCTAATTCGTAAAATAATCACTACCGGTTATTGATATGAATTTTGATGGTGGAATTTATGGTAGGACAAATACGCACGGCCGTGCGTATCTACAGATATATGAATCAAAATATTAGCCGCCAATTTCAATATTCAAATGATTCCTCCCCGAGAACCCAAACACCAAAATTACCGACAATCATTATTTATACCAGAACCCCCGAATTCTCGCCCAAACCACCAATTCATCATTTTTAATTCTCCCTAAGAATTTCAATAAACACCCTCCCTGTGCATTTTTTCCAATGCGTCGTTGACCCGTTTCCGGTCCTCCTGAAAGGTCACGCCGTACCAGCGGTCCGGGGAAGTGAGCACCTTGACTTTTGCAAGGCCTTTTTGCAGGCGCTCATCCACGAAAAAGGGCAGGTAGAATTCCACCCTGGGATCGGATTTATTCTCTGTGGCAAAACGATGAAACGCCTTTTGGAGGGGCTCAAAAACCGACGGGTGAAAC
>SKLY01000179.1 GCA_007121335.1 Saprospiraceae bacterium | reverse complement strand
TATCTGAAAATGCCATTCAGTTGAAAACGGACCGGCCGAATGCCAAACTGGATGGATACAAAATAATCAACCGGACTGAATGGACAAACCAACCGTTGGAGAGTCGCTCCTCAGTTATTGAATTGGGCGGACTGGAGCCGGGAACCATATACGAGGTCTCACTTGCCATTTCGACTGAGGCCGGATCTGATACAGTACGCAACATTCCCATAGTGACCAGTTCGCGATCATCTGGAGAAATCCTCGTGTACTTTAACAGCAGTGTAAATACAGGAATCTCAACAGGTCCCAAGCCGGTTTCCACAGTAGGTACCGTACTGCGCAACCGTTTACTGCAACTGATCGATGAAGCGGAATACACCCTTGATGTAGCCGCCTACAACAACAACAGGTCCGAGATAGTGGATGCATTGATCGCAGCTTATTACCGGGGAGTTAGAGTCAGGTATATCGCAGAGGGAGAAAACGCCAATACCGCCCTCAATCGCTCTTTGCCCTTTGAAGTATTGGAGCGCAATGACAACGACGGCATTATGCACCACAAATTTGTAATTGCGGACGCAGATCACGAAGATATTTCGTGGGTATTTACCGGCTCTACCAATCTGACCACCCAGCAAATTGCCACCGACAACAACAACTCCCTTTTCATACAAGACCAATCGTTGGCAAAGATTTACGAGATGGAGTTCGAAGAAATGTGGGGCAGCAATACGGAGACGCCAAATCCTGCCAGTTCCCGGTTTGGAGAAAACAAAGCCTCCAATACCCCGCAATTTTTGGAAATAGGCAATGTTCCGACCCAGATATACTTTTCCCCATCCGATAATACAGCCTGGCACATTTCCAATGCCCTTCAGGATGCTGAGGAGAGCATATCATTTGCACTCTTAATTTTTACCTTCAATCCCCTGGCTGAAACCCTTATCTCAAAACATTTTCAAGGACTGAATGTGCGCGGGCTTATCCACGATGTCACTTCTACGGGCACCCGTTTTCCAAAGCTACAGAGCAACAATATGAATGTACACCAGGACCAGGTCAACGGTGTGCAATTGCACCACAAATACGCCCTTATTGACGCGGATGCAATATCATCCCAGCCAAAGGTGATCACAGGCTCCCACAACTGGACCAATCGCGCAAACAATCACAACGATGAAAATACCCTGATACTCCACAGTGATGAAATTGCCAATATTTACAGGCAGGAATTCGAAGCGCGGTGGTGCGAAAATGTACCGGATGAATGTGTCGTTAACACTTACGAACTCATCGGAAAATCATCCGGCCTGTTCTCCGTTTTCCCCAATCCCTCCGTTTCCACTACCAATGTGGAATTCAGTGAGAATTTCAGCGATCAACCCTACACTTTCATGGTGTTTGACCGCTCCGGAAAAATTATCAAATCCGGTTTCAGACAGATCAACAGTGGAGTGTTTCAGCTCAGCAACCTGCCCACCGGCAGCCACTTTCTCCGCATTGATTCAAACGGACAAACCCAGACAATCCAAATAGTGATTCAAAATTAAAGGGGGCGGGGAGATCTCTCCAGGTACAAAACATACTAGTTTCCTGGATTGATTAATTCGGAGATTGACAGAGTTTAAAACCATATCTACCGATAAAATGGGTCGCGTATTCCAGTTTCAGAAATTCTATTTGCAGCAGTCTGAATCGGCCATGCCACTTACTACGGACGCAGTGCTGTTGGGAGCCTGGGCAGAACTCGGGGCCGCCCGGACCATACTGGATATTGGAACCGGTACCGGGATTCTTTCGCTTATGTTTGCCCAACGTTATCCCAGGGTGAGTATAACAGCCATTGACATCAACGAGGAGGCGGTAAAACTGGCTGAAAGGAATTTTGCGAACAGTCCCTGGAAGGACAGGCTGAGCGTCAGAAAAGGGTGTTTTACAGAAATGGGGGGGAAATGGGACCACATCGTTTGCAATCCACCTTTTTTCAGGGGAAGTCCCAGTCGAAAAAGCGGGACCCACACAGCGCGCCAGATTGGCCTGCTCTCTCCAAAAGCACTGCTAAAACAAGCTCCAATACTACTGAATTCCGGGGGAAGCATTTCCTTGATTGTAGAATGTGAAAACGACCTGGAATCACCGCCGCTCAATCAATTTTCGGAACTTCAATGCAGACGAATTTGCAAGGTGCATCCACAACCCAACACCCCCGCTCACCGGCTTTTACTGGAGTATCAAAAATCCGGTCAAAGCGATCAAGGTATTGAAGAAAGTGTTTTGATCATTCGAAATGAAGCCGGCCAATACACGGATGAATTTAAGCAACTCACCGGTGGGTTTTATTTGCAGGCGTGACTCTTTTCATTGTTTTAGCTATTGAATTTTCGCTCAAATAACCTCTGCGATCTCCGTTCCACTGTGGTGGACCAGATCCAGTTGTGAATTGGTGAGTCTGTGAGTTGGTGAGTTAGGCGGGTTATTGGTCGATGGCTGATGGCCCCCAAAGCATAGGGGGCAGGCGGATGGCCCACCAAAGCGTTGAGGGCAGGCGACGCTTTCTTGTCCCCCCACCCCCCAATGCTTTGGGGGGGGGCAGGCTATGCTTTGGGGAGGGGGAGAAACCGATACCCTACACTACGAATCACTCGAAAATTACTAATCTTACCGAAACGTCGAAATACTCGCACAGTTGGAAACGCAATTCTCTTGACAGCAATCAACCAATGGGATCCGTCACAAACACACCCTACCCCACTTTTCGACCCGAAATATACACCTCATCTATCCAATCCGTACCGAATGCATAAGGGAGAAAATCCAGGGACGGCACTTCTTTGTTCAAGACGATCAAATTGGCCAATTTGCCTTTGGTAATGGAGCCGCATTTGTCTTCGATCTCCATTGCAAAAGCCCCATTGATGGTCATGGCATTGAGGGCTTCGGCCGGGGTCATTTTCATCTTAATGCAGGCCAGTGACATCACCAATGGCATTCGACCGGACGGAGTTGAACCCGGATTGTAATCAGAAGCGACCGCTACGGGAAGACCGTAATCGATTATTTTTCTTGCCGGTGCGTAATCAATATCCAGAAAGAAAGCCGTCGAGGGCAATAGTGTGGGCATGGTACCACTTCCGTCCAGCGCCTCAAGCTCCTCTTTTCCGACAAATTCCAGGTGATCGACGGAGATGGCCTTGTTTTTAACCCCTACCTGCACACCCCCGGAGTAATCGAGTTCATTGGCGTGAACCTTGGGTTTCATATCGTATTTGGCAGCGGCCTGTAAAATGCGGTCGGTTTCATCGTAGGTAAAAAATCCGCGCTCGCAAAACACATCGCAATACTCAGCCAGCCCCTGTTCAGCCACTTTGGGGAGCATCTCATCGATGATCAGGCGGATAAAATCTTCCCTGCGCTCCTTATATTCCACGGGTAGTGCATGGGCCCCGAGAAAGGTGCTTTTGATGGGCATATCCGGGTAATTCTCGCGTAGGCGCTTAATGACCCGAAGCATTTTCAGTTCACTGTCTGTGGTGAGTCCGTATCCACTCTTGATTTCTATGGCTCCGGTTCCCAAAGCGCGCACTTCATTTAATCGTATCTCTGCCGAGCGGTACAATTCATCCTCGGAAGTTTGCTGAAGTTTTTTGGCGGAATTGAGGATTCCCCCTCCACTGGCGGCAATTTCCTCGTAGGAACGACCTTTTAACCGCATGACAAACTCCTCTTCGCGGCTTTTGGCAAAAACGATATGCGTATGGGAATCCACCCAGGCCGGCATAACTTTTCTACCGGACAGATCAATCCTCTCTGCATCCGAAACATCCGCCAAGTCGTCCATTTTTCCATATCTGGCGATCAGATTCCCCTCAGCCAACAACCAGGCATTCTCAATGGAGGGCACTTCGCTCATTTCCTTTCCGGCAAGTGGGTTTGTTGTTTTTTCTCTGACCTGAAGGAGTTCTCCTATATTGGTAAAAAGCCGCTTTTTCATGATTTCTTTTTGCCGGCAAAGCTAAATAATTTTTCCGGCGGTAGGGGTATGGATGGAGGAAAATGGGGATTTGAGGTTGGAGGGAAGCCCGAATTTTTGTCTGCATTCTCGATCCTGATGGCTTTTCAGAGATTCTCATATTGGCTTTTTTGATGGGATTGTCCCATATCCATGTGCTCGCGCAGGGCTTTTTGTTGCACCCCTTCAGGGTGCTTTTCTTGAGGGCATTTTTGCTTTGGGCGATGCCCCACCTAAGCGTCAACTGTCCATTAGCCTGCCCCCACCACCAAAGCTTTGGGGGCAGGCGACGCTTTGGTGGGTCAATTCCCAAACTTTCTACTTTTTACTGAGATCAGCAGAAAGCAACCAATTGGGGGCAGAAATCAATTCTATGCCACCTGGTAATTCAATATTGACAAATCTGGAGTCTGCACAGATCAGCAGAGCACTCTGAGGTGACAACTCATTCCTGGCCTCCATCAATCCATTGAGTTCCCGATTCATGTTTTTCTCATTGATCTCCCAGCAAACCTGAATGACAGAAATCACTTTTCCAGCCGAGCGGACAACAAAATCACAATCCCCTTTGCCCTTGTAATAAAACAGCTCATACCCTCTTCTGTGTAATTCCAGAAAAATGGTATTCTCCAACAGGCGTCCTTTGTTTTCTGAAAATGAGAAGCCGAGTCTGTTACAAAGGCCTGTGTCGATTGAATAGACCTTTTTGGAGGATTGAAATTGGCGTCTGACAGAGTAATCGAACTTTCTCAGGTAGTAAAACAGATAGGCACTCTCCATGTATTCCAGGTAATTTTTGATTGAGCTGCTGCTCTTAATGCCGGTAAGTTTTTGAAGTGCACTGTATGAGAAAAGCCTGGATGGATTGGAAAAAAAATACATGCTCAATTCCCGGATTTCATTCACCCGGGTAATGCTGTATCTGGCAATGATATCCCTGTAAAAAATATCCTGAAAATACTCATTGAGAATCTCGGTGTCCATCTCTTTGCTCACCAGTGGAAAACCGCCGATTTGGAGATATTCCAGCAAATCACTCTGAAGCTGATTCAATGCCTTACTGGTCGGCTTCCCGATGTCGATATTCCTGGTCCGCATACGAAGGAATTCTGCGAATGAAAATGGGAACAGACGCAGGGTTTTGTTTCGCCCGGTCAGGGTTGTAGCAATTTCAGAGCTCAATAGAGATGAATTTGATCCGGTTACAAATATTTTTAATCCCTTTTCATGAAGTCGATTGACAAATTTTTCCCAGAGTGGTATTTCCTGGACTTCATCGAGGAACAAAACGGGCTCTTTCTTAAACTTTTCGATATGAAGCTGATAAATCCGATCTAGAAAAGAGACCTCGCGAACAATCCTCTCGTCGTCGCAATTTACGTACAGATAATCCCCTTGCTCCAAGCCCAGCTCCTTCTTAATTAGGTATAGTAAAGAGGACTTTCCACCCCTGCGAATCCCGGTAACGACCACAACCTGCCCTGTTCGACAAAAGGGGCCCAGATCTACCTCCCTGTCTATAAGGTCTCTACCCTTCCCGAAAACCTTTTGCTGGTCCAACAGCAAGGTAAAAAGTTGGTCCTTTGTCATAACTTGTTCTTTTTAAAAGAACGAATATCCTACCTTTTATTCTTTTGAAAGGAACACTGTTTTAATAATGGTTGTTCCGCTTCATTGAAAATAAGCTGTGTTGTCTGCCCCCGTTGGGAACTTTTGTTTAAACTATTCCACTGAACGCACCCTGGCACCCTCGGCCTCCATTAATTCCGCGATGTACTTATGGCAGGTAAATAGCAAGACCTGGCGTTTTTGGGCGAAGGAAGTGAGTTGGCGGGCGGTTTCGGTGGCCCTGAATTTATCAAAATTGACCAGCACATCGTCCAGCACAACGGGCAGGGGTTCTGCACCACTCGCCTCGTATTGATCTATGAGGCCCATTCGGAGCGACAGGAGGAGTTGCTCCCTGGTGCCCCGGCTCAGTTCCTCAACTGATTTGCGGGTATTTCCTTCTCCAAAAACAATCAGGGCCTCGTCGTCCACTGAAACCTGAATATTGCCGTATCTGCCCGAAGTAATGGCTGAGAAAATCTCTGCTGTACGTTGAATTACAGCGGGTTGCCTGGTTTCCTGGTACTTTGACTTGCAGTGGGAGATTACCCGCTCTGCCAGGCGGATGGACATCCATTCTCTGTAGGCGTCAGCGAGGGCAGCTCGTTTGACTTCCCGCTCTTCAAGCAAGCCAGCCTGCTCATCGGAGTCGATTAATTTTTTGGCGTCGTCGGATAACTTTCCTATGGACTGATTAATTTCTCCTCGCTCCCGGTCGCGCTCTTTTTTCCTGTCCTCCAGTTCAGAGATGCGGCGTTTGATTTCAGGGGGCTCCAACTCCTTGAGGTCATTGACTACCTCTTCAAATCGATTCTTGCCGCAGCGGCTTTCAATGGAGCGCCTCGCCACACTTTGCTGATTCACTGCCTCCCTGTATTCGTTCTGTTTTTTAAGGAATTCCGGGAATTCCTCCGCGGAACCGATGGCGTATTTCCTGAATAACTCATCCCGCTGCCCTTCCAGCTTATCAATTTCTTTTTCCAGGGTTTCCTTATCGTGGTTCTCACGTTCCAATCTCTCGCCCAGACTCTTTTTTTCATTCTGCTTTTTCTCCTCCTCTTCCAGTTTATTGCTGAGTCTTCTGGCTGCATCCGTCAGGGATTCACCGTCACCTGCTGAGACCATATTACGGATTTCCTTTTCGAAAAGCTCCATTTTCTTCTGCAATTCTGCCTGTGCCGTTTCTGCGGTTTTTTGTTTCCGTTCAAGGTCCTGAAAACTTTTGGCCCGTTCGCAGAATTCCCCGGCTGCAGAAGGTCGAAGCCCGGAAGGCAGACCCAATCCGGTGCAAAACTCCAGCCACTCGCTTTCCAATTCTTCCCTCGATTTTTCATCTTGCGCTACCC
>SKLY01000242.1 GCA_007121335.1 Saprospiraceae bacterium | reverse complement strand
TCAACCGTCATACCCCAGTGGTGACCATTGGCATATAGATCATCAAAACCCGGGTACAAACTCGTTTGATTGAGGTATTGATGGTGCTCTCTTTCCTTTACAAGATCTTCCACAGCCTCATCAAGCTCGGGCAAATTAGCATTTCGGATAACCGTTCGACGGGTCAAAGCACCCTGGAATCCAGGTCCAATATCAACGATGGACTGTTCGTCCACATTTATTCTCTCTTTCGTATTCGGATCCTCATCAGCCACACCAAAAGTATGGTGATACTGAACAGATGCATAAGACCTGTCTTTCCCTTTAGGATCACTGACCTCAACCTGAGTGGCGTAGTACTGGATGTAGCCATCATTATCCCTCCACATACTTGGATAAATATTGGATCCCACATCTGTCCCGGCAGGTCCTGACACGACCCTACCATATCCGAGCGGCATGGCTACCTGACCCTCAAGCAAACCATATTGGGTGGTTACTGGTACATCATACACCTTCTCGCCAATCTTCAATTCAGCCTGATCTCCATCCTCAAAGCCCTTCCAACCGATAATTTTGTTGCGTCCATCCCATTTCAAGCTAACCGAAAGACAACTGTCGTAAACGGTCCTCAGAAGTGGATCCGGCATCTCTTGCAACCAGGGGTTGTTGGCATACTGACCATTGCCCACGTGAACAGTCTCGTAAAAACTCAGTTCTAATTCAGCGGAAGAAGGACTGGAAACTCTGTTTCCAAGCCCGGAAACCTCAATGGTTCCATTCTCCTCTCCATTGTCGTTATTTTCAAGAGGGATATCTACAAAACCATTGTGCAAACTGTGGTCCCAAAAACGCTGGAATCCTGCAAATCGGCTCTGACGGGGGAATATCTCTTCCTCCCATGTCTCTCTTATAAAGTGATAATACGGGCGTCCCTGACCTGTTGCTTCAGGTAAGGCATCGGCCCATTTCAAAATACTCTCTTCCTTCTCTCTGGTTTCAAAGAGGGGGTGAATGGTAGGCTGAACAATGCCATAGTGTCCATCTATTGGATTTACATCTCCCCATGACTCCAGAAAATGATGAGTTGGACAAGAGTAGTGGCATTTAGCGAGGGTTTCGTTGGGGAGTGTGGTCATCGATATCCTCAACCCCACATTATTCATAGCCCTTTCAAATTTTTCGCCGTCGGGAAGATCAAAAACCGGATTGGCTTCATCCAATACGATGAGTGCATCTACCCTGCCATTTTCCATGTCACTGATCAACTCATTCATAGCTGCATCGCTACCGAGCTTTAGGTTCATAGCCTGGTTTTTATCCAGCGACCTGCCGTAGTTTTCCAGCAATTGATTTAATCGAATTACAATGAGCTGCTCAGCTTTATTGTTGGTACCGGCTAAGACCATGGTTGCATGGCCGTTTCTGTAGGCATCCACCAGGTTTTGAGCCGCTCTCTTAATACCATTCTCTGCCTTTGGGTTCTTAAATGATCCACTTACGGTCACCTGTCCACCTGCATTGAGTAGGCTTGCAACTTCATTGTGAAGCATGGCAGTCGCCAAACCCATTTCAGAGGGGCGAACCAGGACCCTGTTATCGGCATTGGATCCGGTGAGAGAGAAATGCGGTTCTATGCAAATAACCCTGCTCATCTCAGCATTTTGAGGGTCTCGGATCTTGCGCTTTTTGGCCCACTGGTGAGCAAACTGAACAGGAGACAGCCAGGTACCAAGGAAGTCAGCACCCAGGGAAACCACCACAGAAGCTTCATCAAAGCGATGGCTCGGCAAGACTCTTCTGCCAAATGCCTCCTCATAAGCATCCAGCATGGCAGCTGATGAGACAGCATCGTACTGAACGTGGGTGGCATTGGAATACTTTTCTTTAAAAGCTTCCACCGCTCTTCTGGTGGAGGGGCTATGCACTGTATTAGACAATATAGCGATATTGGCACCTTCAGCCAACTCACCTGCTATTTTTTCATCTATTTCCTCCCAACTCATTTTTTCAACACCACCCTCATCTTTAACCTTACCCGGGTACTTCAACCGGCTGGTATCGTACAGTTCGAGCACTGAAGCCTGGGCCTTCGCAGAAGTTCCTCCTCCTGCATAGGGAGATAGCGGATTTCCCTCAATTTTAATGGGCCTTCCCTCACGGGTTTTAACTATGACCGGACAAAAGTCTCCACCCTTTACAAAGTTGCTTGAGTAATAGGTGGAAACACCGGGAACAATTGAGTCGGGCTGCACCACATATGGCAAAGCTCTTCTAACCGGCATTTCACAACTGGCTGCCAGCGTTGCAGCACCCAAACCGAAGCCGAGGTATTTCAAAAAATCTCTTCTCGAAGCCTGATGCGTTTCACTGTCGGCAACTTCCTCATCGGCGAGGTCATTCAAAACAGGTGCATCAAAAAACTCTTTAGAGGAGTTTTCTTTAAAATTTTCGGGATTATTGACCTCTTCAGGTCCCACCCAAACATTGGAATTTTTATGCTTCATTTTATGATGACTTTGAAAGCTTTTTTAAGAAAAATCAATAGTGGCAAGTCTGACATTGCAATCCACCAATATCTTCAACAGTTACGCGGTCCATCTCATCTCTTGAGAGCGCATCGTGATATTTCTGATAAGCCTGCATATAGTATTCATTACCATCTGCAAATCCCTGAACTTCAGTCTGTCTATGACAATTTATACACCATCCCATCGAAAGGGTGCTGTACTGAGCCAAAACCTCCATTTCTTCCACTTTTCCGTGACAGGTTTGACAATCCACATTACCGGCCACTACGTGTTGAGCGTGGTTGAAGTAAACGTGATCAGGTAAATTGTGAACTCGCACCCACTCAATAGGTCCGGCCACGTGATCGCGATCTTCATGAGTTAGACTGGAAACCACATTTTCCCACTGCCGGTCAACTTCTCTTCGGCCGGCGGCATCTATGTAATCCAGCTCATTGTCTCTGACATATTGTTCTTCAATCCACCTTTTATATATAGCGGCAACTTCGTCCATTGGCATCTCCTCGTAATTTTCGATGTATTCATCATTTGCGGGATCAAAGCCAATAGATGCAAATATTTTAACCAGCTCAGCGGTTCCGTGCTCCGAACCAATCTTAATGGCAGTGTGACAATTCATACAGGTAGAAGTAGGTGGAATCAATGCATTTTGACTCCTTCTGGCCGCGTCGTGACAGTACTGGCAATCTATTTCGTGCAAGCCGGCATGAACAGCATGGGAGAATTCAATAGGTTGTTGAGGAGCGTAATTTTGTTGTCGCCCGAGATCTATAGCATTATTGACAGTGGTATATCCACCCAGAACAATGACCGCAAACAGTACGAGGCCGATTACCGTCTTGCTGGTTAGCATACTCATTATTGTTCCCGGCTCGGGCGCCTGTCCGGTCTCTTTAGCTATGTGTATAGATCTGAGTACATTGGCAATACGAGCTAAAATTAGCGCGAACAAAGTGAGAATAACGATGAGAGAAATCAACAAAAATGTGTTGTCTCGTTCCTCCTCTTCCACTTCGCCAACCTCGCGAACAGCTACTTCGGGAGCTCCGTACTCTCCGCGGTACACTGCATCCACGTAAGCCAATATATTATCAATCTCATCATCCGTGAGATTTGGGAAATTATTCATGATAGTGGGTGCCCACTCATCCCATAATTCAACTGCTTTGGGATGACCTTCTTCTATCATTCGCTGAGAGTAGCGAATAAAATACCGCAGATCTTCAATGGGATAGTCTGCCCAGCGTTCCTGAACTCCACCCAGTGCCGGACCAGTTAGGTCATCGACCATATTGCGGTTGTGGCATGCGGCACATTGGGTCCTGAAAATATCACGACCTTCATCAAGGTCGATACCCTCCGCTTGCGCCTCGGCTTCAACTTCAGCCATCTCTTCCATGGCCTCCAACTCCTCCTGGATATCTTCCTGAGAGAATCCAACTTGCGGAGTCAGTAGCATTAAACCGATAAATAAAAGGACGTAACCAAGTAGCGTAAATCTCATCCTGATATATAATTTATGTGAAATGTTTTTAACAATACTATGACATTTAATCCAATGTCGGGGCAAATTTAGGTCAATAGGTTATCTTTAGCAATACAATTAATCGAATCCAAATTATTTAGATATATTCTAAATTGATCAAACAGCAATGGGTGCGCGAATGCCCGGTGCCGGATCATACTCTAACAATCTGATATCTTGATACTTAAACTGGTCTATGTTTTTAATGGCTGTATTTAACTCCAATTGTGGAAGGCGTCCCGGCTTTCGCTGAAGTTGTGTTTTTGCCTGCTCAAAGTGATTGGTGTAAAGATGGACATCTCCGAAAGTGTGAATAAATTCCCCCGGTTTCAGACCGCAAATTTGAGCAATCATGTGCGTGAGTAAGCTGTAGGATGCAATATTAAAGGGAACACCCAGGAAAACATCCGCGGACCGCTGATACAGTTGACAGCTTAAATGCCCATTTTCAACATAGAATTGAAAGAGGCAGTGACAGGGCGTGAGCGCCATTTTATCAAGTTCTCCGCTGTTCCAGGCATTCACCAAAATTCTCCTGGATTCGGGCTGATTTTGGATGAGATCAATGACGTATTTAATTTGGTCCACTTTGCTGCCATCCGGAGCTTCCCACGATCTCCATTGTTTGCCATAAACAGGACCCAGGTCGCCATTCTCATCGGCCCAATCATTCCAAATTCTGATACCGTTTTCCTGAAGATAAGCCACATTGGTATCGCCTTTCAAAAACCACAACAATTCGTGCACAATAGACTTGAAGTGCACCTTTTTGGTGGTTAGAAGGGGAAACCCTGCTCGCAAATCAAAACGCATCTGATAGCCAAACACACTTTTGGTGCCGGTTCCGGTCCGATCGCCCCTATCATTTCCCTCCTTTAAGATGTAATCTAAAAGCTGTAAATATTGCTTCAAAGTCCCTTCCTTTTCGTGAAAGTAATAGTTATTTAGGTCTCAGATATACATAAATATTATATATGTGTTTTTCATATCTAAATCCACCTCAAAACTACTACTTTTCCAAATGCTGGCAAAAATCAGACAATGTTTTCGAAAAAACCTTTGACGAAAAACATAAAATGTCTTTGTATTAGCGGCTTCTGGTAAAGGTTGACAATGTTGTTTCTCGCGCATGAAAATAAGGGTCAATAAATTAATTGGCACAAATTACATGGAGCGCTACCAACACCCAACATTTTTTCAGAAATCGTGATATTTTTTACCCACTCCTTTACCTTTGACGGGTAAAGCAATCCATATGGAACCTAATCCACTATTTTTCACCATGGCCAGGGAGGTAATACCGGAACCTGAGTTTTCTGATTACAAAAACTCCCTCCACAAAGACCCCGTGACCGGTCTGAAATTCAACTCCCGAAAACCGATATCAAAGCTTGATTTCGAGGGAGCTGAAATGGTTCCCTGGAATGCTTTGGGTAAAGTTCTTGACCAGCGTCCATCATTTACCAACGACCCCTTTTTTCACGCAGGAATATACTATGTTCAGGACCCTTCTGCCATGTTCGCGGAGCACATTGCAGGGCAGCTTGGAGATTTACTTCCCGCAGAGCCTGTTATTGGAGACCTTTGTGCAGCACCTGGAGGAAAATCAGTCGGTCTATTAAATCACCTGAATGGCAGAGGAGTTTTATTTTCCAATGAAATAATTCCCAGGCGATTTCAAGTATTGAAGGACAACCTAACCAAATGGGGACATACCAATGTGATGTTGAGCAATCACCCCATAGACCGACTCCTGAAGCTACCACCACTTTTCGACCTTTTGCTGATGGATGTTCCCTGCTCGGGCGAGGGTATGTTCCGAAAAAGCGAGGCAGCGGTCAAAGCCTGGACTCCAGAGTTGGTGGAGATGAATGCAAAGCGGCAAAAAGAATTGATGCAGAAAGCCCTGCGCCTGGTAAAACCCGGTGGCATTGTGATCTACTGTACCTGCACGCTCAACCGCACCGAAAATGAGGCAGTAATTACTGGCCTGAGTGAAGCATTTGAGTTAGAGGGAATAGAAATTAAATTTCCAGAAGAGTGGAATTTGCTGGAAAACAAAGAAAAGGGCCACCAATTTATACGCTTTTTGCCACACCGGGTGATGGGCGAGGGAATGACCTGGACTTGCTTCAAAATGCTCGATAACAATCACCATCCCGCCGCCTCTATCAAAAAACGACCCCACCTTTCAGAATTATCTTCCAGGAAGGGAAAGGAGCTGGTAGGTATTTTTGATCAAAAAAAGTTGGCAACTGAACTCCTTTTAGAAGATGAAAAGGGGCAAATTCACCTAATGAGTCGAAAACAGCAATCACTTTGGGATTTGGTTACCGGATGTGTAAAGTGCAGTGTTTTGCCCATCGGAACTTTCAACAAAGAGAGATTCACACCCCATCACTTTTTAGCCATGTCAGGACTCTACGATGAATCATCAGATCCCCTATCCCTCGATCTTTCCCAAAGCAGAAAATACCTAAGGCGACAAACATTTCCCGTCTCGGTTTCCCTTTCACAGGGCTATCGGCTTGCGAAATACCTGGATGCAACCCTGGGATGGGTAAAAGTACACAAAGACGGTAAGAAATGGACCAACCTCTACCCCACTGCCCATAGAATTATCAATTGAGTGAAATCCGTCAATTCGGTCATAAACAACGGATATTCAAATTTTTACCCCAACAAAACGACCTGCCGGTACAAAAATTAATTCTGGTCATATTTTGGTGTATTAAACAAATAGTTGTTAATTGCGACCTTTTCCGGGAGAAATGAATCAGAGTAAAGTTTTTCGATGCGAAATAGGAAAGTGTGAGTGGAAATGTTGATCATTCGGAAAAAATCCAACTAAAGCCGGAGCAACCATAAGGCCGTCCATAGAGGAGGCGATTAAATTATAGTCACAAGCCGGATGATTTAACTCATCTGCCTAGTATTGTTTAATGGAAAACCAAGAAAGATGAAAGGATTTTTACTCACCCTGGCTGCAATGCTTTAC
>SKLY01000207.1 GCA_007121335.1 Saprospiraceae bacterium | reverse complement strand
TGACTGAAGACGATGCCTACTTTTTGGAAATTGGTGAAAACGGCAACGACGTGCCCATTTACCTGAAAAAAAGAACCGGAGGCAACGAGGAGACCCTTTTGACCATGGAATTGGGAGCAATGGCATTTGACCCTGCAGAAGCCAGAGTGCGCATAACTTATCAAGCTGATGGATCCTGGGAATTGATGGCGGATTACGAGGGAGATTCCCTCTTTGCCGATCGCGCCATTCTCGAAGGAGAAACCATTGACTGGACCGCGGGATTTTTCGGTTTCAGGTGTAGCTATACAGCGACAAGGGCCACGCTTTTTTTCTTTGACGACCTGAGGATAGGACCAATTGTGCCTGACACCACCGGACCCGGGCTTGTTTCCGTTCGCGCACTGCAACCCAATGGCATTCAGTTGTCCTTCGACAAACTACTGGATTCCACCACGGCCTCTGACCCCGCTACTTATTCTATTATGGGAGTTGGAGAGGTGGTCGACGCCCTTTTTGATCCCGGCCAGCCCTCCCGGGTTGAACTGTATTTTGAGGAGGACTTTGAAAACGGAGAGGATTACGAAATCCAAATATCGGGATTGAAAGACCTAAGCGGGAATAGCACCGAGCAAGTCGAAACTTTCAGGTTTATCCTTCCAGAACTGGCTATGCCCGGAGACCTGGTAATCAACGAAATTCACTCCCTCCCCAGCAATACCACCCTGGTCCCGGATGTCAAATACGTGGAAATATTCAATCCCTCTGATAAATACCTGGATTTGGACGGACTCCAATTTTCGGACCGCACCAGAACCGCCGTTTTTGAGGAGGGAATAATAGAACCCGGGGAATTTATTCTACTCAGTAATAGAGACGATGCACCTTTGCTGGAGCAATACGGGCGGGTGATTGGAATGAGTAATTTCCCCAGCATAAACAACACCAGCGATGATCTGCGGTTGGAATCGGTTACCGGTGAATTGCTTTTTGGTGTGGGCTACCGGACGGCCTGGTTTGACGATCCGCTCAAGGCCGATGGGGGTTATTCCCTGGAACTGGTCAATCCCTTTATCAACTGTCAAACGCGCGACAACTGGAAGCTAAGTAACAGTCCGGATGGGGGAAGTCCCGGCCGGGCCAATTCCGTACTGGATGAAAATTTCAGCCCGGGAATTCCACAGCTTAAGTATGCCACTTTTAGCGATGACGAAAAACTCCGGCTTGTATTCAACCGCGAGCTGGACAGAAACATACTCAACGACCCTCCCGATTTTTCCATTGACCCCGCCCCGGAAGGCGCCCGTTTTACTTTTGACGGAGAAAATCCACGGCGACTCGGCTTTGAGTTTGACGACGCACTTGAGGATGACGTTTTGTACACCATAGAGATTCAAAATGCGACCTCCTGTGGAGGCGATGTCAATACAGAGGTTGATAATTACAGCTTTAAGAAGCCGGTTTTGCCTTTGCAACAGGAACTCATTATCAATGAAATCCTCTTCCTCCCGCCCATTGGGGTCAGGGATTTTATCGAGTTGAAAAACACCACCGAAAGCAGCTATTTCAGGTTGTCGGACCTGCTGTTTTACCACCGGAGGTCAAGCGATGCCGAATCCACTATCCGCCCGGACATTGACCGAATAATCAGACCCGAAGATTATCTGACCATCGGCAGGGAAACCAATTTACTCAAAGACCATTACCATATAGAAAATCCGTTTTTCCTGCACAATTTGGAGCTAATGGCACTGGACAACAACAGCGGTAGCGTCGTTATGAGTGCTTTTCATCCCGATGAGTTGGTTTACCTGGACAGCATCGCGTACTCAGACGATTTACACGATCCGCTTTTGAGAAATCGCAGGGGAATCTCGCTGGAGCGAACCAATCCCGGCTTGAGCACCAACTCACCGGCCGCCTGGTATTCTGCTGCCACACTTGCCGGTGGAGCTACCCCAACAGCTCCGAACTCCCAGCAATTAAGGGAGGTGGTCGAGGAACCGGATGATCTGTTCTTTTTGCCAGGAAGAACTTTCAGTCCCAACGGGGATGGATTTGAAGACTTTTTGGAGATATCCTACCAAATCGACCAGCCCGGTTATGTGGCGAGCATCCGAATTTTCAACATGAAGGGGCACCTCGTCAGAGACCTTGTGAGAAACAAAAGTCTCGGCACCGAGGGTAAAATCATCTGGGGAGGAGAAAACAATCGGGGAGAACTGGCCCAGGTGGGAATTTACATCATCCTGGTGGAATTGCACAATGCAGACGGTGATCGAAAAGAAGAAAGACTCACGGCAGTACTGGCCGAGCCACTCAATTAGTCTGCTGCCCCGGGAATAGAAAGTGAATTCCCCTGGGAAAAACTGACCCTGAGTCTGCCCAAAAAGCTAAAAATCCGACACCTCATGGAAGAGAATAAATGGTCCATTCGAACCGAAGAATTTGACGGATTGTCCAACCTTGAATTGTACCAAATCCTGCAGATGCGGTCGGCCATTTTTGTCGTGGAGCAGGATTGCGTATATCAGGACCTCGACGGCCTGGACCCCTCCTGTTATCATCTGCTGCTCGAATTGGTCGCAAACAAGGATAAAAAGAAACTGGCCGGATACAGCAGGGTATTACCCCCCGGAGTTGAATATCCCGGCTATTCCTCATTCGGCAGAGTAGTGGTCCCCATGGAATTTCGCGGCCGCGGTTACGGGAGATTGCTCGCAGAGAAAAGCCTTGATCTCTGCCGGAAGAAATTCCCCGACACCCCCGTGAAGATTATGGCGCAATCCTATCTCACGAAATTTTACACCGGTCTGGGATTTGAAAAGGTCGGGCCTGATTATCTGGAGGATGGTATTGAGCATTGTGATATGGTCGCGCGGAGCGGTTGATGGTTGATAGTCCATGGCTGATGGCCGTTGTGTGCGCTACCTTGATGTTGCCGGCAGTTAATTGATTCGCAGGGATTGCTGGTTTTTGTGGACTTTACCCTTGGCCAGAATTTTGTTGCACCCCTTCGGGGTGCTGTTTTTAGGGGGTCTTCATTATTTCTATTATGATATAAATACGCACGGCCGTGCGTATCTACAGATAAAAAAACCACGGAATTTATTATATACCGACGGAGCCCAAAACACGACACCCCACGTTGTCCATTGTCAATTTTCCATTGTTATTCCTCTTCTTGTTTCCCATGCAAAAAGGTGTAGATTTTTTCCGCGAGGGAGGGGCCGATTTGTTGGACTATTTCCTCTCTGGGGGCATTGCTCATTTTCTTTAGGGAACCGAAGTGGCGGAGGAGTTTGTCGGTGGTTTTGGGGCCGACGCCGGGGATGTCCCGGAGGGCGCTTACGCGGAGACCGGCAGAGCGTCTGTCCCTGTGAAAATTGATGGCGAAGCGGTGGGCTTCATTGCGGATGAATTGCAGGACTCTTAAGGATTCGCTGCGCTTGTCGAGGTAGATGGGTACCGGATCTCCCGGGAAGTAGATTTCCTCCAGTCTCTTGGCGATGCCGATGGTGGTAATTCGGTCGTTGACGCCCAGTTCTTTGAGGCTTTTTACCGCTGCATTAAGCTGTCCCTTTCCCCCGTCGATCACCACCAGTTGGGGTAGGGGCTCACCTTCGTCCCGCAGTCTTTTGTAGCGCCGCTCGATCACCTCTTTCATGGAGGCGAAATCGTCCGGTCCGGTCACCGTTTTGATGTGGTATTTCCGGTAGTCTTTTTTGGAGGGTTTGCCATTTTTGAAGACCACGCAGGAAGCCACGGGATTGCTGCCCTGGAGGTTGGAGTTGTCGAAGCACTCCATGTGCACTGGTGCCTCGTCCATTTTCAGATCCTCCTTTAATTTTCTCACAATGCGCATGCCGCTGCGCTCTTTTTTCTGACGCTCCTTGCGCTCCTGATTTTTTTGAAAGACAAAATAGCGGAGGTTTTTATCGCTCATCTCGAGCAATTTGCGCTTATCACCCCTGGACGGGACGGTCACTGTGACCTCTTCATCCGGGAGGTTCAAATAGAAGGGAACCACCACTTCAGGAGCGATGCTGTTAAAACGCTCCCGCAGGTTTACCGCTGCAAAGGAGAGCAGGTCCTCCGGTTCTCTGTTGAGGTTTTTCTTCAACTCAACCGTGTGTGTGTTGATCACAGCCCCATCGACAATTTTCAGGTAATTGACATAGGCGCGGTCTTCTTCCGAACGGAAAGTAAACACATCCACATCCCTGATGGAGGGGCTTACCACGGTGGATTTGCTCTGGTAGGCCTCAAAGGCATCCAGTTTTTCCTTGATTTCCTGCGCTTTTTCAAAATCCAGGTCTTTGACACTTTGGTCGAGTTCCTTTTTCAGGTGTCTGACCACTTCTCCAAAATTCCCTCTCAGCATGTTTTTCACCTGGTCAATTTTGCGGTTGTAATCCACCTCTTTTTCCAGGCCTTCGCAGGGTCCGAGGCAATTTCCAATGTGGTATTCCAGGCATATTTTGAACTTGCCCTTTTCGATGTTTTCCTCGGACAGATTGTATTTGCAGGTGCGCAGGGGAAACAGGTTTTTGATCATCTCCAGGACGATTTTTGCGCGGTACTTGGAGGTGTAGGGTCCGAAGTAGGTGGAGCCGTCCTTTATCACTTTCCGGGTGAAAAAAACCCGGGGGAATCGCTCGTTTTTGACACAGATGTAGGTGTAAGTCTTACCGTCTTTCAGCATTACGTTGTACCTGGGCTGGTGCTCCTTGATGAGGGTATTTTCCAGCAGCAGGGCATCGTGTTCCGAATCGGCCACGATAAATTTCAGCCGGTCGGCATTTTTGACCATGACGCGGGTCTTGTTGGGTAAGTTTTTTCCCGTGCTGAAATAGGTGGCCACGCGTTTGTGAAGATTGCGCGCTTTGCCCACGTAGAGCATGCGCCCCCTTTTGTCGAGGAATTGATAGACACCCGGTTGAGTGGGTATCCTGTCCGCTATTTGACGATAATCTCTCTTTTTCATGCTTCCGGTCCGGCATCCTATTAGGAGGAATACCTTTCAAAAAAATGTGCAAATTTTCATAAAAACCGGCCAACAGTCCACATTTTTGCCATAAAATGACTAACAAACACTTAAAAGGACGACAGCCGAAGTAAATTAACGACCATTTTTCCGATATTGTGATTTTTTTGAAAATAGACTTTGCAAATAAAGCGTAGTATGAAACCATTAAAAATTTCCCTAAGCCTTTTTACAGCTATTCTTTTTACGATCGCCTCCCTCGGAGAAACACTCTTCTCGCAGGAGATGTTTCTGGCCAGGCAGCCGGCCATAAGCCCCGATGGAGACCGCATTGCTTTTTCCTACCAGGGTGACATCTGGGTGGCGGATGCAGATGGTGGCCAGGCCCTTCGCCTCACCCTGCACGAGAGCTACGAAAACAACCCAGTATTCAGCCGGGATGGCGAAGAAATAATTTTTTCGGGAAACCGGCACGGAAGCACGGACCTTTTCAAAGTAGATGTGGATGGCAGTGAAATAGAGCGTCTTACCTGGCACTCTGCCAACAACACCAATGCGGGCATTCAGGAGGACGGCACCATATTTTTCAACACGCGGAGAAATTTTGCGTCGGTGGAAAGAGAGTGGGAAATATACCGCCTGAACACCGACAATAAAAACCCTTACCGGGCAATCGGCGCACTCGGTTTCAATCCCACCCCAACTGAGGACGGAAGCCTGATCGCTTTTGAGCGGGGCACCGCACCTACCAATCGCGAACCCTACACCGGACCTGCCGCCAGAGACCTCTACATCTATCACACCGAAAGCGAAAACTACCGGGCGCTGACCGATGGAGGTGCCATGTTTGTAAAGCCCCGATGGGCAGAGCGCACCTTGTACTACCTGTCTTCCGAAACCGGGACTTACAATCTCTACAGGTGGGAGATAAGTGAGACCGGTGAAGGAGTGGGCCAACCGGAGCAAATCACCAATTTTGACGAGGGAGGTATCCGGCATTTTGACGTGAACCGGGATGGAGAAAACGTGATTTTCGAAAGGGGAATAGGCCTTTTTTCCCTGGACGTGAGCTCGGGAGAGGTTGAGCCCCTGGATATTCGGGTAACCCGCGATTTCAGGTTTTACCCCGAGGAGAAGAAAACCTTTAATTCGGATGCAAATCAATACGCTATCTCACCGGATGAAAAATACGCTGCCCTGACCATTCGCGGTGAGATATTCCTCACCCTGAACGACAAGGACCACCGGCACACCGTTTCCATAACCGACCACGCAGCCAGGGATCACCAACCTGCATGGCTGAGCGATTCCACCCTGCTTTTTGTATCGGATCGGGACGGACAGTTTGAGCTCTACGCAGCCCGCTCCTCCGATCCTGACCAGGGAGATATTTTCAGGACACTGGACAGGGAAATTGTGAAGCTAACGGATATGGAAGAGGATGTGCTCAACTTTCAATTGTCCAACTCAAAGGAGCAAATTGCCATTCAATCCGGAAGGGGTACGCTCATTACGGCGGATATCGATGAATTGGGAAATATTAGCAATGAGATTGAGCTGTTGGACAGTTGGGCCAGTCCCGGAGGTCTCGCCTGGAGTCCCGATGATCAGTGGCTGGCGTACTCACTGGCGGATTTAAACTTCAACACAGAAATATACATTCACGCTGCCGACAATTCCAGCGAGCCGGTGAATATCAGCATGCACCCGAGACGCGACCTCAGCCCTTACTGGAGTCCCGACGGCAGCAAACTCGCCTTTGTGTCGGATAGAAACAACCAGGACTTCGACATTTGGTTCGTTTGGTTGAAAGAGGAAGACTGGGAAAGGACCCGGGCGGAGTGGACAGAATTGGATATATTTGGAGACGAAACCCCGCCACCTCCATCGTCTGATAATGGCAATAACGACGATGAAGACGAAGAGGAGGAAGAGGAGCTGGAGGTTATCATCGATTTTGACCGCATTCACGACAGGCTGGTTCAGGTCACCCGCGATGCCGGAAACGAGTGGAATGTAAGGGTATCACCCGACGGTGAAACTTTTTACTTCACAGGTACAGGCATCAATGGCAACACCCTTTACTCCATTAAGTGGGATGGATCAGACAGAGAAACCCTGGCCGATAATT
>SKLY01000114.1 GCA_007121335.1 Saprospiraceae bacterium | reverse complement strand
TTTCCTGATTTCGTCTGCTTCGGCAGCTTTGGCATCAGATTTGGTCCGATCAGTGTGTGAGAGTTTGTAGGATTCCTTCATCAGTTTTTCGTACTGGTCTTCAAGTTTTTCCTTCTCTGTCTTCTTTTTGAATAGTCCAAACATAGTCTTATGATTTGAGTGAGTTAAGTGTAGTCTCTATAACTCGACTATTGAAAAATGGTTCAGCCTCACGCTTGGGCAGTCGTTAGAAAATTTTGACTGGTGTCAGGAGAAACTCAGCGGTGATTCACTTCATAGCCTTCCGCTCGAATAGCCTCGGCTATTTTCCCCGGATCTACCATTTCCGGGTGGAAGACGAAAGTAGCCCGCTCGCTATCGAGATCTACATTGACTTCAGCCACTCCGTCAAATTTCTCTATAGTGTTTTGGACGGTGGTCCTGCACATGTTACATCCCATTTCAAGCACTTCGAAGGTGATGTTTTCCCCCTCGTCAATCCATGCCGGGGGTGTGTATTCTGTCCTGGCTTCTTTTGTGGAATCCATTTCTTTATTCTCTTCTGCGCATTCACCCGAGCAAGAAAAGAGCATCATGCTCAAAAAAAGTGCGGAGGCAACTATTGTTATTGCTTTCATCATCAGTTGTGGTTTATTTTGCCATTAATTTTTCGATCTCGTCCACTGTTCTCGGTGTGTCACCGGAAAGCAGCAGGTAACCCGTATCTGTAATTAACAGATCATCCTCTATTCTTATTCCAATTCCTGCGTATTTCTCATAAATGGGACGCACTTGTTCTTCAAATTCTCTCAGTTCTTCGGGGCTGGCCCACTGGCCCAATAGTTCGTCCAATTGATCCATCCGGTTTTCCTCAAGGTACAAGCCGGGCTCCAGTGTAATCACCATGCCCTCTTCCAGCGGTCTGCCTTTAATCTCTTTGTTGAGGAGGTAGTAATCTCGTTCAGCGCGGATAAAATCGGCAAAGTGTCCGACATCGTGTACGAATAAACCGATGTAGTGAAGCATTCCGTAGTGCACATAAAACCGCTTTTGCCACCACGAATCCAGATCTGTTATCAGGCCGAGATCGTAGAGTCCTTCGAAAATTACATCCATGGCCCGGTGATGGGGTTCCAATATACCTGTTCCAGGTTCGATAATCTCAAGGGCTGCTTCCTGACTTGCGAGAACAAGTTCGTAAAGTTTTCTCTGTTCATCTGAGAATTTTCCATTGACGGGAATCGTGCGGGTTACATCGGCTGTGTAATGGTTGCACCTTGCGCCCACATCAATCAGGATCAGGTCACCATCCTGCAGTTGGCGGTCGTAAAATGGGTAGTGCAAATAGGTGGCATTGGGTCCTGACCCCACGATGGGATTGAACCCATTGCCGCAATTGTGCTTTGTAAAAACGTATTCAATCTCAGCCTTGACTTCGTACTCGTACTGTCCGGGTCGTATATTTTTCATGACCCTGTTGTGGGCAAGTGCGGTGACCTCCACAGCATAGGTCAACAAATCCTGCTCCCATTGGTCCTTGATTACACGCATTTCATGCATGATTTCTGAGAGATCCGTGTGCAGTAGTAGATTGCTCCTGTGGGAATACCTGTTCCCGAGTCGCTCCATCACCATTTCGTCACCAAAAGGCACGGAAATACTGGTGTTTTCCCGCATAAATCTGGTGAGGTATCGGTCTAAATACTCTAATGGGTAGGCTTCGTCGGCTCCGAATTTTTCCCGGGCATCTTCAATGCTGTGTCGCGGTCCGTCCCAGAGAACTTCGGTGGGATTGGGTTCCCGCAAAAAGAGCACAAAAGGACTGGGTGAAGTGGGGTCCAATAGCGCAATGGCAGGCTCCTGATCAAATCCGGTAGCGTAGTAAAAGTTATGTGGATCGGTGGTGGAAAAAAGGGCTACATCCCCGCGCATTTCATTCATTATATTTTGACGCCTTTCCTCAAAAACTTCCCCCAAAAATGCCGGTGGTCGCTCGCCGGGTAGGTTCCCGTCGTCAAGTGTAGATGTCGTATTTAAATTTGCCGCACTCCCGCCCGGCAGAAAAAAACCGACCAGGAGAATTGCGATAAGTACTGTTTTGATCGTGGTCATTTTTACTCGCTTAAATTCGGCTGTGAAGATAGTGCTTTTTTTATCGGTGCAAGTCAAGTCGGTGAAACTTTGTAGCTTTTACGATGTGGACTGCTATGCTTTATCGCTATTTGACGTTTAGGCAGGTTTTGGTTTTGAAAAAAGGTGTATTTTTGTCAAAATATTTTGTGATTATGAAGGCTTTAAAAATTATTCTGTATGCACTGGGCGGTATTTTGTTACTGCTATTGCTTTTGGCACTTTTCGCCCCGGTCAATTTGGAAGTGGAGAAATCCATTGAGATTGAAGCACCCGGGGATTTGGTCTTCGAACAAACCGTTCACTTTCCCAACTTTCATCACTGGAGTCCCTGGACGCAGAGGGATCCGGATATGGAGGTCACCTATGGAGGAAATCAGGGTGAAGTTGGTGCAACTTATCGCTGGGAGGGAAAAGAGGAGGTTGGCTCCGGGATGCAGGAGATTGTTTCTATTTCCGGCGATACAGTAAATGTGGCTCTGCGGTTTTACGAGCCATTTGAGAGCGAGGCAAAAGCCTATTACATCATTACCGAAATCCAATCTGACCCTCCTTTGACCAGGGTGAGTTGGGGTATGCAAAGCACATTCCCACGTCCATTTAATATTTTAGCATGGTTTGGCAATTTTGAAGGTGCAATTGGTGAGGATTACAGCCGGGGCCTGAACAGTCTGAAAGAGCGAGTGACAGAAGTTAAAGCCGATGAGTAATTTCTGTCGACCCTCTATTTTCGGCTGCCCAGATCTTCGTCTTTTCTCATGATGTTTATCACCAGGTATAAGCCGGCAACCGCAGCGAGCACGAAAAAAAGCAGCGGCAAACCCGGATAACCGAATATTTTAAAAGTGGTGGGGACGTTCATCAACAATGCCGCCCCGATAATCATAGCCGCTATAATGAGCCCGAGTGTAATGCGGTTCGCTACCTTTTGAAAGTCGGCGGTCAGACGCTTTTCATCAATGGTGTTTACATTGAGTGTAAATTCCCCTTCGGCCAGGTCGCTGGTGATTTTATTAATCCTTGAGGGAAGCGCTTCAAGTAGTCTTTTGGATTCAATGGCTTTGGAGAAAAAGTTCCGGGGTTTCAATTCTTCCTTTGCCTTTTGCATCATCATTTTCTCCACATTGTTGTAGATGGTTTTTTGAAAGTCAAAATTGGGAGAGAGTGAGGCCACGATTTTATCCATGTTGAGCAGAATTTTCCCCAGTATATTCAACTCTACGGCTATTTTTATACCGGACTCTGCTGCTATGCGGTTCATTTGGATAATCAGTCGGCCTGTCTCCATGTCCCGCACCTTTTTATTCTGATTGTCCAATACCAATCGCGTAATTTTTTTTCTGAATTCGGGCAGATTGGCATCCTCAGTTTTTTCGCTCATCTCCAGCATATTATCGGCCACTTCCTCACCATCGTACTGACTGATGGATATCATGAGTTTTAGAAAGCTCTCCTGGAGACTAGAGGAAAAGCGAGCGACCATTCCCAGGTCCATAAGGGCCAGTTTTTCATTTCCGGTTAGGTGAATATTCCCCGGATGCGGATCTGCGTGTGCAAAACCATCAAAAACTATCTGCTGTAAATAGGCCTTAACCAGTTGTTCTGTAAGGGGTGTCAGATCACTTTCCAGTCTTTTCAATGAGCCCAGAGCAGTGACTTTTGTGCCATCGATATAATCCATGGTCAATACCCTGGTACTTGAAAAATCGGTGATGGGCTGTGGTACGATCAATTTGTCAAAACTGCGAAGGTTCTCACCAAGTGCTATGAGGTTGTTGGCTTCCCTTGTGTAATCCAGTTCGTTTAGCAGCATGAAGCGAAATTCTTCCAAAACCTCATCCAGTGCGTACTTTCTCGCTGTCCCGATGTGCTTGACGGCCAACTCTGTGATTTCCTCCAGTGTATCGAGGTCTTCCAAAAAACTCTTCTTCACTCCGGGTCTCCTGATTTTAACTGCTACTTTTTTGCCGTTTTTGAGCACTGCCCGGTGTACCTGGCCAATCGAGGCACTGGCCATTGGTTCCTCCTCAAAACTTTCAAAGGCTTTGGATATTCGGATTCCGGCATCTTCTTCAAAAATTTCTCTCACCTGGTCGAATTCAATACTGTCCACATCGTCCTGCAACTCCGCCAAAGCATCGAGATAGTGGTCGGGCAACAGGTCGGGACGGGTGGACAACAGTTGACCCAGCTTGACATAGGTGGGTCCCATTTTCCGGAGGTCATCAGCCAGTTCTTTGGGTTTTTCGTAATCCACAGAACCGGATTGGTCATCAGACTCGCCGGCTACGATTTGGTCAGAGGCGTGTTCAAAGAGGTCACTGTTCCAGTGCCTGACAACAAATCGAAGGAATTTCACATACCGGTCAACAGAGCCTGGAACGAATTTCATTGTGCGGTGGTTTTTATGTAAATCAGAACAAAGTTAAGTTATTTTAATTGTCACTGGACTTTTTTTCAGTAAATTCGATGCTCCTTCAAAAAATCTTCGGTCAGATGCCGGAGCCGCCTGATAGCGTGAGAATACGGTGGTCATGTGTTTTATTTATTCATTTTTCAAGCTGCAATTCAGCCCTTTTTTAGCCTAAAATAGTGACTGCAGAAAAATATTGTAAAAATTATTACTACCTTTGCGGAGAATTTTTATGAGAATTACCTTTTTTCCTATCAACCAGGCGACCGAAATCAAGAGTTGCCTTCACTACAAAAAGTTTTTTAATGACATTTAATGATTTAGATTTGATCAATCCCCTGATGAGGGCATTGGGGGATGCCGGTTATACCAAACCCACACCTGTACAAGAAAAAGCCATACCACATGTATTGGCTGGTCGTGACATGGTAGCCTGCGCACAGACCGGGACCGGGAAGACAGCCGCGTTTTCCATACCCGTTCTTCAAAATTTACAAAACAGCGGTAATAAGCGCAAAAATATCCGTGCGCTGATTTTGACTCCTACACGGGAGCTCGCTATTCAAATAGAACAGAGTCTTACTTCCTACGGAAAGTACCTGCCTTTGCGCCATGCAGTTGTTTATGGCGGGGTTTCTCAAAATCCTCAGGTATCCAAAATCCGAAAGGGGATTGATATTTTGGTCGCTACTCCGGGCAGATTGCTCGATTTGATGGGCCAGGGTCACATCCACCTCAGTAATTTGGAGGTGTTCGTACTCGATGAGGCCGACCGAATGTTGGACATGGGCTTTATCAACGACGTGAGAAAGGTGATCAAAGTGTTGCCAAAAAAGCGACAAACACTGCTTTTCTCTGCAACCATGCCGGGTGAAATTCAGGATTTGGCTAAAAAATTACTCTACAAACCAGTGAAGGTCGAGGTAACCCCTCCTTCCACCACTGTGGAGAAAATAGACCAATCGCTTTACTACACCAACAGACCCGACAAGAGAAAACTCCTGGTGCATCTGCTCAAGGAGAAGGACATTGGATCGGCCCTGGTTTTTACAAGGACCAAGCACGGGGCCGATAAAGTGGCTCGTTTTCTGTCAAAAGCCGGATTCAAAGCGACGGCCATTCACGGAAATAAAAGCCAGAATGCCAGACAAAAGGCACTCGGCGACTTTAAGAGAAGTAAAATTTCGGTACTCGTTGCAACCGATATTGCAGCCCGGGGAATTGATATCGACGAGTTGAGCTACGTGTTCAATTTCGATCTGCCGGATGTGGCTGAAACTTATGTTCACCGTATCGGACGTACCGGTAGGGCCGGAAACGATGGCTCGGCCATTTCTTTCTGCGACCCCAATCAGAAATCCGAATTGAAAGGAATTCAAAAACTTATCAATAACCGTCTGAATGTGCTGTCGGAACACCCCTATCCAATGACTGACTCCGAAGAGCCGCCCAAAGCTTCAGGTGAACGAGGTAAAGGTAGAGGTAGAAAACCAAAGAGAAACTTCAAGCGTCGCTCCTCTGGAAGCAAAAGACGCTCCGGTGGTCGCTCTAAGAATTGAGAATTCTAAGGGATTTTAATCTCTGAATTATTACTGTGAAAAAACAATTGGGCCGGACTTAAACCTCCGGCCTGATTTTTTTTATGGTTCCCAATGAACTACCTCCCCCATATGAGTGATTGAGGGTGAAAACTGAACCTCCATTATCTACTGCCGGGTACCGGTTCGGGCGCTGAGAACTCAATGAAATTTTGTTGGCCGGACCTGTACAGGATGCTTTCCTGTCCCGGAATTTCCAACAAGTCTTGCAAGGATCGGGGCCGCCTTTGGACATCCCATCTGAAGCCTTCCAACTTAAATTGATCTTCTCTTGCTTTGTGCATGGGTGTCAGACTGGAGCTAGGACTGCCGTAAAACCGGATGTCGGTCACAGCATTGTCTTTGAGGTCGAGCCGTATTCTTGAGCTCTCCGATTTATTGACGCCGATGTAGGCATCGGATTCGTCCAGCGGAAAGTATAGTGCCTCTGCATTGCCGTCGAGATCTACACGGCTGAGGTTTCCATCGTCAAATCTGGCGGTTATTTCCCGACCCTTCATTTGATTGAAAAACACACTGTCCGGGCTGGTTACTACCATTGCATTTTGTCGTATGAAGGTCGAGGAAATATTGCCGTCAGCCAAATAGGCGTCAATGGTGTCGCCCGTCAACTGGGTGGTGTCCATCCAGATTATTGGGTTGTCCATCATCCTGAAAAGTGAATCACGCTCTAAGTGCGCCAGCGAATCACAAACCGCCTGAAAATCGCTGCGGAAAATTTTGACATTGTAGTATGCCTGTGTTATCCGCTGGGTATCGCCTTCGGTGATAAAATTTCTGCTGTAAATGGTATCCGCCGTCAAAAACATGGTGTCTGTGTCAGATGGATACGAAACCAGTGGCCGTCCTCCGTATGCCTTTACGGAACCGGTAGAATCAGAGAACACGGTCTCCTCGCTCTCCACGCGCATTCCGCTTTTTTTATCCCTCCATATCACTCTCCCACGGGCATATCCGTGCCCATCTGTTTCCCCGTAGTACATGCTGTCTGCTTCAATCTCGTAATTTTCTTCTGAGACAATGGACCTGCCAACGGTGTGAAATTGACCGGATTGGAGGTCGTATATGATTTCCTCTGAACGTATTTCACGTGCTTCTTCTTTGACCACTGCATTGCCGGTAATAATTACCTCTTCTTTTTGGTTATCGTAAAAAAGGCGCTCGGAAGTTATGGTCCGGGATTCCTTTTGGTAGAAAACACTGTCGATCAAAAGCAGGCTTTCATCTCTATCGTTGTATATCATGGTGTCCGCCCTGGCCAATTCGCCGTTCTTTTTGTACTGGGGGTTGTCAAAAAAGACGGCATCGCCTGTGAGCAGGTTGTATTTTCCACCCTCTGTGTAAATGGTGACATCGCCCTGTCTGATAAGGGTTGGCGCTATAAAATAAGCAATGGATGATTTCGCATCGTATTCCAGTGATTCGGTACGAAGGGAAAAATCATCCCCTAGAATATGTACACTGTCGCGAAATAATATCCGCTCGGTATTCAGGTCGTAATCCCCGGCCCGGCTGGTTAATTGGAACTCACCATCTGTCAGTACTGCCCCTCTGCGGTAAAATGCTTTGTTGTTGGCGGCATCGTATTCCAGAAAATTGGAGTACAGCACACTATTTCCCTGCTCGATGAAAGCCTCACCGGTGAGATATCCATAGCGCAGGTCTCCGTTGTAGTTCAGCGTATCTCCGAATATATTCAGCGAATCTCCTCTGACAATAATTACATCTCCTGCCGAGTATAGTAGATTTTGCCTCAAGACAGAACTGTCGGCAAAAAAGAAGGTGCTGTCCTGTCTCAACTCCACATTGTGCCGGAGAAAATGGGTGCGCTGGTTTCCCTCTTCAATCACCTTTACATCCAGGGCGTCCAACCACTTGATTTTGGACTGACCGGATGGCGGTGGATCGGTGGTTTCAGTCTGCGCATGGGAAATCCCTCCCGGCATAAAGCTGAGTGCGGCTATCACCAGTATGGAAAAGGCGTATTTCATTATTTGGCCTGCTGCTCTGATGGGCAAAGATATTATCCTACTCTTTAACGACGATATGCCGGTTTGTTTATCCATCGGGTAATCTTATTATCAGTCTGTAATCTCGAGAGTAATTTTTTGATGAAAAAAGCCCTCCAAAATTCTAGTTGAAAAATTAATGATTTGAGTCTTAGATAGGCCTGTCACCTGTTTTGCAAGAGCATGACGGCAGCCTTTCTGGCAATTACCGGGCTAAGGGCAACGCCCATACCGCTGAGCCTTACAGCAGCGAGCACGTTTTTGTCTTTCCATTCGAGTAGTGGGTATTTCTCGCTCCCTGTTCCGATGATGCCGCTCCAACTCATTACTTCCTCCAATTGGGTATCCCGGCTAAATAGATTTTCTTTGGCCCATTGTGTCAATCGACTTTTCAGCTCCTCATTGACGCGCATCTCATCGCCTTTTTCCTCTTCTGCCAGCCAATGTCTTCCACCGCCAATCAATAACATTCCATCCACAGACCGAAAGTAGATGTATCCCCTCTCCGCGTGGTAATTTCCCTTGAGAGTAAAATTTTCAGGGGTTTTTAAAAGGAGTACAGTGTTTCTGGCTGGAACGACCTCATTGGATCCAGGGTAGAGTCGATTGAAAAATCCATTGGTTGCGATCAGTACTTTTTTTGACCTGATGCGAAGAGACCGATTGGTGTTTATGACACTGTGTTCGTCTTCATTTTGGATGGAGTTGACTGCTGTTCCCTCGCACAGACTCACGCCCCGTGAGTCGTTTAGGTTGTTGATGTAGGCGAGCAGTTTTGCGGGTTGTATCTGGCCCTCACCCTGGATGGCAATGCCCTTTGATCCATTTTTTCCACCGCCCGGCAGTTGGTCGTTGGGTAGGGGAGTGTAGGGACTTTGGCCGGTTGTGCTTTCGATTAGGCGGTTGATCCCCTCCAGTTGTTCCATGACCCTTTCGTAGAGTGTTGGATTGTCCTGGGTAAAAATTTCACAGCCTCCGTCCCAGGAGATTTGTGCGGCAGAGGCCGGAATAGTGTTTTTAATCTGTTGCAATCCGGAATAGCGCATGAGAATGAGTTCCCTGGTTTTTGCCGTTCCCATATTTTCCATATCCTCCAGCACTTCCGATGGACTTCCGTAGCAGAGGAATCCAGCGTTTCGGGTGCTTGCACCGCGACTTGCAATTTGGTTTTCCAGTATGACTATTTTCAAGCCCGGAGCCATTTGGCTTAGGTAGTGCGCGGTCCAGGCACCTGTAAAGCCTCCTCCGACAATGCACACATCGCATTCGGAGGGCATTAGCGATTTTTCCCAGTAGCTGAATTGCGGATTATTTTTCATAGCTCTTTTATCAGAATCTAAAAAGGACTTACTTTTGGGCAAAATAAACCAATAAAAATGATTCAGAGGATACAAACGGTATTTCTATTTCTTGCTGCAGTTGCTTTTGCAGCAAAATTGTGGTTACCTGTAGCGACCACTCCCAGTGATTTCGGTGCAGTAATGGCAGATGGCACATTCCTAACTACGGATGATTTATGGTTGACCATATTTGCCCTTGTTGGTGTGATTATTAGTTTCTTCAATATCTTCTTATACAGGCGCCGAAAGTCGCAAATGCGGTTTTGTATGACCGCCAATTTATTCGCCATTATTTGGGGTGCCGTTGGTTTCTACACGGTATTGGAACTTGAAGTACAAGCAGAGGGAGTGGCGGAAATTGCTCACGGATGGGCCTTTATATTTACGCTATTGGCTATAGTTTTTAATACCCTGGCCTACTATTTTATCAAAAAGGACGAGAAGCTCGTTCGGTCAATGAACAGTTTGCGATAATAATTCCGTCAGTCAATACGCGGCCTGGTGGAGTAGTTGACTTTGTACTGTTCGGCTTTGCGCAATTCAGTTTTTACATCGGTAACAATACCCATGGTGACTTCCTGATCAACCCGCAGGGATGTGGTAATGGCGGGCACCTGATTTTCGGGAACTCTGAGCCGGTGTTCTCCGACAAACATGGCAATATCGCCGAGACCTCGAATGGCATCTCCCATTTGGATACGAGGCGATGTTCCGTAAATGTGCTGGTAACGCTCAACGGGTCTTCCAATATAGATGTAGTGTACCAGTGATTTTCGTTCCAGGCTGGTCAACTCTGTCGCCTCTGGAGTGGTGACCTGTACAATAATCTCTGCATCCCTCAGTACCGTAACTACCATAAAGAAAAAGAGCAGCATAAAGATGATATCCGGCAGCGATGCTGTTTGGATAGATGGGGATGATTTTCCTCTTTTTTTTCTGAATCTTGACATATGTCCGGTATATGCTGTGTGATTATTAATAAAGTTTTATGGCATCAATCTTCCTCTCCAAAATCTGTCGGTTCTGCCTCTGAAATAATCATAGGAATTTCGGCTCTAATAATCCGCCGTTGTGCTAAGGATAAGTCGTCATAATAAGCGCCAAACTGCCGCTGGGAGGCCTCATCTCTCAGTGTGTTGTAGGCGGCCATGATTTCGTTATACACTTCAATATATGCATCGTAACGTGTCCCCCTGTCGTTTTTTAAAGAAATAACAGCATCAGATGGACTCTCCGCGAGGTCAGGGTCATTGTTTGGATTCATAATGAACTCCATTGCTCTTTCTTTGAGATTTTCGACCTCAAACGGTTCACCTCTTACCAACATTTGGTTTTGGGCATTGACCAGGATGGAGAGTACATTGCGCTGATTTAGATCGACAATTTCGGGTTCATCATCAGACCATGGTGGCAGCCGTACCAGGATACCGCGGTCTTCCATAATGGTAGTTGTGACGAGGAAGAAGATCAGTAAGAGGAAGGCAATATCTGCCATTGCTCCGGCATTAATCTCATTCGACATTCTGTCCCTGGCTGATTTCCGTGCCATGATATTTTGATTCTAGTTTTTAAACAAATTGTAAATCTCCCCTACAACTATTGAAAGTGCTGCAAGTCCACCGAGAATTAGGGTGGTTGTCAAACCTGCAGATACAAGTCTACTTACGTTCTCGGTGATGTCAAATTGCTGAAGGGTATTGGCGATAGGCCCGTCAAAACCAGGATCTGCTGAGTTGTAAGTGATTAAAAATACCACTATTAACACGACAAACCCAATTATCATTTTCAACGATCTTTTAGGTTCTTTTATTAGGAACCAGATACCGAAAAGTAAGGCAATAATTGCGTTGACGATGATAAGGGTTATGGTTGCTCTCAAACCGAAGTCAAAGAGCGTGGCCTCGGCCTGATCCTCTTCATCCATCATCTCAAACGCATCTACGTTAGTAGTGATGGTGACAAAAAAGATCGCTACGATTAGGAGTCCCAAAAGGAAAGCAAACAGCTGTCCGTGTTTGGTCATTAATTTATATAATTTGGCCATGAGTCCATTTTTGAATGTGATTAATGAAATTTCGGTTTACGCTGATAATCACTTCTGATGCCTAACCATTACATCGATAAATGCCACTGTAGCATCTTCCATTCTGTTGACAATTCCGTCAATTTTAGATACGATGTAGTTGTAGAAAATCTGTAGGATAATGGCAACGATCAAACCAAAGACCGTGGTCAAAAGTGCAACCTTAATACCACCTGCTACAATTGAGGGGGAAAGGTCACCCGCTGCTTCAATGCGGTCAAATGCATATATCATACCGATAACTGTACCCATAAACCCGAGCATGGGCGCAATTGCAATAAACAGCGATATCCAAACCAACCCTTTCTCGAGCAAACCCATTTGGACGCTACCGTAAGAAACGATCGCTTTTTCCACTCCTTCTATGCCCTTGTCTGAATTGTTGAGTCCTTCGTATAGTATGGAAGCCGTGGGACCTGGTGTTGCCTTGCAGAGTTCTTTGGCACCTTCAATATCTCCACTGGCCACTTTTTCCTCGATTTGATTCACCAGCTTATCCGTGTTCACGGTCGCAATGTTAAGTGTAATAATGCGCTCAATACAGAAGGCGAGTCCGAGAATGAGGCAAACGAGCACGAGACTCATAAATCGCCAATCACCCGCGATAAACTGTTCTTTCAAAACCTGGAAAACACCGGTTTCTCCGGTAGCCTCTGCTTCCTGCGCCAAAGCCGGGGTGGTGGAAAATAACAACATCCCCAGTGTGAATAGTCCGGCAGTCATCAGTAGTTTACGATTCATAATACGTTTTTTTAAGCTGATTAAATTAATTGCTTTAGTTACGAGGGTCAAATGCAGGCCCTCTCGGATTAAGTGAATTTTAGTAATGGCGGAGAGTAAGGGATTCGAACCCTTGATACCCGGTTAGGGTATACACGCGTTCCAGGCGTGCGCCTTCGACCGCTCGGCCAACTCTCCCAATAATTTCCCTGCGTTATTCATTCATAACGAATGGCAAAATTTCAAAAAACAGTTGAATATTGCAAAGATTTTCATGGATTTATCAAAAATTAATGTTCCTTTAACCCCTGAAATTTTTCAGATGTAAAACTTTCCTTATTCATTAATTAAAGACATTCAATGCACTTTCTGTGGTTCTCAGGGATACCTCTTTAGTATCCATATCCAGTATTTCTGCCAGTTTTTTTCCTACAATGCTCACATAGGCAGGTTCGTTTCGCTTACCTCTGTAGGGCGCGGGCGCAAGATATGGAGCATCGGTTTCCAAAACCAATTTATCAATACCCGTTTTTTTGATCACCTTGTCCAAACCGCTGTTTTTGAAGGTAAGCACACCTCCTATTCCGAGGTGAAACCCCATGTCTTTTATTTCTTCTGCCTGAGTCACGGTGCCTGTAAAGCAGTGGAATATACCTTTCAATCTACCGTCCTGTGCCCGTTTAATCTCAGACATTGTTGTTTCCAATGCATCTCGTGAGTGTATGATAATCGGGAGTCCTGTGGTTTTAGCCCAATCAATTTGCCTCCTAAAGGATGCCAACTGTATGTCTTTGGTTGTATCGTCCCAGTATAAATCTATTCCTGTTTCTCCAATCCCTGCAAAATCACGGCTTTCTAATATGCTCTCCATATGATCAAGCACTTTGTCGTAGTCCTCTTTTACACTACATGGATGCAGCCCAATGGTCGCTTTGCAGAGTTCAGGGTGACTTTCTTCCAACTCGAGCATCGGCTTGACACTTTTATAGTCAATGTTGGGCAAATAAATTCGCTCAATTCCAGCCTTCTTTGCTCTTTCAATCGCCTCCTCGCGATCTTTATCAAATTGAGATGCAAATAAATGGGCATGTGTATCAATGTACATGGGCTTAAATCATTTTTTTGAGTGGTACAAACGCGCAAAATTGTTTACTATTATTTCAAGGTCATTTCGCCAGTGGTAGTCCATCGAGTAGGTGTAGTTGTATTTTTCAACCATCTCCTCAGATGGTTCGCGCCCCAGGGATTGCCATGTGCAGGCCGGTGGCAGCTTGGCTTTGCCCGAGCGCTCTTTTCCGGACGGATGGTACCCGGCCCACGTTTTACGACCCAACCAAACGGCCAACCAATCTCTCAGGAATTTTCCTCTTTTTCTTAAAACCAGCGCCATAAGCAGTAGAGCGGGAATAGAAATAGTGTTTAGTAGCAGGTCAAACAGCCTTTTTTGTAGCCTGATATGGGGCATGGAAAGCCGGTGATTGATCTGCATGGTAAATAATTCTCCGCTCCGCGATGAGGAGTAACTACTGATCAGGCTATCCCCCTCAGGAGTGAGAATGCGGTATCTCATCTTAGGGCCCAATTGGTCCATCCATGCCATCATCTGGTTAAATCCGATGTCGGGTCCGCAAAAGATTACCTCGTCGCACTTGTATGCGTGAGCAACCTCTGTCAGATCCTTTGCTGAGCCTTTAAAGAATGGATCATCTTCTGCATCCAGACTCAACGGTATAATGATACCGGCTTTGTACTCATTGTGCTGAAGTATTTCAAGTGCTTGCACAATTGGTTTTTTACCACCGATTAGCGCTACCGAACGATCCTTGTCCACACTGAATGAGAGGTTGCCGGAGCGGAGCATGTTGAAAAAAATTCGACTGAAGACTGCATATAGCAACACCCAGATACCTGTTGCCAGTAAAACTGCTCTGGAGGAACGGAAATAGGGGTCCAGCAAGCCGTAAACCGCCAGTAAAACCAATCCTCCAAAAAGAATTGCTGCCAGGGTTTGGGCTATGTTCCTGAATTTTGAGTAAAATCCATTCAGGTAGAGGAAAAAGATGAATACCGCTGAATAGAGGGGGAGGTTAAAATACAGCAGCGAATCCGGGTAGTAATCCGGTATGCCATGTAAGCCGAGACTCAAAACATACTGTATTCCCAGAGCGCCGAGGTAGATGGTCGCAAAATCAATAAGCATTAAGCCCTTTCCGGTGAAAAAAGCAATCAGCAAACTCAGGATAGCCTTTATATAGATGCCTGTGCGCAGTATTAGTTTGTAAAACCTCCCACTCCGGCTGAAGTGTTTTTCAGCAAAAATCTCCATGGCTTTGTGAAAGGTCTTAATGTAATTGAGGCTGGTTTTTTTTGTGCTCTCGCCTTTGAAGTGGATAATGGAGGTGTCTGCCATATAAAATACATCGAAGCCCGCTTTTTTGATCCGGTAGGAGAGGTCAATATCCTCGCCATACATAAAAAACTCCTCATCAAATGCACCACCAGCGGCTTCAATGGCAGACCTTCTTACCATCATGTAAGCACCGCATAGCACATCGATAATGGCATTTTGGTCTGACGGCAGGTGTCCAAGATAATACCTGTTAAATAGTTTGGAGCGGGGAAAAAGACCAGACAAGCCACTTGCTTTACAAAAAGCGACAAAAGGTGTAGGCAGACCCCTTTTGGATTCGGGCAGAAAATTTCCACTACCATCCAGCATTTTAACTCCCAGCGCCCCTGTTTTGGGATTTTCTTCCATGTACTTCAGAGGAGTGGACAAACTATCCTCTTTGAGAATGGTGTCGGGATTTAGAAACAGCAGAAATTCACCGGAAGATACTTTCATTCCCTGGTTGCAAGCTACCGAAAAACCTTTATTGTCCCGGTTTTTCAGGAGGGTTACATCCGGGTATTTGGCTTCGATCATTTGAATGGAGTCGTCCGTGGAGGCATTGTCCACCACAATAGTTTCACATTCTGCCGGCTTTTGAGCCAGTTCGATGGAACGGAGGCATTGATCGAGAAAATACCTCACATTGTAATTGACTATTACGATCGATAGTTTCATAAATGGTAGGAGTGAATTACTCCGCTATTTCATAGGGGATCCGCGCGCGAATGGACCTTCCTAGCGTCATCTCATCGGTGTATTCGAGTTCGCCCCCAAAAGCCACGCCTCTGGCGAGAATGGAGACTTTTTTGAGCCCTGCTTCAGCCAGGCAGCGAGATACATAATATATGGTGGTTTCTCCATCTATGGTTGGACTGATCGCCATAATTACTTCTTCCACCGCTTCCTCTTTGCACCTTTTTACGAGACTGTCAATGTTGAGGTCCTCAGGTCCCACGCCGTCTATCGGAGAAATTATTCCACCCAGCACATGATAACTGCCGCGGAAATGCCCGGTGTCCTCAATGGCCAATACATCTCTTACGCTTTCTACCAGGCAGAGCAATTTTTTATCCCGCCCCGGATCGAGGCAAATGCTGCATACTTCACTGTCGGAAATATGATGACATTTTTTGCAAAAGCGGAGATCGGTGCTCAGTCTCTTAACGGCATTGGTGAATCTTCCGAGTTTTTCGTCCGATTGATAGATGCAGTGAAGGGCCAGCCGAAGTGCAGATTTGCGACCGACACCCGGTAGTGAAGCAAAAGCCTCAACCGCCTCTTCAAGTATTTTTGACGAATGTTTTTCCATCTGGTAATTATTCAACCGTAAAGATACTGTCTTTCACGGCTTGAAAGAAAATTAACGCTGCATTTTTGAACTGGTTCATCGCAGTCGGCTTTTTCAATGTATTGATATCCAGCATAAAACACCTCTATGTAAATGCTAATTGGTATATGGTTTGAATGGTTGGTACGACAGTGAAACAATTTATGCGTTCTATCATTTTATTTCCTTTAGATCGATTTAGTTTTCATAATACCACAAAGCTGGTTAATTTAGCGCCTTGAAAAAATGAAGCTATTATGGCAGAAGTAATAAAAATGCCCAGGATGAGTGATACCATGGAAGAAGGGGTAATCGTAGCCTGGCACAAAGAAGTTGGTGATCAAGTTGAACCCGGCGATGTGCTCGCTGAGGTGGAAACCGATAAAGCAACTATGGACCTGGAGAGCTACCAGGAAGGTGTTCTTCTTTACATTGGAGTAAAGGAGGGCCCTGTTCCTGTCGATGGAGTCATCGCTGTTATTGGTGAAGAGGGAGAGGATTATAAGGACGCTTTGGATCAAGCTGAAGGAGGAGATGGTTCAGAAGGGGATGAAACAGCTGAAAAAAGTGATGAGTCCGCTGAAAAGGAAAGTGCGGAAGACGCTTCGTCCAAACAGGAAAAGTCCGAAGAAAAACCCGCTCCGGAAAAAGCTGCTAAAGAAGAGCAAGCTTCCGGTGACGGCGATAGATTAAAATCTTCGCCCCTCGCTCGTAAAATGGCAGAAGAGGCCGGAATTGATCTCAAACTGGTCAAAGGGACCGGCGATATGGGGCGAATTGTTAAGCGGGATATTGAGAAAGCTATTGAAGAGGGCGTCTCGGCTCCCAAAACAGTTTCAACCCCTGCGCCTGCCGGTGCCTCCTATGAAGAGGTGCCCGTCAGCCAGATGCGCAAGACCATTGCCAAACGACTTGCAGAGAGTAAATTTACTGCTCCGCACTTTTATCTCAACATCGACATTGATATGGCTTCAGCCATGGAGGCCAGAAAGCGTATCAATGAAATGATACAACCGGATAAGGTCTCATTCAACGACCTGGTTGTCAAAGCCTGTGCCGCTGCACTTAAACGCCATCCGTCGGTTAATTCTTCCTGGATGGGCGATCACATCAGACGCAACCACGACATCAATATTGGTGTGGCAGTGGCTGTGGATGAAGGTCTTCTGGTTCCGGTAATTCATGCGGCAGATCAAAAATCTCTTACTCAAATCAATGAAGAGGTGGGCCATTTTGCTGAAAAAGCGAGGGATAAAAAGTTGCAGCCTGAAGAAATGCAGGGCAATACCTTTACCATTTCCAACCTCGGGATGATGGGAATAGAAGATTTTACCGCAATAATCAACCCACCGGATGCCTGTATTTTGGCAGTGGGTGCTATTCGGGAAACAGCCGTGGTAAAAAATGGAGAAATCGTGCCGGGCCACCGAATGAAAGTCACTCTGTCGTGCGATCATCGCGTAGTTGATGGTGCCACCGGAGCTAAGTTCCTCGCCGATCTGAAAAGTATGTTGGAAGACCCACTCAGAATGATTGTCTGAGTTTTTTTCCAAAATAAAAGAGTGAGGGACCCCTGATTTAAGATTTCAGGATCAGCGGCTCAAACTATCTCATTTCAATTTCTTAAGCGCTATTGAGAGGGCTGTTTTGGACAGGTTTTTCCCTGAAGAAGTTTCCTGTCTGACTTCTGCCAGTGCCCTTTTAATGGTGTCGGAGGTGTCAACAAAGATGGCCTTATCAGACATATTTGCATCGGCTTGCATCAGGTAAGCAAAAGCCCTTGCCATTCCGCAATTGGCGATGAAGTCAGGTATCAGTGCTACCTGACCATCTGTGAATTCGGCAGTGGGTCCGAAAGAAATTCCATCGTCAATAAATGGCACATTGGCACCACAGGAAATCACCTCCAGTCCTTTTGCTATCATTCGGTCCACCTGGTCACGGGTCAGCAGTTTGGAGGCAGCTCCGGGAATAAAAATTTCTGCCCCTGCATCCCAAATTGCTTCGTTGGCCCGCTCAAAGGGCACCATTGCATCGTCGTGTAACTTGTTGCCCTTTTTGTTGAGATAGAGTTGCTCTACTCTCTCAAAACTCATGCCCTGGGGCTCTATAATTCCTCCCGCAGCATCAATAATCCCCACAATATTCGCACCCATCCGAGCGAGGTAATATGCCGCCGCAGCTGCTACATTTCCCCAACCCTGAATGATTGTTCGCTTGCCCTTCAGATTGGGTTTAGCAAATAAATCATAGTAGTGCTTTACAGATTCTGCGACACCATATCCCGTTATCATATCTGCGACAGTTAATTGCTCGCCTCCCTTGGGGATATAGTTGTAATCCGTTATTTTCTTGCTGCAGCCAACCCTGAGCTGACCCAGCATTTTTACTTTTTCACCTTCCGATGCTTGCTTGAAGTGACCGTTTACAACCCCTTCCTGAGGGTGCCATAAGCCGGTGTCTTCAGTGAGTGGTATAACATCCAGTATCTCATCTACATTCAAGTCTCCACCTGTTCCGTAGTAATTCTTGAGTATGGGCGAAACAGCCTTAAACCACTTTTTTAGTACTTCTTTTCTTCTTGGATCCGACGGATCAAAATTGATGCCCGATTTGGCTCCTCCAATTGGTGGCCCACTCACACTGAATTTTATCTCCATCACTTTGGCCAGGGACAGCACTTCCTCCCTGGTCAAACCCTCTCGCATTCGGGTACCACCTCCGGCTGCCCCGTTTCTGAGTGAATTTATTACTATCCATCCCTGGGCCCCTGTTTCAGCATCATTCCATTCAAATACAATCTCTGGTGGGGTGTTCAGATATTCCTTGAATTCTTTGTTCATGCGGATTTTTATTTTGCGGTGGCAAATATAATTTATTTGTGAATATCCTATACGCAAAATGATGATATCCTGAGTCACAAAGGAAATTATTTTAGAGACAAGAAGGAAAATCTACGCTTTTACATATTAATAAAATTCTTTATATGTATATTTGTGTCCCCCAATTTTAAAAAGATAAAACATGGAAAACTATAGGGATAAGGATGCCGGGCAAATGACAACCGGCAACAACAGATTGTTTGCCAATATTGACAAAGACCTTGGATTCAGTTTTTTGTCTGCTGCTGGCTCGGAATTCACCGATTTACTCAACCGTGAGTTACACCGGTTCAGCAATCCATGGATTCAGGAAGAAAAGGTTGTATTCAGAGGAGTCAGGAATGATGAAGCTGAATTTAATCCAGTTAAACGACTGGAGGAAAGTGACCGGATAGTGATTTTGGTTGGAGATTACGATTCTCCTGAACGTGAGTTAGAGAAGGCACTTGCCTGTCAACGTTCGGCACTGGTGGCCTGCGATGGGAGGACCGGTAATGAATTTTTGGATAAACACAGGAAAAACTGTGCACTTAAATATCTTGCCAGTCAACAGCATTTGCTAGAGGATGAGGTTTATGATTGGGTGAAAACTCAACAAGATATTATGCCTTTGGGGAAAATTCGCTCCGGCTTTCGTGAATTGGAGCCCGAATTGAGGGAAACTGAATGCTGCTTTTTCAATCTCTCTGCTATTCGCCATTCCGATGCTCCGGGAAAGCAGGGTAGCGATATTTCAGGTTTGACTTCCGAAGAGGCATGCCGGTTGTTGAGGTATTTTGGGGTGGGGGATTACAGCAGGGTTTTATGGATCAAGGGATTTGAAGCCGATTCCTTTTCTGCACCATTGACTGCAAATTTGATAGCCCAACTGGTTTGGTATTTTTTAAACGGGGCGGTTCACAGACCTGGCGATTATCCCCTTTCCAGTGAAAATTTGATTGAGTACACAGTATCGAGTCACGATAATTTACCGGATATAAGGTTTTACAAAAGCAGATTTAGCGGGCGCTGGTGGTTTTCCATAGGTGCTGACTTCAATTTGTTGGAGGTAAAACCATGTTCTTACGAGGATTACTTGCTGATGTGCGAGGGGGAGATTAGTGATCGCATTGCGCTGGCTGTTGACGCCTGATTGGGAATCCTTTATGTCGGAATCTCGATTAATTAGAGCCTACAATTCTTTCCAGACCAATTCCCCTTGAGCCTTTGAGGAGGATAGAGTGATTCCGGATGCTCTGTGTTTCAAGCTCTTCGGCTACTTTTTCTGCGGAAGGGAAATGCCGGGTTGGAGCTTCGACATCCAATTTTCCAAATTCTTTACCCACCAACCACAATTGTTCGTATTCAGCTTTTTTATCTTGTAAATCGCGAACTAGCTGACGGTGCTCTTCCATACTGTCTGTTCCCAGTTCCAACATATCTCCCAGAATTAGAATACGCGGATTGGAGAAGTTTTCCAAAAAATGATCGATTGATGCCCGCATAGAGCTTGGATTCGCATTGTATGCATCGAGGAATACGGTGTTGGTTCTAAAGTTGATGATCTCCGACCGGTTTGTAAATGGCTTGAAAGCAGAGATGCCGGCTGCTATTTCCTCTTGAGAAAGTCCGTAAAAAGCACCGGTAGCAATTGCTGAAACAATATTAGGAAAGTTGTAGCGACCGGTGAGTTGACAACTCACTTCTGTATAATAGCTAGATTTAATGAGCTTAAATCGGAGCTTGATTTTGGGATAATGGGCCATTAATTCAGCTTGAGCGATCAATTCTCTGCCATTTGTTTTGGGTTCATTCGAACTGTAAAACACCCGTTTTTTTACCTTTTTACTATTGACTTCCAGGTACTTTTCAGCCAGGTTGACCAATGCGGTACCTTTTCTTTCTGCCAGGCTATGGTACAGCTCACTTTTTGCATTAATAACTCCCTCGAGTGTTCCGAATCCTTCGAGATGAGCTTTACCTATGTTGGTAATCATACCGGCATCTGGTTCTGCTATTTGGCATAGTTGAGCTATCTCGCCAGGTGCATTGGCACCCATTTCCAGTACCATAAGTTCTGTCCCCGGTTTGGTATTGAGTATAGTATAGGGCAGTCCTATTAGGTTATTGTAATTGCCACCTGTTGCGTGGACCTTGTATTTTTGACAAAGTACTGATTTTATCAATTCTTTAGTGGTGGTTTTGCCATTAGATCCGGTCAGTGCAAAAACGCTGCCCTCGAAATTTTTCCGGTGGTGATTAGCCAGTTGTTGCATGGTTTGTAGTGTATCGGCGACTTTGAAAAAGTCCGGGTGACTACCTGCAATTTTCGGATTGTCAACAACAGCAGCCAACGCACCATTTTCGATGGCTTTTGCAGCAAATTTATTGGCGTCAAAGTTGGGTCCCTTGATTGCAAAAAATATTTCTCCCTCCCTGATCTTGCGAGAGTCAATACATACGCCTCTAGAATTTCGAAAAGTTTGATAAAGCGCTTTCATTTACTTGTAGTTCATGAAAAATCGAAGCGGAAAAGTTTATGAATTATTCCGGATTACCTGGACTCATTCATCAACTTTTATAAAACGCACCAGGGTTAAAAAAAATCCCCGACTTCAAAGATATGAAGCCGGGGATTGATTATTTTATATAATAGGTAAATCCGTTATCTGAACCTCCTCTCTGATGAGCCACCGAAGAAATTACCGGCATCGTCGTCATTACCTTCAGGCCCTCCGGTCCTCGTCATCGCAAGTCGGAATCCGACTGTCCTGGATGACGCTCCCTGGTCCATGAATCTTCTTTGACTGGGTGACATCCAGTAAGCTCTGTCGGCCCACGATCCTCCCTTAATTACTCTTGCATCATTGTTAATAAGAGTATGTTCACCGTAGGCGTAATGCACAAATTCAGAGTCACCGTCTCCAAAGTCTCTGGCATCGGCTACATTGTAGTTTGGACGCTCTTCCAGGT
>SKLY01000019.1 GCA_007121335.1 Saprospiraceae bacterium | reverse complement strand
GGCCAATGAGGCCATGAACCATCAGCCATAAACCCGTCGGTTTCTCGGTATGGGTAATAATTTTGGGAGATTTGGTGTATTGGGTATTGGTTTCACGCAAAGCCGCAAAGCCGCAAAGGGAGACGCAAAGAGAGGACCCATCGACACAATCTGCGCCGGAAAAAATCCTCGAAAATCAACAATCTCTGAGAGCAGATATGCTGCAGGCTACATCGTGTTAGCGCCCGCAAAAAGCCATCAGCCATCCGCCATCAACCATCAACCCCCTTTAACAGAACCACAGTATTCCTCCCCAACTCAATAATCCCCCGGCTCTCCATGGTTTTCAAAAGCCTGGATACGGATTCGCGGGCGGTGTTGAGTTCTTCTGCAATTTGTTGGTGGGTGATGTTTATGGTGAGGTTGTTGATTGCCTCGGATTTTTTTCGCAAAAAGGCCAACAGCCGCTGGTCCAGCTTTTTAAAGGCGACATCGTCCAGAGTGAGAATCAGCTCTCTGAAGCGCTCCTCGTAAGTCGAGAGAATAAACTGATTCCACTTCAGGTACTTTTTTTGCCACAACTCCATGTATTCAACCGGAATACCAATCAACTCCGAATCGTCCTCCGCGATGGCGAAAAACGGACTCGGGGCAAGGGACATGCAGCAACTTACCGATACCGCACAGGACTCCCCGGGATAGAGGTGATAGAGGTACAGCTCCCGGCCGTCATCAAACTGTCGGCTGACCTTTATGCTCCCTTCGAGTAGTAGAGGGATTTGCTTGATGTAAGTGCCGTAATTAATCAGAATTTCCCCCCGCGGAATGCGCATGTGGCGGCCCACCTGCATAATCTCTTCCAAAAGCTTTTTGTCGTCCAACCGCGGAAAATACTTTATCAAATCTTCTTTCATGTCTTTAAATTGCTGTTTGAAAACCATGCGCGGTCAGCTATGTACGTCGGTACTGTCAATGGTCCTTTTCCGGTTTAGGCTCTTGTTTTTTTAGTGGCCTGTTGGGGTCGTAGTGGACGAAGAGATTGATCCAGACCGACCTCGCCAGACGGAAAATCAATCCGTACAACATCCCCGTAAAAATAACAATGATTATAAAGGAGGGAATGATGTCAAACCCAAATGCGAAGAACAAAAACGCAAAGCCTGTCAATATAATGGCAGAGCTGATCATGTAGGCGATGTACATAGCCCCCCAGTAAAAACCGGGTTCGATGACGTAGGGTTGACCACAGGCAGGGCAGTGGTCGTACATGGTAAACACTTTCTTAAACTCGCTCAAACGTGTGGGGTAGAGGTCCCCTTTGTGACACTTTGGACACTTAAAATTAAATATGCTGTAAAACTTGTTGCCTTCTTTCATCAGTCAGGAAAAACTATTTAAAAATCACTTGATCACCACATTGATCATTTTACCGGGCACCACAATTATGCGCTTGATATCCTTGCCCTCCTTCCATTTCAAAATGACCTCGTTCTCTGCAACAGTTTTTTCCAGTTCTTGTTTCGGCATATCTGCGGGAACCGTTAATTCGGTCCGCTTTTTCCCGTTTACCGCCACGGGATAGGTCAGTTCATCCTTTTTGAGCACCTCGGGATCGTAGTCGGGATATGGGGCCTTCGTAACCGTACCCTCGCGGCCTGCCAGTTGCCACAGTTCCTCCGCCAGGTGGGGCGCGAAAGGCGCAATCAGTACAATTAGCGGTTCGAGTATTTCCCTCGATTGGGTTTTTGCCTTTCTCAGTTCATTGGTGCAGACCATAAAGTGGCTGACGCAAGTGTTGAAGGAAAATCGCTCGATGTCTTCCCGCACCCTCTTTATCGTATTGTGGAGCGTCACCCTGGCCTCTTTGGGCGGGTTTTCGTCAGTGAAGGTAAAGTTTCCGTCTTTAAAAAACAACTCCCAAAAACGCCTCAGAAATTTGGAAACCCCGTCAATTCCCATGGTGTCCCAGGGCTTGGACTGCTCTATGGGGCCGAGAAACATCTCGTACATGCGGAAACAGTCGGTGCCGTATTCCTCTATGACCTCATCGGGATTGATGACATTGTACTTGGATTTTGACATTTTGCCCACCTCTGAATGGGTGAGCAGGTGGTTTTCCGTGGCCCCGGATCCGGGATGTGGGGTAAACTCACTATTTTGATAAACCCCGCCCGGACATTCAAATTTCGCATTGGCAAAATCGGGCTGCCAGTTCAGAAATTTGCGGATTGAGTCCTCATTCAGGTAGGAATCCTGGGCTCCGTACTCTTTAACAAAATCGGCGTGTACCAGTATCCCAGTAAAATTATTCATCCCCTCTTTTTCCGCCACAGATGCACAGACGAACCGGGCCGGATCGCTCTGACGCTTATCCATAAATATACTCTCGATAATGCCCTGTATCATCCCTTGATTGATGAGCTTTCGGAAAGGTTCATTGCTCACCACCTGCCCGGTATCGTAGAGGAATTTGTGACAAAAACGGGCGTAGATCAGATGGCCCACGGCGTGTTCCGTCCCACCGATGTACAGATCGACATCCCTCCAGTACTCAATGGCAGTCCGGTCGGCAAATGCGCTGTCATTTCCGGGGTCCATGTATCGCAAAAAGTACCAGGATGAACCTGCAAAACCGGGCATGGTGTCGGTTTCCCGCTTGTAACCTCCCGGCAGATTTACCCAGTCTTCTATTTTTGAAAGTGGAGACCGTCCGTCTGCACCGGGTTTGTAATCGTTGGTATCCGGCAATTCCAGTGGCAGTTCCTCCTCGGGCAATGGATGCGCAACCCCCTCTTCGTCATAAACGATGGGAATTGGCTCTCCCCAATAGCGCTGTCTGCTGAAAATAGCATCTCTCAACTTGTATTTCACCTCACCGCGACCCGTACCTTTTGCCTCCAACTCACGGATGATCCTCTTTTTGGCGGCTGCAACCTTCATGCCGTTGAGAAAATCCGAATTGATAATGGTGTGCTCTTCGGGATCGTCCGAACTTTTATCCACCACCGGTATGATGGGGAGTTCAAAATGGCGAGCAAATTTGTGGTCTCGCTCATCGTCGGAGGGCACGGCCATAATGGCCCCGGTGCCGTAATCCATCAACACGTAGTCACTGATCCACACCGGCAGTCTTTTCCCGGTGACCGGGTGAATGGCATATCCACCGGTAAATGCTCCCGAAATATCGTCCACATTGGCCTGCCGGGCCCGCTCTGAAATGGCGGCGGCCCTGCGCTGGTATTCCTCCACTTCCGTTTTTTGGGCCTCGGTGGTGATCTCATCTACCAGGGGGTGTTCAGGCGCAAGCACCATGAAGGTTACCCCAAAAAGGGTGTCCGGTCTGGTGGTAAATACCTCAAACCGGTCGTCCCTGTTTTCCAAACTGAATTGCACCATGGCCCCGGTGGATTTCCCTATCCAGTTGCGCTGAATGGTTTTTAGCGATTCCGACCAGTCCAGGCCGTCAAGGTCTTCCAACAGTCTCCCGGCATAGGCCGATATGCGGAGCGACCACTGAACCATGGGCTTTCGCTCCACCGGAAATCCCCCGCGCTCCGATTTGCCGTCCTTTACCTCGTCATTGGCCAGTACTGTCCCGAGTTTGGGACACCAATTTACGTAGGCGGTTTTGCGGTAGGCGATGCGGTAGTTCATCAGTATTTCGTCTCGCTTCCGTGCGGAAAATGCCTTCCACTCTTCGGCCGAGAATTTTGGACTGTCCTGATTGTCAAAGGCGGTAGTGCCGTGGTTGCCCTCACGTTCAAATTCTTCTACGAGTTGGGAAATGGGCAGGGCTTTGTCTGCCTCGGTACAGTAGTAATGCTGAAACCACTGCAAGAATATCCACTGGGTCCACTTGTAGTAATCGGGGTCGCAGGTGGCCACTTCCCGGGACCAGTCGTAGTCAAAACCCAGGTTTTCCAACTGCTGCCTGTAGCGCTGAATGTTTTTCCTGGTGGATTCAGCGGGATGCACTCCCGTTTGAATGGCATACTGCTCCGCCGGCAAGCCGAATGCGTCGTACCCCATCGGATGCAATACCTGAAAACCGCTGTGCCGCTTGTATCGAGACATGATGTCGGAGGCGATGTATCCCAGCGGGTGACCGACGTGCAATCCGGCCCCGGAGGGATAGGGGAACATATCCAGTATGTAGTACTTGGGTTTGTCCGGGTCGATATCGGTTTTGTAAACCTGCTTTTCTTCCCAATATGTTTGCCATTTCTTCTCTATCTGCCTGGGACTGTATTCCATTCCTGCTTCTTTGATTCTTGTATATCCGAAAGCCGCAAATTTAAGGGACTTTTCGGTTATTGGACCGAAGTGAGTGAATAATTCCCCGATTTTGATGGGGGTGGTGGGGTGAGGGGAGGCATTTCATGGGACAATTAGGCTTGGGTAATGCGATCTACGCATGGGTTAAGGTTTATTGACTGCGTCCTCACTTAAAAGGATTCCACAGTTGTGGATGCTATGGGTAGGTCATGGGTTTTCTAAAAAAAAGCTTTTTAGGTCTTTTTTTGATGTCGATAATTGCTCTTCATAATTCTAATATTGGGCTTGTTTAACCAGACCAAATACATATTAATCAAAAAAATATCTGTTGAATTTTCAGAATAAATTTGGATATTTAAAAATGTCTCTTTACATTAGCGTTTGTTGCTTTTTTGAAACAGTTTTTCACCATGAGAACCACCCTGAAATACTTGCCAAATCGACGAATATTTTCCGTAATAAAAAAGGATGTCAATCATTTTTTGGTCGAATGCAAAGGCTGTTTTTGCCATAGTGATTCGACGATGTATCAACCTCAGTAAACCAATTTTTCACATAAAATTTTTATTATTATGAAAACATTACCTACCTACCTACCTACCTACTTGCTTGCCTCGTAGGTGTTTTAATATGCGCTATGCCATTTAAGCAAGCGCAATCACAAGTGCCCGCTGCTGAAGGGAATCAGTATGAAACTTACTTGTTTGTAGATTCTGCTCAATTGAGTTATTACGATGTGAGTGGAGGAGTAAGTTCAGAGGACATCTTTGTACGCGTCTATCTCAATATCGTGAGAAAGTCTGATGGATCCATAGGTTATCCACCTGAAAGACTTGACTACATTAAGGAGATATTGGACAATTCATTTAATCCTCATGACATTTACTTTATCTATGATTGTGAGGAACATTTTGTGGATGACGACGATCTGTTTTTTAGCGGCACCAGTTTCAATGAGCCAAATTACAGGGCCTGTGATTGGTTTGATTTTCCCCATCACGAAGATGGCATTGACATATACCTTATTCACAGTCATTGGAGTCAAGGAACCGGTGATCCGACTATTTTTCGTGGACTGGGGGGAGGAATTCCGGGTACATGGTTTGTAACAAAGAACACCGATGTCAGCTGGGACCAGTTTAAAATAGAGAGTGAAATAATTGTCCAAAAAATGGGACACATGTTTGGCTTGTTTAGAACAGGTCATGGATCCCAGTTAAATCCTTTTTATTTTGATCCCTATCCGGATCCTCCACCCTACTCAAAAAAGTTTGATTGTGATGTATTGGAGTGGGTTCAGGCAGATCCCCATGAATGTGCCGAACATTCGGGAAATGGTGGAACTTGCGGAGATTATATTTCTGATACAGACAGATCTCATTATTTACTGGAAGAGTATTTCATATACGATATTCACGGCCAACTTATAGAAAGCAGGGCAGTACCATTGACCTCAGGATCAACCGTGGATGTAAGTGAGCTTCCGGCAGGTATATATATTTTTACACTGAAACTTGAAGACGGAAGTATTGACACCCAAAAACTGCTTGTACAATGATAAAGATAATTGGTTTTATTACATTATTGTTCTTTGTTGCACTTGCCTCAGTTCCTGCTCAGGAAAACTTTTCGGTCTCCATTGATGTGGGAGAGTCATCAAATTATTCCAATGGGATATTTAATGACGGTGATGGAATGTTGGTAATTAATAGCTTACATTTATGTCCACCTGAAGGGACGACTTCATGTACAGGGTTTATTAGCTACCACTACAAAGAGGGATTTATGCACGATACTATGTACTCGGAATTTCCCAGTGGTCTTAATACCACTGGAAAGTCTAATATTTGCAAATTCAAGGATGAATACCTTTTGGCTGCAAATTATTATAAGGTTGACGGGAAAATAGTAGGAATAAGAGTGTTCAATTTTGATGCCTTATGTCATACAAATTCGTTAGGGAATTTAATGTATCCATCAGTTTGTGGGTATTTTTGTTATTTTAGGTCTATTTTATGTGATACCGTATCGAATAATATTTACCTTATGGGTCAAATGTCCACCGAAGAGGAAACCCATCATCCTTTTTTAATTAAATTGGATTCTAGCATGGAGAAAAAGTGGATTAGCATATTGGATGCCCATCCAACAGGAGGAAATGTAAGAGATGCCGTATTTACACCGAATGGAAATATCTTGATTGTTAGTCGTGTTAACACTGTCATCCATATGATAGCCCGGGTCACCAAAGTAAGCCCGGATGGCGAGGTGATTTGGGATAAGCATTACGATACGGGTATGGTGGGCGATGGCCTACCATGGATTACTGTTTTGGATGATGGTAATTACGTGCTCAAATGGGCAGGGGACCTTGGAGTTTTTCAAATCCATTACCGCTGGGCTCCTCTTTTTATGGGGTTGGATGGTGATGGAGAGGTTGTTTGGGAAACGCCACAGATTCTTACAAGGGAAACTTTGGATATCAACAGACTTAATCCTACCCAAAATGGGGAAATTATTGGGTCTGGTCAAGCCAGCCTTATTTTTGTGGAGGAATGGGAGCACTATCAAGGTCATGGTGGTTTTTTGATGCGCATGACTTCCACGGGGGAAATGCTCTGGAACCGGAGGTATTTGGATTTGAGCAATGATGCTGTGCAAGGAATGAGGTTTGAGGATGTAACGGAGTTGCCGGATGGGTCCCTTTTTGCAGTGGGAAGCCGGATTGATACTGTGGGCCTTGGTTTTCACAATGTGAACGCCTGGGTCGTCCGCCTGGATGAAAACGGCTACTGCAACGACCCTGAGGCTTGTGAGCATCTGATCATTATCGATGTGCCCACCTCGGTGGAAGAGCTGGAGGAAGAGCCTGTCAGCGGGGATCTGCATCTTTTTCCCAATCCCGCTACCCATGAGGTGACCGTGGAAGGTATCAGCGGCGGTGTCGGACTGCTGGATGTGTATTCATCCACCGCAGAGTTGGTTTACTCCAGAAGAGTGGACGG
>SKLY01000187.1 GCA_007121335.1 Saprospiraceae bacterium | reverse complement strand
TATCTGGTTGAAGATGGAGTCGTAGCCTATTGGACGGCATTAAACTTGCACGGTTTGACAGAGCAATTTCCCAATACAGTTTTTGTGCAGACCAACAGACAAAAAAAGCACAAAACCATTTTTGGGGTACGCTATCAGTTTGTCAAAATTCAGCCGCAAAAAATGATGGGGGTTATTACCCGGGGATATGGTAATCATCAATTTCGCATGACCGGAGTGGAAAAAACTATTGTGGACTGTTTTCATTTGCCCCAATACAGTGGTGGTTATACAGAATTGCTGCATGCGCTCAACAAAGCTAAAATTAGCAGTACCAAACTGACAGAAGCTGCCAAAGCAGTCAACAATATTGCGGTGATCAAAAGATTGGGTTTTTTGATTGAATTGTTTGAAAAAGAGAATATGACAACTTTTATCCGGTTTGCTCAAAAGAAGTTGAATCAAAAGTACAATCTGCTTGACCCTCAGGAAGATGATTCCGGACATTTTAATTCGAGGTGGCGCTTGCGTATTAATGTACCGAAAGAAGATATCCTGTCGATGAGTGAAAAAACAAGCTGATGATTCTACAGAGAGAAATAAGAGAAATAGCCGAAAATCTTCAACTTCCGGGAAACACAATTGACAAGGATTATGTGTTGGGGCATTTTCTCAATGGCTTCTTCAGTCAAAAGTGAGCTCAGGACAACTTTCTTTTTAAAGACGGAACTTGTTTGAAAAAGTGCTACTTTGAAAATTACAGATTCTCGGAGGATATTGATGCAACGATTGTCAACCCAGACTTTGAACTCAAACGGAAACACATTCAGCAAGTCTGTGACCAGGTGACGGAAGCAAGTGGTATAGCTTTTAAAATTTTATCATTCAACCCAGTTAGATTTAACGACAGGCCGGTAGGATGGGATGTCGAAGTATGCTTTTGGGGAGCAAACCACGAGCGCAACAGGCCACCGGTTTTCGGCAAACACTGCCATACCAAAATATGGTGCGAATTACGGTTCTATGAGCAGGTTTTATTTGATCAAAATAAGCGAAGGATATTCCACCCTTACAGTGATGCTGAATCAATTCAATCTTCCATTCCATGTTACGATGTTCGTGAAGTATTGGCTGAAAAATTGCGTGCTCTTATTCAACGCAACCGGGGTGAAGCTCGCGATTACTTTGATATATGGTATATCAAGGAAAATATAGACCATATCAACTGGCAAGATGTAAAAATCGCATTCCTGGAAAAATGTGCGCACAAAAATGTTTCCTTCACCAACAGTGATGATTTCTTCCAACCCAAGCGCATCAAACAAGTTCAAATCACCTGGGACAAGAGGCTAAAGCATCAACTGCCTAAAACCTTTAATGTTGAGGCGCCGGTTATAATCAGAGACCTGAAAACTTTTCTCAATGAGTTATTTGATTGAAGCCACCAGGCAAATTTTCCCCTTACTGGTGCACTTTTCAGCCATTATCTATAGAATTCATACCCATCTTCCAGCCCCCCAATCACCCCGGGCATACCTCCACTCAATAATAACCACGACACATTACCCACAAACTTCAACCAATCTTACAAACTGATTGAGTTACGCAAAGCAAATTATCTGATTGTCAACCATTGCCTTTATATCCACGGTTTATTTTTTGGAATAATTGTTGTACATTTGGCGGTATTATGGTTGTCCAAAACATAATCAATGAAACCGCATGCTACCATTAGGGAGGATGGTATTGCGGTGGAGGCTCGCAAGAAGCTGAAATCGCTTACTTCGTACCACAAGATCAGGTGGCCGTTCCGCTACTTGCTGCTCGGCTTGTTGGTGGCTGTAGTAGTGACAGCAGTTATGTACCCATTGAGTTTCGGATTGTTGGTATTCACCCTGGGATTTTTCAACTACCTGTTTTTGCTGGTATTCCGGCTTTCCAATGTTTTGGGATCCTCTTCCAAAAATACTTCTGAGATATCCGATCTGAATCTACCGGCAGACTTGCCCCTTGTGAGTATTGTTTTGCCTCTGAAGAACGAGGGGGATGTGATAAAAGCTACCATAGATAAGATTGAGGCGATGGATTACCCTGCTCAGCAGAAGGAATTGTACATTGTGGTGGAAAAGACCGACCTTTTGACCAGGAGGACCCTCAGGGATTTGGACCTGCCCGTTTTTGCGCAAATTCTGCTGATTCCCGAGGAGCCACCATTTACGAAGGCCAGGGCGCTAATGCATGCACTTCCGAAGCTAAAAGGCCGGTTTTTGACCGTTTACGATGCAGAGAGCAGACCGGAACCGGATCAATTCAGGAAGGCCATTTCAGTTATGGCAGCGCATCCGGAAAAAAATCTCTGTCTGCAGTCGAAAATCAAAATTTCCAATCAGGAGGATGGCTGGATAGCCCGGAATTTTGCTGTCGAGTACTACGAGTGGTACGAATTGCATTTGAAAGAACTCTCTGATGGAGGGTATCCATTTGGCCTGGGCGGCAATTCCTTTTTTGTCGAAACCGATATCCTGCGAAAAGCCGGTGGATGGGATCCCTACAATGTCACTGAAGATGCTGAATTGAGCGTGCGATTGCGACAAAAGGGAGTGGAGTTCAAAATCCTCGAAAGCTATACGGCGGAAACCTGTCCGGACAGCAGCAGTGCCTGGATCAATCAGCGTACGAGATGGAACAAGGGATTGATGGTCACGCAATTTGTCCATTTTTTCCGAACCTTCAAAAGCCGGGGTTTTCCGGTCAGTGCCTGGGTGAATTTTTGGATGCCTATGGTGTGCAACAGCCTGTTGCCCTTTTTCAACTTGTTTATTCCAATATTCATCCTGTTTTCGGGCGTCCCCTGGGTGTTGTTCCTCGCCATGAGTATTTTGCTGTGGGGCATTCTCATCATCAATCTCATCAGTTCGACCTACTTGAATAAAATCGTCTATAAACGCCTGAAGATAAAAGCCGGTGCCTGGCAAATTTTCCTGGATGTAATCCGGTATTTGGTACTTCATCTGGCCGCCGGCTTTAAGGCCTACGGCGAGTATTTTTACGCACCGCTTTACTGGCACAAAACCCATCACGAGGAAACTGAGGTGGAAACCCCGGTTATCCCCATTCATAAAAAAGACCCTGTTTACAATTACAAAACCTAACTATCATGAAGCAAATTTACTTCTTACTCATCTCCGTACTATTCACACTGATGCTGACAGCAGGCATCTCAGAAAAAGCACAAAGTGCGAATTCCATGTTGATGCCCTACGATACCTTAAGCTGGACCGGTGCGGTCGATACAAACTGGCATGAGACCGGCAACTGGGATCCCATGATAATTCCGGATTACGGCATTGACAGTGGGCATCACGTCATTATTCCCGTAGTAGCAACGGGTAATTATCCAACTGTATCCAACGATGCAGGTGCCAGGTCTGTGGTTCTTCATCTCGGGGCTTCTCTGAAAGTGGAAAGTGGATCTGATCTGCTCGTTGAGGGAAGTGCGAGTGACGGATTTTTGAATTACGGTTATTTATACAATCACGGTAATCTCCGCATAGACTCCTCATACAACGATGGTTTGCTCAATTTTCCGGATGCCGAAGTGGTGAATACGGGGGAATTAACCATTATTGAAGGCCAGGGAAAACGCTTGCAAAACTGGGGCTCTATTTTGAGCAGCGGTACTTTTGAGGTGTTGGGTGGACTGGATACCAATATGATCAACTATGCCGGAGCGACGGTAGAGAATGACAATGGAAGTTTTACCGTTTCAGGCGGGAATGCTACCAGGCTTGTAAATTACGGATCCATCCTAAACAGCGGGACATTTTCAATTGGTGGATCCTCTGCCGGTGAGGGCCTCATAAATAAAGCCGGAGGACAAATAGATCACACAAGTGGTTCTTTTTCAGTGACCAATGGGAATGAAACCGAGATTGACAACTTTGGATCCATAAATTCTTCTGCGAGTTTCACCGCTGGAACGACTTTAGGGAGTCCTGTATTCCACAACCGGGAAGGTGCTGATTTTTTCCACGATGGACCGGATTTGTCATTTGCCGGTGGAGCCGGAGATATACTGTACAATGACGGAAAGATGGAATTGATGAGTGGATTGAGTTTGAGCGGTTCCAATGGGTCCGCACTCATTAATACAGACTCATTGATAGTGCACTCCATGGAAGGAATATCTCTGTTCAGTTTAAATGGATTTGGAATTGACAACCACCATGTGATTATTTCTCATGGACCGATTACGGCTAACAATATTGGCAATTCCTCTATCCCTGTAATTTCCAATCGCGAGGGAGCTGAAGTTTTCCAATACGGGTCTCAGAATACGCTGGAGATTTGGAATGTCGATGGACCGGAAGCTTTTCTGAATCAGGGTGAGCTCTTTATAGAGGGATCGCTTGAAATTCGGGAAATTGGCGCGTTTTCTCTGGGGGGTACAGGTATTCCTTTTTACAATGATACAATCGGGGTAGCCTACATCTTAGGTGACGTGACCATTTTGAATACGGGTCCTTTTGGAACCGGGAACGATGGAGCTTTGGTGAATTTCAATCACTTTGAAGTGGGTGATTCATCCAGTATAGAAATTAATGGATCTTCACAAGTTGGCATATTCAATGCCGCTGACTTCATTACCGGAGAGGGATGTGAGTTGATATTATCTATGACGGGGGGTGGTAGTATTTATAATGAGGAAGGGGCCTATTTTTTAAACCGTTGCGACTCAGACTTTAACAATTCCAGTTCTGATCTCGTCACCAACAAAGGCACCTACCTTCATCAAGATGGAAGTTTGAGTTTATCGGGATGCAGTCTAGCAATAAACAATCAGGGTTACATGGAAATCGATGTTCCTGTTTCCCAGGCTTCTTCACTGAATACGGTTTTTCAAAACTCGGATACACTCGTTTTAGGAACTGATGTGCTTTTTTCACCGATCAGTCAAATTCACAGAATTTTTGATAACAGCGCCGGATCATATCTGTATTCAGATGCTCAGTGTTCAGTTCAAGACATTGACAGCTATTTAAATAATTCAGGCAAAGCGGTTCTTGGACCTGCTTCTTCCTTCACAGGTCAAAACCTAACCACGGCAATCTCCAACACCGATACACTGATTAATATGGGGCACCTTGAAGCGAGCCATTTCTTTAGTCCCATGATATCTACAAGTGGTTATTTTCACAATTCGGGAACCATCAAGTCTTCATTTAATCATCGGGGAATCGAAAGTTCCGGTGGGCATATCGAGAATGCGGGACTCATGCAGTTTGACAGCATTGGTTCTTATGGATTGTCGCTCAGCGGGAATCACTCATTTTTGAACACAGAGGATGGAGTGATTGAGATGGGTTATACGTGGAACAGTTCATTAGACAACAACTCCGGGATTTTTGACAACCGGGGTGGAATCACTATAGCGCGGCAGGATACCAGCTATACGGGGATTAGCAACAGCGCCGACTTCTATAATTTTGGCTCGATTGATATAGGAGAAAATGCGAACATTGGAAACGACGGACTGACCAATAGCTCCTCGGGCTACTTTTTAAATGAGGGCAGCCTTTCCATTGGTGGAACCGGCACAATCCACAACCACGGTATAACCAACGAAGGGGTATTTATAAGCAACTTCTGCAGTTCGATTGATTTATTCGCATCCGTAAACAACCTGGATACTTTTGAGAATCGCGGTGTAATGGAGATCAGCACCGATTCGGCGCACATCAATACCGGAATTTTTACCAATTACGGAGAGTTGATATTTGATCCACCTGGTTCGATACCGGGAGTCATTGAGTCCTCAGCCGAAGAAATAGTTTTTGTGGATGCCAATGCAACAGGTGGCAATTCAGGTACCTCCTGGGAAAATGCGTTTACCGACCTGCAAAATGCACTGAATTCATGCACCAATGTTAGCCAAATATGGGTGGCAGCGGGTACTTATTATCCGTCAGACTCCTCTGGTATGACACCAAACAATCCAAGAAACGCCAGTTTTCATTTAAAAAATGGGGTGGCGATTTACGGCGGATTTGAAGGTACAGAAGACGCGATTACTTTTGACCTGGCCGACCGTGATTTTGTGACTAATGAAACTATTTTGAGTGGAGAAATAGGTGACCCCAATTCCATTGCTGATAACGCCTATCATGTCGTTATTGCCGGTGTTGGAGTTACCTCTACATCTGTGCTTGATGGTTTTACTGTTCGGGATGGAAATGCAATTGGTTCTGATGTTGGAAGTTTCGGAAGAGGTGGAGGAATGTTGATATGGTTTGCGGCCAATCCGGTAATCAGCAATTGCATTATACGCGAAAATTCAGCCGCTGGTGGAGCTGGGATGAGTATTGAAGTTAACTCCTCTCCAACAATTTTAAACTGTTATTTCACGGACAACACTTCAACAGGAGGTGGTGCCGGAATGATCATTGGATTTGGTTCTTCGCCTTTTATTTATAATTGTACATTTTCGGGTAATTCAAGCGGAAATTTTGGAGGTGCTATTTCAATCTTTTCAGCTGGATCTAATCCAATCATTCAAAATTCCAGTTTTATAAGTAACACCTCAACTGGAAATGGTGGAGGAATTTCAAGCATTAACTTTGCAAACCCGCAAATCATAAATAGCACCTTTTCAGGAAATACGGCAAATAATGGTGGCGGGATGTTCAATAGCGATAATTCCTCCCCTACGGTAACGAACAGCACCTTTTCGGGAAATACGGCTAATTCTGACGGCGGTGGGATGTACAATCTCGATAATTCCTCTCCCAAGGTAACAAACACCATCATCTGGAACAATTCAGCCGATGGAGATAGTGCATCTACTTCAGCTTCAGTTTTCAATGATAGTTCAAACCCGGAATTCAGCTACAGCCTTATCGCCAATTCACGTGATGAGAATGGCGACTGGGTTGGTGCAATAGGTTCTGATGAAGGTAAAAACATAGATGCCGATCCTTTATTTGTAGAAGATATCGAACTGACCACCGTACCCACTACTGCAGGCAACCTGGAGTTACAATCCTGCTCTCCTGCCATAGATGCCGGGGACAACAATGCCCTGAGTAGCTCAGATACCCTTGATTTGGCCGGCATGCCCAGATTTCACAACGCTTCCGGATCCGATTCAGCCATAGTGGATATGGGTGCTTACGAATTTCAAAATGATGCGCAGATTATTGAGGTGAGTTGTCTTGATCCGGTGGTTTATCTGGACGGTCAGGGAATGGGTGAAGTCTCATTGACGGATCTGTACGAGGTGGAAAATGAAT
>SKLY01000247.1 GCA_007121335.1 Saprospiraceae bacterium | reverse complement strand
TAACACCTGGTTTAAGGGCGTTTGCTCGCTTTTTGATATGAAATTCGAGAAGTCCACGGACGAGCAGGTCGCCGAGAAACTATCTGCCATACTCAACGAAGCCTGCAGGCTGAATTCCGATTTTTTATCCCAGTGGTACGGCTTCAAAGTAACAACGAAGCTCGAATTTAACAGGGAGTGGGGACTTGGCTCCTCGTCCTCGCTGGTTTACTGCATTGCACAATGGGCCGATGTGGAGCCTTACGAACTTTACGATCGCACATTTGGTGGTTCAGGTTACGATATTGCTTGCGCCCGCGCAGATTCGCCCCTCCTTTACACCAGAAACGAGGAAAACATAAAAATCAGCTACCTGGATTTCAATCCCGGCTTTGTCAATAACCTACATTTCGTCTATCTGGGTCAGAAAAAAAACAGCCGTGAGGCCATTGATCATTTTGAGAAAAAGTCTAAAGGTATTAAGCAAACACAGATCGATGAGGTCAGCGAACTCAGCAGAGCATGTGCAGCTTCGACCACTTTGGAAGAGTTTTCCAGCAATCTGGTAGAGACAGAGAACCTGGTTTCATCTCTGCTTGGTCTAACACGAGTTCAGGATGAGCTTTTCAGCGATTTTGAAGGGGTGGTGAAAAGCCTCGGTGCCTGGGGTGGTGATTTTGCTTTGGTAGCCTCCCCACTTCCGCCCGGCAATGTCGCCTCCTACTTTCAAGCCAGAGGACTGGATGTAATCATCCCCTTCGAAGAGCTCGTGGCAAGAGAAGGTCAGCCCGCTGCAATGGCTGAGTGAAGTAAGGGGGAACATTTTTTCGCATCTTCCGTTCTCCTAATTTAGTATTTCATTAATAAATGTACCCCGGCCTGCGTTCATAATATTAGCTTGTCTCTACAGGTCACACAAAATTTTTTCCAAATGATGTAAGTGACAGGCAGCGTTTTTTGTATTAATGGTTTCTCATAATTGTAATAACCCGGTAGACTTGACTGACCGCGAAATTATTGAAGGTTGTTTAAAATCGGACAGAGAATGTGAACAACTGCTTTACGAGCGATTCGCCCCAAAGATGTTCGCACTCTGCTTGAGGTATGCACGCAACCGGATGGAAGCGGAAGATATCATGCAGAATGGTTTTATCCGGGTCTATAATAAATTGCATACATTTAAGCACAAAGGCTCGTTTGAAGGGTGGATTAGGAGAATTATGGTGCATTCCGCCATAAAATTTCTCAAAAAGAGTTCAAACAAAAATGAGTTTAGTACGCTTGAAGATGTGAAGGAGAAAAAAGTGGAGAGCAAAGCGGTAGAGAATATTTCAGAGGCCGAATTGCTAGAACTAATAAACTCCATGCCGGATGGTTACAAAGTAGTTTTTAACCTGTATGTGATCGAGGGTTACAAACACAGTGAAATTGCAGATATGTTGGAAATCCAGGAAAGTACTTCCAGGTCTCAGTTGCTAAAGGCCAGAAAGTTCCTCCAGGATGCATTGAAAAATTTACAGCTGATTTTGATTTAAAATAAATGAATGGACTTGAGTCAACAATATATCGATAAGCTCTTTAGCTCCAAATTGGGCAACCATGCGGTAGAGCCGCCCGGTCATATTTGGAGCAATATAGTCCGCAAGCGCAAAATGGCCGCTCTGCGCCGAAAGTTGCTGATTGGCTTGCTCATCGCTTTGCTTCTGGCGCTTATGATATGGCTGCTGCTCCCCACCCGTGGAGATTTCCCCACTATTGCTGCCGGTGATGCCGCCCCGGACCCGACGCCCACTCAAACATACGGAGTACCTGCAGATGCTGAAGATAGAGATCGGGAGATTTGGAGTCAATCTGAGTCCGGTTATGAAGATGAAAGTATAACCGGCTCTCCGGAAACTACGATGTCTGGAGAGTGGCATAGCGATACTCGCTCAGATCGCATGGGCGAAAACTTCGAGTCAACAGCTACTACTAATGAAATGCCTATTGGTTCTGAAAGAACCTCAAGCAGTGCTTCTGAGACTTCTCATACCTCCGGCCCCGATATTACCGGTCAATCACCCGATGGCAGTTCATCCGGCGATTATTTTGAAACCGGTGAAGATATGTTGCCCGGCTTGAGTGATGATTTGGCATTAGAGGAAAGCATACTGTCAAAGCCTGTTGAATCTGAGGCTGATTTTGCTTCTGAAGGAATGGAAGTAGAAGCCGCCTTTGTCAGAAAAGCTGCGATGGAATTACTAGGTGTGGAGAGATGGAGAGAAACCATGGGTCAACGCCTGTCGGAGGAAAAACACTCGGCGCTGAATTTCAACCACTGCGCAATCCGCAACAACCCCAATTGTTTTGAACCAGTGATTCCGCTGAGATATTTCGCTCTGGACGTCATGGCCGGTCCCGATTTTTTCAGCAAGACACTGGATCCCTCCTCTTCGGAGTTCAGGGAATGGGTCGATGCCAGAAAAGAAACCGAATCTTATGCTATTTCCTACGGTGCCACAGCCAGGATATCAGCCATTCTTCAAAATGGTTTTGCACTGAGAACCGGGGTGTCTGTCAATCAGATCAATGAAAAATTCAGGTTTGTAGACCCCGATGAGGAGCGCAGAAGGGTAGTCAATGTCTTGATTGACACCATTATCAACGCGCCTATGGATACCACTTTCGTCTTTGATACATTGTCAGTCATTGAGACCGGTGAGCGGGTGCGCACGGTCTATAACCGCTACCAAATGATCGACATCCCTGTGGTATTTGGCTACGAATTTAATTCCGGAAACTGGACTTTTGCCCCATCGGCAGGCTTCATGTTCAATATTGCATTTGCACGCAGGGGCGAAATAATTTCCGCCTCTGGCCGCCCCATGACATTTGAGGACGAGGAAACAGGCAGAAATATTTTCCGGGCTAAATTGGGAATGAGCGTCACCGGTAGTTTTGGAGTGGGCTATCGCCTGGATAGCCGTTACTCCATTATGGTGGAACCCAGGTTTATTTATCGCGTCAATCCTATTACCGTCAGCGAGCATCCAGTCTCCCAAAACTATTTTACCTACGGTGTACAGGCAGGTCTTCGCTACCGGTTTAGATAATTTTTTTTGCTCAGGCAACAAAACCATGGTCTCATGATGTCTGATGTCTGTTATTTGCTTTATGCATAAAAAATATTGAAAAGTTTACCGATGAACATAAATTCGACTGTTGCTCTTGCCACTGTGATGACCATGCTCCTTCTGACAGCTTGTTTTAAGGACGAGGACATCTTTGTTCCCGATGGTGACTTTGAGTACGCAGGCAATATTCAAAATCTTAAATCCGATCTAAAGCCTTCTTACACAGGATTTGCTGATCTTTACATTGAAGAGGAGGAAATTTTAAGAATTGATGATGTTACCTCCTTGATTGTCAATCCCGGTAATTTTCTTGACGATGCCGGAGAACCCGCCAATGAAAACATAAAGGTATTTTTCCTGGTCACCAGGAAGCCCTCTGATTGGATTGCCTCTGAACTTTCCTTCATGGGCGTTAACAGCTTGCTGGACGTCTTTTCTGCCAATAAACTGCTTGCAAAAGACAGCCTTGGTAATGAACTCAACATCAATCCGGACAATCCTCCCTCATTGCGGGTAGAATACAGCAATGTCCAGACGATGACCGATAAAACGCTTTTCACAATGGAAGGTGAGAGAGATATGGCGACCTGGTCCCCTGTATCAGATTCAAATATCGAAACCATAGTGTGGTATGAAGAAAATGATGATGGCGAAGAAGTGCAAAAGGAGGGAATCCGGTTTTCAGTGGGTCAAACCGGTTGGCATGCACTGGCAGAAGAGATTGATCTGGAGCCTGAAGTGATGGCCTGTGCTTCACTCCCTGAAGGATACTCCTCCAATAATACTGTACTGTATGTCATCATGAGCAACTACAATTCTGTCATCAGCTTAAACTCATGGTCCAAAAATAACGACATTTGCAATCCTCAATTTTTGCTGCCCAGAGACCAGGCAGCGGAAATTGTCTCTATCTCCTCCTTTACGGGTAACAGGTACTTTTTTGCCATGAACCAGGTCGTACTCGACCAAAGCGAAAACCACACCAACCTCAATCCGGTAAAAAGAGGTCTCTCTCACATCCAGGAGCAAATCAACAATCGCAATTGATTGGTTTTCAGGGTTAAATTGCCACTACTATTTTACCCTTAAATGAGTGATTTCCCGCATGTAAACAATGCCTTGCGCATCCGCATTGCTTTGATTTTTCATGAAAATCCCTTTGGACAGGAAAATCCGCAAAAATCAACAACCCCTCCGATTCGAAAAACTGCCGGCCACATCGAGGTGGCGCAAAAACAACTCAAAACTCACAACTAAAAACTCAAAACTCCATTCGCCATCCGCCATGAACCATCAACCATCCGCCAATAACCGCCTGGTTCACCACAGTGGAACGGAGATCACGGAGAATTCAATTGACCCCCAAAACGTAGGGGGCAGGCTAATGGAAAGTGGATAGTTGACAATTTTTGTTTCGGGCGAGAATTCTAACCTTCAGGCTGTAATGAGGGATTTATGGGTGATTCGGTGTGCCGGATATTGGTTTCTCGCGAAGCCGCAAGGGCGCAAAGAAAGGGGCAAAGGAACCTTTTTTCGGCAAATATCCGCAAAAACCAACAACCCCCGCGAATTAAAAAAACTGCCGGCCACATCGAGGTAGCGGTTGCAACAGGCCATCGGCCATCAACCATCCGCCAATAACCCATCAGCAGACTCACCAATTCATAACTGGCCAACGGCCATCAGCCAATCCAATCCGCAAACCAGATGGTTGCTTTTTCATACCTTTGCAAAAATCATTCGAATACTTTAATAGATTCAATACAACCATCCGTTGAGTCATTCGTTAGTTCGATAAAAGTAAGGATCATGAGTACAAAAACAAAGAGCCCGGTATTACTATACACCGAGCAAACACCAAACCCGGAGTCACTGAAATACGTGACCAACAGAATGTTATTTGAGGGAACTGCCGACTTTCAGGATGCTGAATCAGCAGAAGAGTGGAGTCCCCTTGCTCAACATCTCTTTGATTTGCCTTTCGTCAAAGGCGTTTATGTCTGTAACAACTTCGTCACAGTGACCAAGGAGATGAATTATGCCTGGGAGGATATTATGTTGAAGTTGAAAAGCATCCTTAAGGAATACATAGAGGAGGGTAATACCATTGTCAAAGATGGCTACATGGAGGCCAAATTGGAGTGGGAAAAGGAGACCGAAGAATACGACGGAGATGATGCAGAGATTGTTGTGAAGATCAAAGAAATGCTCAATACCTACGTTAGGCCAGCTGTTGAAATGGACGGCGGCAATATTGAATTCAAGGGATTTGAGAATGGCGTGGTTACCCTCGTAATGCAGGGAGCTTGCAGTGGTTGTCCCTCATCCACCGTCACTTTAAAGGCAGGTATAGAAGGTATGCTGAAAAGGATGGTTCCACAAGTTAAAGAAGTAAAAGCCGAAATGGGATAATTTCCCTTAAACCAACTGTATGGATCCATTAACCCGCGTTGCAGAGCTGGAGGAGGATTTTTTGAAAATTGTTGAGGAAACGGCCCATTGGGCACTCCGCCAGAGAGCGGAATTCGATAATGCCGACATTGAATACAAGGGCAGGAATGATCTTGTTTCAGATATTGATCGCAAGGCTGAAAATATGCTGGTTGAAAAACTGAGCACATTGCTTCCCGGCTCTGGATTTCTCACCGAAGAGGATGTTACCCAAAATGTTTCCAGGGACTTCACCTGGGTCGTGGATCCACTGGATGGAACCACCAATTATGTGCATGGACTTCCACTCTACACCGTAAGTGTTGCCCTAAAACACCAGGGAGAGTTGGTAATGGGTTGCGTTGCAGAACCCAATCTCAGAGAAACTTTTTCAGCGATTTTGGGAAGTGGTGCCAAATTGAATGGGGAAAAATTACAGGTAAGCAAAACCCGCAATCTGGAAAATGCACTATTGGCTACCGGATTTCCATACCAGGATTTCAGTCAGCTCGGATCTTATCTGGAGTTGCTCTACAGGTTTTTATCCGAGACCAGAGGCGTGAGACGCCTTGGAAGTGCAGCCCTCGATCTGGCTTATACAGCCGCAGGTAGGTTTGACAGTTTTTTTGAATACGGATTGAAAGAGTGGGATGTCGCCGCAGGGGCCCTGATTGTAGAAGAGGCCGGGGGAAGAGTAAGTTGCTGGAAAAATACCGGCGATTTTGTCGGCGAGAGAACCATTATTGCCTCCAATGGCATGCTCCACGAGCCCATGCTCAGGAAAATTGAGAAAGTTTTTGGGTGATTTTATCCCCCTACCGGTGCCAATGGTCGAAAAGCTTTCCAAATTTCCCCCCACTGAGTGTATATTTGTAGCATGACCGGATTTTGGGAAAATGTCAGAATTTCGCTAAAAAATATCCACGCTAATCTGCTGAGGTCTATCCTCACCATGTTGATTATCGGATTTGGTATTATGGCCATTGTAGGCATATTGACAGCCATCGATGCGGCCATTTACTCCATGAGTGATAATTTTGCCTCTCTCGGCGCCAATTCTTTTACCGTGGAGCAAAGAAACGTGGAAACAGCAGGCCGGCGAGGTGGACGAACAGTAAGGGTCGGCGATCCCATCTCCTTTAGGCAGGCTTCCGTTTTTAAAACCAATATGGATTATCCGTCTGCAACCGCTATTACTTTTGTCAGCAGAGGCAATGCCACCATAGTTCACGGTAATCAGGAGACCAACCCCAACGTAACCCTGGAAGGAGTGGATGAGAATTACCCGCTTGTGTTTGGAAGGGAACTCGAAGCTGGCCGATATTTTTCACAAATTGAGGTGGACAATGGAAGCCATGTTGCTGTAATTGGTAGCGATGTGGTATCTATGCTATTCAACGGAAATGATGAGCGTGCAATCGGCAGGCACATCACCGTGGACGGCAGACGCTATACCGTGGTTGGAACACTGAAAAGGCAGGGTGCTGCAATAACCCAGGCCACAGACAGATTGGTATTGATTCCCCTTTTGAACGCAAGGCGCTTTTACGCCACTGACCGCTCCAATTTTCGCATCAGCGTCCAGGTGCCCTTCGATGCATCACTTGATGAAGCGAGGGAACACGCCATCGGAGTCATGCGAAATGCCAGGGGCTTACGCGTGGGGGAAGAAAACGATTTTGAGATCGCCTTCAGCGAGAATTTGGTCTCCATCATTCGAGAAAATACAGTTACACTCCGGATCGGAGCGGTATCAATCGGCTTTATAACACTACTCGGAGCTGCAATCGGCCTGATGAACATCATGTTGGTATCTGTCACTGAGCGAACCCGTGAGATTGGCATAATCAAAGCACTTGGCGCCACCCGAAAAACGGTCATCGGTCAATTTTTGATCGAGGCCATCATAATTTGTCAAATGGGTGGGGTCATGGGTATAATCCTCGGAATTGCAGTGGGCAATGTGGTCACTCTTTTGCTTGGCGGCAGCTTTATCATACCCTGGGGTTGGATAATACTCGGCTTAGTGACCTGCACGGTAGTGGGTCTCGGATCGGGCCTGTATCCTGCAGTAAAAGCCTCGCGACTGGACCCCATTGAATCCCTCAGATACGAATAATTGTCCTTTGCGATTTATTCGATTGTGAGTCAGTAAATTACGAATTAATCAATTACGAATTACGAATTGTTTAATTACGAATTGGGGGTTTCAATTGACAATGGACAATGGACAGTTGACAATAATTTTTCGGGCGAGAGTTCTAACCTCCAGGCAGGAAGGAGGGATTTATGGGTGATTCGATGTATAGGATTTTGGTTTCACGCAGAAGGCGCGGAGGTTGGATTCTGCACTTCATTGTTTTTCTGTAAAATATTTGAAATAAAGGGTCACGAAACCAGGATAGGATTTAACGCAGAGGCCACTAAGGTGATTCAATAGCCAGTTCTGCTATGCTCATGTTGCCGGAATCCATTTTGAAAAGCACAAAAACCCGGTATCGCTCATTGTCCGCGTTTAACATCCCGATTTTATAACGGGTGCCGTTATTTTCATTGGTGTTGCTCTGATGTCAGAATAGAAATCGCAGCTCGCTTTTTGGGGCAAAAAAGGTTTCCAGCATCTTTTCTGCCTGGTTGCGGTTGACTTTCTGCCGGCTGTCCCCGATTTGAAAATCTGCCTGCTGATCCACCAACATGGAAAGTGCAGTGCTATTGCCCTCGTTCATGGCATTCAAAAAGAGCTGTGAATCCTGGCTCATCGCGGTCCAGGAAAGTGAACTCAATAATCCTATCAGAAGTGCGCTTCGCATTTCATTTGTTTTGATGCCGGACCATTTTGCAAAGTGATTTGCTCCATAAGTCCGACTGAACAATTTTTTTCAAATCGACTTTCTCTAAGATAATGGCAAAGAAGGTGCCAAAGTCGGATTGAAAGTTTTTTACAGGGAAATCGCCTTAGCGGAACCTTTTCAATAGCAGTTTACAATAACCCAGGAATGCAGATTGGTATTCATAGAGGGTATCTTGCGGAAGATTTTGAAAGTGTGCGCCTTTTTGGTTTTCCGGCTGTACCTTTGAGTAAAATTTTGACAGATGAAGAAAGCAGCACTGATAATTTTGGACGGATGGGGATTTTCGGAGACACCTGACTGCAGTGCCGTGGACCGGGCTAATACACCTGTGGTCGATGGTCTGCTGAGCAGTTGTCCAAACTCCCGTTTGATCACCCACGGAGAGGAGGTCGGACTGCCGGAGGGGCAGATGGGCAATTCCGAAGTGGGTCACCTCAACATAGGAGCCGGCCGGGTAGTTTACCAGGATTTGGTGAAAATAAACAAGGCCATCAAAGAGGGCAAAATCGATGAAGATAAGAAATTGCGCAACAGTGTTGAAAAAACAGTGGCCCGGGGTGGCAACGTCCATCTGCTGGGGCTGTGCTCCGAAGGTGGCGTCCATTCCCACATCGACCACCTCTTCGGCATTTGCGATTATATCGATGGATTTATTGAAAAGGAGTATTACGTTCACGCGATTACCGATGGCCGGGATACCGACCCCCAAAGCGGCGCCGGCAACATTCGGCAAATTGTAGAAAAATGTAAAGACTCGCGGGCACACCTTGCTACTGTGGTGGGCAGGTATTACGCAATGGACCGGGACAGGCGTTGGGAGCGCACCAAAGTGGCCTGGGATGCGCTGGTCAACCGAATCGGGGAAAAGACCAAAGACCCGGTCTCCCGCATAAAAGCCAGTTACAGAGATGGTGTTACCGATGAATTTCTGCGCCCCTGTATGGTGGTGGACAGGGATGGGGGAGAGGCTCCACCGGTCCGGGGCAGCGACCTGGTATTTTTCTTCAACTTCCGCACAGACAGACCCCGGCAACTGTGTCAGGCCCTTACCCAGAGAGATTTCCCGGATTACGGAATGAGGCCCCTGGACCTTAAATTACTCACTATGACCATTTACGACCCGCAATTCAAGGGAGTGGAGGTTTTGTTTGAAAAAGACAATATAAGTGAAACGTTGGGGGAGGTTGTCAGTGAGTCTGGTCTCAGTCAATTGCGGATAGCCGAGACAGAGAAATATCCCCACGTCACCTTTTTCTTTTCAGGAGGAAGGGAAGAAAAATTTCCGGGAGAGGACCGCATTTTGATTCCATCCCCTAAAGTGGCAACCTACGACCTCAAGCCCGAAATGAGTGCCAGGGAGGTGACCGATGCCCTGATGGAGTATCTGGAAAGCAAAACCCCTGATTTTATTTGCCTCAATTACGCCAATCCCGATATGGTGGGACATACCGGGGTGATGGAGGCCGCAATCAAAGCGGTGGAAACAGTAGATGAATGCCTGGGAAAACTGGTGCCCTATTGCAAAAGCAAAAATTACGAGCTCATTATCATCGCTGACCACGGCAACAGCGATTGCCTCATCAATCCTGATGGCACCCCCAATACCGCCCATACCATCAATCCGGTGCCCTGTATTTACACCGGCCAAAACAACCCCAATATTGGATTGCGTGATGGCATTCTGGCAGATGTCGCTCCCACCATAATTGAACTCATGGGTTTGAAACAGCCCGGCGCCATGACCGGCCGCTCACTTTTAACACATAAAGACCAATGAGACATTTTTCCACATTTCCGGTTTTTTCACTTCTGACGGTCATTGCCCTGTTGCTGGTTGCCTGCTCCCCGGGAGAGGACTTTGAACCCTGCGAGGAGCATTTTGATTTGGCGGCCTGGGTGGAGGATGAGACAGCCCGGATTAAAGCCGGGGATGTAGTGGCCATGAAAGTAATTGCCACAGGAGAGAGCGAAACTGCCGACACGGTAGAGCTGAGCGCGGAGGAACTGATCCGCTATTTTGAAGACCTGGACGAATACAACATCGATTTGCCCAATTTAATAGGCCGGTACTCCTGCGAGGAGAAAATCTTAGATGACGGGCTTTTGCAATGGAATTTCCAGGCCAGGGAGGACCGTCTGTCCGTTCGGAATTTTGTCGTTACAAAAGATGAAGCCGGCGAGGTTACCAAATTATCCGCTGTAAAAAAGGTCGGCAGTTTTATGGCATCCATGGAAAAAAATTTTGAATGGAGAAGTGAGACAAACAGCCTGGTCATCCATGTGGACTACAGCAGCCTGTTTGGGACGGATAAAATATATATGATTGGGTTTTATTATTGAGGGGGCAGGACGCATGTAGGGACGCAAAATCTTGCGTCCCTACATGCGTCCCCTTGGCCAAATCAAACGCCCTCGAAATATATAAATTGAAAAATAAATTCGCTCCCCAACCCAAAAATTTGACGTCCATTATTCGGAATCACTCCAAACGGTCGATAGTTTAAATCAAGATTTAACCTGGCAAACGCAATACCACTTCCACATCATCTAAAACAAAGCGATCTATTAAAGCATTTCGCGATTCATTATCAACAAACCTGGAAATTGGGATGTCAGCGAATTCGATTTGGAATTCAGGCCCTCCCCAACCTCTCGCTGGTCTCATACCCCTCAAAGACGATCATTCCTGGAAAGCGTTAAAGGCCCATAGGATTTAACAAATACTTTTAGAAATTTGACCAATTTTCGCCTGAGAGTTTATATCTTTACAATAGTGGAAGAATTTGTGCCAGTGGTTTTTTAGTAGTTCTCTAATTCTCCCGCTTACAATTGCTTATGCTGTGTTTATAGAATGCACTATTTAAACCTTTGGTCTTTAGTGCTTTAAGAAGTACGCAGGATGAAAAATTTATTGTGATAACCAAACCAAAAGCCAATGAAGACTTTACTTTTGCTGCTGATTGCCTCAACGTTCCTGCTGACCAGTCCATTGAATGCCGAACCCCCTTTTGAATTTGGGGAAATAAGTTCCTCGGATATGGACCTTGAGTATTTCCGTGACAAATATCCCGGTGAGCCGGCTGTGATTATCGGAAATATTGGTGAATGCAGATTCGATTATGACAACAACAGAGGGTTTCAGTTTGTGATCAGGCGTCAGTATCGAATTATTATTTTGAATGAAGCCGGACTGGATTATGGCAACTTTTCCATACCCTATTACAATTCTCGCGGAGTGTTTGAAAATATTCGCCGGTTTCGAGCCAATGTTTTTAATCTCGACGGAGATGAGGTCAACAGAACGAGAATAAGACAAAGGGAGGGTTTTACCAATGACAGGGGCAATAACTGGCACGAACTGACTTTTGCTTTTCCTGAAGTGAGGGTGGGAAGTGTAATAGAGGTGCGCTATGAACTTGTTTCTGACTTCCTTTTTCAACTCCGGTCCTGGCAATTTCAACATGAAATCCCGGTTATTCACAGTGAGTACCAAATTAATCTGCCCTCCTTTTTTGTGTATTATGCCAGCTTGAGGGGATTTATTGATTTAGATATTATTTTGAACAAGAGTCAACCAGTGATTCCTGGCAGGTCAGAAGGAGAGATCGCACTCCTTATGGACAGGTTGATGGACAAATGATGAATGTATCTGCCAGAAGCACCCAGTACCGCTGGGTAGCTTTTGATGTACCCGGCCTGAAGCAGGAATCTCATACCGACAATATTCAGAACTATTTGTCCACCATGTTTTTTGAATTGGCATTTGAGGATTAGCCTGAGTTGGACCCCATTCATTTTACCACCACCTGGGAGAACATTGTAGAATTCCTGGAGGACCATCCGTATTTTGGCCGGTATCTGAAGGATAGTTACCACGCAATTAATGAGCTTTTGCCGGAAAAAAACCTCAAAGATGAGGAAGAAATCATCTGGTATGCACTGGAAACCATCAAGGATAATATCCGTTGGAACAACGATGCATCTTTCATGGCTGACGACTCTCCGATGGAAGTATTAGAAAACGGTATTGGCAACTCTGCAGAAATCAATCTCATGTTGGTCGCCAAGCTGAGAAGTATGGGCATTGATGCTTATCCGGTTGCAGTGAGTACCGTGGACAACGGCTTTCTTCACAGTGAAAGACCTACGCTCATTCAGTGGAATTACCTGGTTGCACTCGCCAGACTTCCCAATGACAACTTTATTCTCCTTGATGCAACAGTACCCAAACCCATTCCCGGCTATTTACCCCAAAGAGCAATCAACAGAAAGGGGCGTGCCCTGGATCCCGACTTAAATAGCTGGGTGAATCTGGAAATGAAAACTCAAATCAACCGGCAGCAGGTTTACCAACTGGAAATAAACGAAGATGGAGATATAACAGGAAGCATTGAAATCAGAGTCAATGATTTTGGGAAGTACAATTTAATACAGCAATTCGCACTCCAGGATGAAAATACCTTCTGGAACTCACTTATCAGAGGTACTGATGCCCAATTATCCAATAGGAAAATAATTTACGATTACAAAGACGATAAACCGGTGGTCATTAGCGCAGATATTCACATCCCATCATATGCATTGAGAATAGGGGATGAGATGATCCTACCAGCGCTGTTTTTGGAAACCCGCGAAGAAAATGAGTTTCAGGCAGAAGAAAGGCTCTATCCGGTGTTTTTTGACAATACATTGAATAATATCACACGGATACATTTTGAAATCCCCGAAAATATGTCGATAGAATATCTGCCCGAAAACCAAAACAGCACATGGGAAAATTCATCCTTTATTTTACTGGCAAATGAAACCGATAAAGGCGTGAAAATTACCTGGATGAACAACCACCTGAATCGCAAAATTCAGCCGGAAAAATATCCAGAATTCAGAAGCTTTTACAGCCAAATGATTGAGAAAAACCTGGAAAACATCATTCTGAGCGTGGAGTAAAATAATCATAGGATGAACTGGAAAATTTGTTGTGCTTTGGCATTCTTTCTGATAACCTTCTCCTCGTCTGTTTCGGCTCAATATGCAGTGGAAAAAATCGATCCATCACTTCTTGAAAATGCAAATGCTGTAATCAGGCTTGATTCCACAATTTGGGAAGTCCGGGGTCGGGAGAGGGCGAGGATGACACGAAAACTTGTGATAACGATTTTGGAAGAGGAAGGCCTGGCAAAAGCTGATATTTTCCTGCACCATGATTCGTTCAGAAGGATTAGAAATATCCAGGGAAGTCTTTACGATGCACAGGGTAATAAAATCCGGGACCTGAATAGTGATGAATTTGAAGATACCCATATTGCCGGCGGGGTTTCAGTTTATGCAGATGCCCGTGTAAAGAAAACCGATTTGTACATGAACCGGTACCCCTTTACAGTAGTGTATGAATACACTATTAATGAATCTGTGCTGTTTCCCAATCGCACCTGGATGCCTGTCTCACGAACGAAAACCTCGCTGGAAAGAGCAATTCTGGCCTATATTGTTCCTCAGGAATTCAGCTTCAGGTATAAATCCGATAATCACCTATCTCTCGATCCGGAGATCACTCCTTCGGGCAGAAGAGACAAACAGTACCGGTGGGAGTTAAATGATTTGCGGGCTTTTGTCCATGAAGCAAATATGCCACCGGCCGCTTATATTTTCCCTTTTGTGCAAACGGCACCCAATGATTTTACTTATGGGGGCTATTCAGGCAGCATGAAAAGTTGGGATGATTTTGGAAAATGGATCAATGACCTAAACCGTGACAAACAAGAGCTGAGTGATGAAACCATCGCTGATATAAAGAGGATAAAAGAAAGTACTACCGATACGCTTGAACTAATCAGAAAAATATATGAATACATGCAATCCCGCACCCGGTATGTAAGCATCCAACTGGGTGTCGGGGGATTTGAACCAGACGATGTGAGTAGCGTGGAAAGAAATTCATACGGTGATTGTAAAGCACTGGCCAACTTCACCCTGGCTTTACTCGATGTGGTCGGGATAAAATCCTACTACACATTGATTTACAGCGGACAAAGGTTTCAGGAGGTGGACCCTGAATTCCCCTATCAGTATTTCAATCACGCCATTATTTGTGTACCCCTGCAAAATGATACTCTCTGGCTCGAAACCACCAGTAATATTTTACCGATGGGGTATATCGGGCAGAGCAATTCGGACAGGTGGGTGCTACTTGTTACGGAAAACGGCGGCACACTCGCGCGAACTCCTTCTGTAAACCCACTGGAAAACTCCGTAAATCAACGCATACTGCTGAATACCGATAGCGATTTCCATGTCTCCGGCAATCTCAACAGGAAGTTTTCCGGTCTGGCTCTGGGGAACAGGTTAGGTGTATCTTTATTAAGCGAATCCCGGCAAAGAGACATTATAAACAATCAAATCAGATTGAATAATTTCCAGCTTTACACATTTGATTACTCTGAAGATAAAACACCTCCCGGAAGCATTGAAAAACGCATGATGTTCGGGATAAATAATTATTTCAGACGCGCTGGCCAAAGATTTATCTTTCAACCTGTGTTGCTGCAGAATACAGTGGCAGTCCCCGGTTCCGGCGGCGAAAGAAATTATGATTTTCATACCAGTTTTTACCGTTCATACAATGACACCATAGTGTGGACCCTGCCCGAAGGCTTTCAATTCAGCCAGCTACCCGATAACTTTGAAAGTGAAACTCCTTTTGGCCATTACAGCATCCGGTACAACTATGTAGGTGAAAACAGGGAGCTGGAGGTTGTTCGAAAATTTTATGGAAGAAGGGGGCATTTCCGGCCCGACCAGTGGAATGATTATTTGAGCTTTCTAAGGGAAGTCCGAAGCAGAGACCGCACTCAGCTCATGATGATCCCTGAATAGAATAGGGGAGTGGGCATAGTTTGTTTTTCGGGAATTTGTCTGAATCACGGACTCCACCCCATTTTTTGAACATTGTACACTCACAATCCTTACTTCTTTGTAATCAAAACTTCTTCAATATCATGCAGTACAACAATCTCGGAAAAACCGGCCTTCAGATCAGTAAATTGTCCTTTGGTTCATGGATTACATTTGGCAATCAAATCAGCAACAGCACCGCTGATAAGCTGATGGGGATCGCCTACGACCATGGGGTTAATTTCTTTGACAATGCTGAGATATACGCCAATGGCAAGGCAGAGGAAGTAATGGGAGATATCCTCGCATCGAAAAAATGGGATCGCAGCAGCTACATCATTTCCAGCAAGGTTTTCTTTGGAGACGGGGGCAAAAAGCCCAACCAAAGTGGATTGAGCCGCAAGCACATCACTGAAGCGTGCCACAGTGCCCTAAAGCGGTTTAAAGCCGATTACCTGGACCTGTTCTTTTGTCATCGACCCGACAAAAGCACCCCGATTGAGGAGACGGTGCGGACCATGAACACCCTTATTAAGCAGGAAAAAATACTGTATTGGGGAACCTCAGAATGGTCGGCTCAGGAGATTATGGAGGCGCATATGGTGGCGCGGGAAAACAGAATTATCGGCCCCGTGGTGGAGCAGCCGCAGTACAATATGTTCTACCGCCGGAAGGTAGAGGTGGAGTTCAATCAAATTTACAAAACGGTCGGTCTGGGAACCACCATCTGGTCGCCATTGGCATCCGGGCTTTTGACCAATAAATACCTGGATAAATTTCCCGAAGACACTCGCCTCGGAAGGGAAGAGTTGGATTGGCTGAAAGAAAGGGCACTCACCGAAGACAATCTAGCCAAAGTGCGCGAACTCAACAAGGTGGCAGAGGACATGAACACTACCCTCGCCCAACTCGCCATTGCCTGGTGTGCAAAAAATGAGCGCGTTTCCACTGTAATCCTCGGAGCTAGTAAGGAAGAACAGTTGCTGGAAAATCTCCAGGCCCTCAACCTGCTGCCCGACCTCACCGAAGAAGTACTGGAGCGCATTGAGACCATATTGGACAACAAACCCAACCACCCGGCCTTTTGATTTCCGGACCCGGTTCCGGTAGGTGGAATTACCTGGATGCTGCACAAATAAAAGGTTGGGAGTTGGGTGGCACGACCTCTACTAACAAAAAATAAAACCCCATAATTTGGAGGTTTAAACTAATCTGTTGTATCTTTATCCCAATGTGTTTTTTAATTTGCTAAAGGTTTGAAAAGTCAGAGGGATTGTACTGAATAATCCGGTCAAGTAGATGGCCTGTTAACAACAATCAATCATCATGAAACTTTAACCATGGAAAAAATCAAAACTGCAGTTTGGTTAATTGTTTTTATGGGTCTGTGTTATACCGGTTATGCGCAGAGCGATGAGGGAGCGACTATCATTGATAGAGACATGATATCGGGTGAGTTCAACCTAGCGGGTTATAAAGTCCCCGATGGTTCTTACAAAATTTCCGGTGGGGTTGGATTTAGTCATAACATTTGGATTACCAGAAACCCAGAATTGAGATCCTTATGGTCGATTAACTGGTCACTGAGGCTGTTTGGTCTTCCTGAAGCCGATGATGAAGGTGATAAGAATGGTGGCAGTCTATCAGTTGCTATGCTTGGACGTGCTACTATCCCCATGAATGGACCCCAAGGCGAGTGGTTTTACTTTGCAGCCATTGGCCCGGAAGTTTTTGTCCCTTTTTGTGATGGAAAAAGATCCTACCTGGGTCAAATGCAGGCAGGGATAATGAGAAATGCCGGTGGACGCTCCGTTTTTTCTAATTGGGAGACAGGAATGAGTTTGAGCTATGATGTCGCATCGCGTTCGGATGATATCACCCTGCTAAACACGCTGTTTTTCAGATTCAGATTCTGATGACTGTGCATATGTGAAACATGCTACTGGATCTCTTTGAGAACACCGGCTTGCTCCTTTCTTATTGTACCAGGGGCTCCTGGTTGTAAAACCGGGTTCGTGTTATGGCCTCTTGGGTTGTCATAACACCACCTCAACTTATCACATTAGGATCATGCAACACAGAAAGGGTGCTCCCTGTATTTTTATGAAGTCTCCTTCTAAAAATAGCACTACTGTCACTGACCTATTATCCTCACCACCAATTCACGATTTCTCCGCGTGTTGTTCTACGGGAACAATCCAGCCGTATTTGTCGGCTTTCTTACCGATTCGCACACCGTTTATGAAAGCCTTTACAGATTGTGAGAGCTTCCAGTGAGACTCGTCAAATTTCATGTCAATATCGGTGTCTTTGATTCGGGATATATTGGCGATGACTGCCGCAGTACCCGAGCCAAAAGCCTCTATCAATTCGCCCTTGTTATAGGCCTCCTTGACTTCGTCGATGGTCAGAGGATACTCCTGTACATCGTGCCCCTCACCCTTGAGGTAATCGATAATTGACCTGCGGGTGATGCCCTTTAGAATGGCGCCGTCCGTGGACGGGGTCACTATGCGATCCTTGAATACGAAGAAGAGATTCATGGTCCCCACCTCCTGAATGTACTTGAATTCGTGGGCGTCCATCCACATCACCTGATCAAACCCCTCCTTGACGGCGAGTTTGGCAGGCAACAGAGATGCTGCGTAATTTCCGCAGGTCTTTGCTTCTCCCACGCCCCCTCTGACGGCTCGCACGTACTTCCGCTCTACCTTGAGCGATACCGGCTTGCTGTAGTAGGGTCCTACCGGAAGGGTTAGAATCATGAATTTGTAATTCTTTGAAGCGGTAACTCCAATATACTCATCCGTGGCAAACATAAATGGCCTGATGTACATAGCTGATCCTTCCTGAGGCGGTATCCAGTCTCTGTCGGTATCCACCAGGGTGTGAATGGCATCCAGGAAGACATCACGTGGAAAATCGGGCATGCACATTCTCGCGGCCGAGGCATTGAGTCGCTCTATGTGCTTTTCAGGTCTGAATAAGAGCGGGGTGCCGTCCTGGTCCACCGTCGCCTTCATTCCTTCAAAAATGGATTGCCCGTAGTGGAGGGCCATCATGGCGGGGTGTACGTTTATGTTTCTCGTTGGTTCTATGGTGAAATCTTTCCACTGTCCATTCTCGTAGTTGGCGGTAAACATGTGGTCTGAAAAAACCTTACCAAATGGAATGTTGTCAAAATCTACTTCATTGAGTCTTGAAGCGGTAGTGGGATTTATCTTTATCTTATTCATAGGCGATATTTTTCGCTAATATACGAATTTTGCCGTAATTTTGCGCCGCGAGATTGAAGTCGTTCTGAAAAATTTTCGCTAACCTACCTTGTTTTCAGGCCTATGGACTCTTTTTCCCCCTTCGGTAAATACCAACTCGTGAAGATTCCCGGTGAATTTGAGGAGGATAAGGTGATTGTGCCTGTTTCAGAGGGCGCCAAAGTGTTATTTGCCGGTGCGGGACTGACTGAGGACCAAAAGAAATTTGCCGTAAAAGTGGCCTCTGCACTTGACTACAGCGATGGTGATTGCGCTTTTCTGGAGATTCCCAAAGGGCGATTTTTTGAGCTGTCCGATGCGGCCGCCGGCTCCTACGAATTGATTGTCTTTACCGGGGTTGATTTTAGCAATTCCGCCCTCAACCTCAAAATGCCAAAATACTCACTACAGCAGATTTTTGATACCCCCGCCATCCTGACCGATGAGTTGGAAACTGTAGGAAAAAGCAGGGAGAAAAAAATGCATCTGTGGGGCGAGTTGAAAAAACTGAAATCCTGAATACCGCTTTTTTTATCATCAAATTTTTACTGAAAAATGGCAAATTCTAAACTTCGACCCATCCTTTTTGCCACTGGAAATTCCAACAAGACGAAAGAGGCTAGGGCTATCCTGGGCGGTGATTTTCTATTGAGGGATTTGTCGGACATCGGTTTTGATGGTGAGCTGAAAGAGGAAGAGGATACCCTTGAGGGAAATGCCATTTCAAAAGCCAAACAGGCTCTGCAGCTCACCGAATTTGAAGCTTGTTTTGCGGAAGACACCGGGCTGGAAGTCGCCGCACTGGATGGAGCTCCCGGCGTGTTGTCGGCCCGTTATGCCGGAAACGCCGGTAATTCTGAAGCCAACATCAAAAAGTTGCTGGAGAATCTGAAGGGAGAGACCGACCGAAGTGCCAGGTTTAGAACCGTAATCGCCTATGTAAGGGGAGAGGAGGTGTTTACTTTTGAGGGAATTATAGAGGGGACTATTGGGGAGGAACCAAAAGGTAGAGAGGGATTTGGCTACGACCCGGTTTTTATTCCCCGGGGCTACGACCAGACTTTTGCCCAGCTTTCCATTTCAGTGAAAAATAAAATCAGCCACCGCGCTCGCGCCTTTGATAAGTTTTCACGCTGGTTGTGTGCGGAACAATAATCGCCGGTCTGGATTTGAGCGACCGTGCAGAATAAAAAAACCTGCAGCCGAAACGACCGCAGGTTTTTCTAAAATTATACTTTTTCGATCTGCAAGATAATGCAGAGATTAGCTCGCCTCGTCTTGCTTCACTACGTTGGCGCGAATGGTCAACCTGTGCGTACTCGGGGTTGTATTGGCAGTAACGGTTACGAACTTCGTATCCACTTTTCCATCCACACTTCCCTTGTTGCGGCTGTCGTACTCCACTTTGAGTGAACCGGTTTCTCCGGGAGGGATCGGATCGCGGTCCCATTCAGGAACTGTACAGCCACAACTTCCTCTAACATTGGAAAGAATAAGGGGCTGGTCGCCGGTATTGGTAAAAGTGAAGCGGTGTGTCACCTTGTCACCGTCGTTGATGGTGCCAAAGTCGTGTGTCTCCTCATCAAATTGGATGGTGGTAGAGGGCCTTTCCGGAGCTTCCGGTGTACTGGCCAATCGCTCAGATTCGCGTCCGCGCTCAGCGGCCTGGTCCAATTGCTCGGGCCGATCCACAACTTCAGGTGAAGCCTCAGCAGCAGTTGCGCTTTCTTCTTCCTGGCAGGCTGTGAACAACAACACAGCAAAGAACAAAATCGATAGGTTTAAATATTTCATTGTGTTAGGTTTTAAATGGTCCACAAAGGTAAATCAATGGATCGCAAAATGGTTTGAAAGTTTGAAAAAAAATTCGGCTTTTTAACGGGATCGGCCGCACCCATATTTTAATCCCCGTGACTTTTGAGTGAATAATAATCGACTATTTCCTCAACATACTGAGAAAATCCCCGGCCTCAAGAGTGTTCAGACATTCCGATTTCAACATGCCCCCTTTTTGGGCCACCGGAATACCGTATTTTATGTCATCTATTCCCGCTGTGGAATGTGCGTCGGGATTGATGCTGAATTTGATGCCGCGCTCGGAAGCCGGGCGAATCCACTCCCAGTCCAGGTCCAATCTGTGTGGATTGGAATTGATCTCAATGGCCACCCCGTTTTGGGCACAGGCATCCAGTATTTTAGGCATGTCCAATGGATATCCGGGACGCGATAGCAAAAGCCTGCCGGTGGGATGTCCGAGCATGTGAACAGCCGGGTTTTCAATCGCTTTTATTAGTCTGTCGGTCGCTCTCACCCGGTCCATTTTCAAAACAGAATGCACCGATGCGATAACGAGTTCAAAGCCGGACAACAGCTCAGGAATGTAATCCATATCCCCATTGGGAAGTATATCGGCTTCGATGCCCTTTATCACCCTGAAGGAATCCCGTTTTTCATTGAGACGGTCGATCTCGGCCCACTGTTCCAGTACGTCCTTTTCCCTTAAGCCGCCCGCGTAAGCAGCGTAGGCAGAGTGGTCGGTAATGGCGAGGTACTTAAATCCCTTTTCGAGGGCGGCATCCGCCATTTCTGCCAGTGAATTTAGTCCGTCGCTGTAGTGACTGTGTGCGTGTACCACACCGAGAATATCTTCCTCTCGAAGAATCTCGCCCTCCGGCAATTCCATTGCCTTTTCGGGAGACTCCCAGTCCCGGAATTCCGGTTTGATGTAAGTGAAATCGAGGGTTTTAAACAGATCCTTTTCACTGCTGAAGGACTGGTCCTGCAGATTGTCTTTCAAGGGTGGAGAATCAATAAAAGCTTTTGGTCCCGTGAGCTCCAACTGCTTGTTTCCAAACTCACCGGCAGGGCAGAGGTGGAGGCTAACCGGGTATTTTTCCTCCAGTGTCCACCGGATAAAATCATCGCCCATTTCCTCTATTACGGCATTTGGCAAGCTAATCTTTTTCCAGTTATCCAGAGTTCCGGTTGCGAGCAGAGATATTTCTTCCAGAACCGGCATCTTCCGGCGCAATTTTCCGGTAAGGGCGACCTTCTCACCGGCCATTTTACTTTCAAATGCTGAGAGCACCTCTTCGGCCAGGTGAATGAGTTCGGCGTAGAGAAATTTACCCTGTTGGCTAAGATAAAATTCCACCTTCGAAATAATATCTCTCTGGGATTTTTGACCAAAGCCCTTCAGTTTGAGCAACCTGTTTTCCTTGCACGCATAGAGCAATTCACCGGGGGATTGCACTTCGAGCCCCCGCCAGAGCTTTCTGATTTTTCCGGGACCCAGTCCCTTGATATTGAGAAGTTCTTCAACCCCGGGCGGAATTTCTTTCCGGGCCTTTTCAAGAGCGTTGAGGGAGCCTGTCTCCAGCAATTCCCCGATTTTGGAACTGATCGCCTTACCCACGCCCTGGATTTTTTCTATTTCTTTCGGTTCCATGGAGGCGAGTTCCCGATCGTGTCTCCTCAGGGTGTTGTAGGCATTCCGGTAACTCCTTATCTTAAAGGGGTTTTCCTCCAATAACTCCAGCAAATTGGCAAGGGTGCGAAAATGGGTCGCTATTTCTCGGTTGGTCATAAAT
>SKLY01000072.1 GCA_007121335.1 Saprospiraceae bacterium | reverse complement strand
CTTACTTTTTGTCTTGATACAAAAAGTAACAAAAAAATCAAGGCCACGTATGAATTTGGCTAAAAAATCGGCCCCTCACCTAAAAGTTGTCAAACTTGTTCATAGGAATTTGCAAAGCACCAATACTGAGGGAAGAATCACGGGTTATAGGGTTTGTTGATTTTCATTCCTTGAATCATTTTGTCGAATTCCTATGACCTTCATACACTGACAACTTTCTTAACGGTGAGAAACCAATTTTTCTTAACGCCAAATTCATAAAGGCCGGTAAAAAATTGCCTACCATTAATTTTGTAGAGGATGTATATTTTTGCGGCCTTCCTAATTGGGCAAAACCTTTTTCTTGTCTAACTCAAGGATTAGATTTGATTACAAGCATTTCGCAGATTCTTTGAACATACTGTCTAAATGGGACTCCGTATTTTTGATCCCATACCGCCCATGGTGCAATAACTGTGGTCTCTGTGGTGGACATCATTGTTTGTTAGTGTATGGTCCTCAAAGCTTTTGGAAAGGCATTTGTTTTGGAATTTGGATTGGGAAGAACTACACGCAAAGTGATGCGTACATACTTTCTACTTTCAATACTTTGTACTTTGTACTGAGTCCTTCAAATCCTGCGTATTACTCCAACCTAAAATCAATGGTAATCGTTCCGCATTGACGGTCAACATCGCCCTGGGTAAATTTAAACCGGCGGGCGCTTTCTATGGCCTTTTGACGGAGGTGACCGTCGTTGGTGGTGGAACCTCGCTGGGTGTATTCGGCTGAGATTACCTCGCCCTCGGCATTGACGCAAACACGCACCACTACCCTGCCCGTACGCTGGGATTGATCATCGATGGCCGGTTCGAAGATTACTCCGCGGTCACCGAGTCCACCGCCGACCATTCCGCTGCCGGTGGTAATTCCCTCCAGGCGCTGTGCATCGGGGTCGCCGTCAATGGCTCCCTGGTTTCCTGCTTGTTGATTGTCACCCCTGCCACCACCGAGCATTTCACCAAATTGTTTTTTGGTTTGTTCGTATTCTTCCTGTTTTTTCCGGGCCTCTTCCTCAGCTCTTCGCCGCTCAGCAGCTTCAGCTTCCTGGCGTTGTCTTTCAAGTTCCTCGAATCGCTTTCGTTCGGCATCCTCTTTCTGGCGCTTTTGCTCCTGCTGTTCCTGAATCTTGATTTCCTCCTCCACTTCGGAGGTGACTATATTGTCGTCTGGTTCAGGTGGAACGACTTCCTCAGGTTGGGGTTCTACCTCCTCGGTTTCTACAACCGGCTGGGGCTCTACCTCCTCTTCTTGTTGAGTGTCGGGCAAATCATCGCCCTGCCCTACCTCGGGCATACCATAGCTTACCAGTACACCTTCCTGCTCGGGAGGCGGATACTGATAGCTCAGCAGCGGAATAAAGAGAACAAGGACTAGTGTAACCCCATAACCTATGGAAAACCACACCCCCTTTTTCCTGTCTTCTCTGTCTTTTTCCTCCTGACTCATATCGTTTTCAACGTTGAGGAGATTCGTATAAATGTTTCACTCTATTAATGCTAATTACACGCAATCAATTCAATAAACATGCCAATTTTTTCTAATATTTTTTAACAACTTCGGCAGTCTCGTATTCTTCAGAAACAGCACCGGAGGGTACATTATTGTGAGATTGCAGTTGGTCATCCACTCTGTCAGAGGGGATTTTTTCAAGAAAATTTCATTTTCGGTTACCGGTAATTCTCCCTGGATTGTTCAGTAGTAAGTGTTCAATAGTTCTAATCGATCCTGAATTGCTCACTGTCTCCGGTCCACCATGATGGTATTGACCTGCATGGTATAAGCCAGGTCGAGTACCGCTACGACATGTTCTATTTTGGCATTGGGGTGAACGGTGACGGCCACGGTGTATCTGTTTTCCGGGCTTCGCTGGTCAGATTCGCGGCGAAACTCGCGCTGGAGTTGGTTGAGCGAAACGGTCTGTCCATTGTACACTATTCCCCCGTCCCTATTAATATTGATTTGCGAGGGGTCGGAAGTAACTGTAGCACGGGTTTCCGTACCCGGCAGCCTCAGGTTCAGTGCATGCGGCACAATGAGGGAAGAGGTCAACATAAAAAATATCAGCAACAGGAAAATAATGTCCGTAAGGGAGGACATACTAAACTGTGCGGAGACCTTGCTTTTTTTCTTCAGCGCCATAAATCAGGAACTTTTTGGTTTGGTGGCAATAATGGCTCTGGCCTGCAGTCGATTGGCAAGCCGGGTAATTTCGCTGACCTCATTCCAGTCCACACCCTTTTCAGCCACGATGGTCACCGTGGCATTTTGACGATTCTCGCTCTGTTCAATGGCTTGCCGCACAGCCCCTTCGAGATTTCCCTTTGTGATATTCCGTCCATTCAGGGTGAGTTGGCCGGTTGCAGTAATGGCCACTGTCACATCGGTAGGCGCTACTGTTCGCGCATCCGATTCCGGCAGTTCTACATTGATCTGAACGAGCGAAGAGGTCAGCATGAAGAAAATCAACAACAGAAAGATAATATCTGTCAGAGATGACATGCTGAATTCGGCTGAAACCCTTGATCTTTTCTTGAGGCCCATTTTGTATTATTCTGTCGGTTCCTGTAATAAGTCCAAAAACTCCATGCTGGTCCGCTCCATCTTAAACACCACCTTTTCAACGTTGGCTACCAGGATATTGTATCCGATGAATGCCAGAATACCAATAAACAGTCCAACAGCAGTGGTAATCAAGGCCTGATAAATACCGCCGGCCAGCACATCTGGAGTCACATTTTGCTCCGTTGCCATTCGGTAAAATGCGATGATCATACCCGTAACCGTACCAAAAAAACCGATCATGGGAGCAGCACCCGCGATACTCGCCAGAGTGGACAGGTTTTTCTCCAGGCGGAATACCTCGAGATTACCCACGTTCTCCACAGCGGCATTGATGTCCCTCATAGGTTTTCCAATGCGCATCAGACCCTTTTCGATCATTCTGGAAGCGGGAGAATCGTTACTCTGGCAGAGCAATTTGGCCTCTTTAATGTTGCCGGATTGAACCCGTACGCGAATGTTGTCGATAAAACTCTCATCGACTTTGGAGGCTCTCTTGATGGTAAAATACCGCTCTATAAAAATGTAGAGGGCAATAATCGAGAGAATGAGCAAGATGCTCACTATGGCAATCCCCAGGGGGCCTCCAAGCATTATCAGGTCCATCAAACTCTGACGCTCTTCGTCGTTGCCGTTGGCCTGATCCTGAATAAGGAAAATCATCAAGTTATTCATCATTTAAAGTTTTTTGATACCACCCCTGATCAAAATCACCTATATCCCTTGAAAAATGGGCAATCTGGCACATTCTGATCCCGGTGCATTTAAACAGTCTGGTTTTTCAGAAGACAATATTAACAACTGCGAAGATATTAAAATATTTATTAATCTGTAATTATAATATCTTTAACAATTCGGTCGGTGAGTTGAGAAGTGCTGTAATTTGCGAAAAACCTGCAATTCTGAGGGGTTACAGTACGGTCAAAAAAAGTCAACAATCCTTTCAAAAATTTTTTATACATTAGCAGGACTTAGTAAACAACATTTACCTAAACGCATTTCAGCGGAAAACTTATTTTATGAACAGGATAAAAAAAATAGCGGTACTGGGAAGTGGCGTCATGGGTTCGGCTCTGGCCTGCCACTTTGCCAACTGCGGCTTTGAGGTACTTTTACTCGATATGCTTCCCAAGGAGGCTGAGGACAGCAAAGACCCTTCAGCGCGCAACAAACTGGCCGATGAGGCACTTTCAAAATCTGTCAAATCCAAACCGGCTCCACTCTACATGAAGTCGCTTCAATCTCACATCCAAACCGGTAATTTTACCGATGACCTGGAAAAAATTGCGGACTGCGACTGGGTGGTAGAAGCCATCATCGAAGACCTGAAGATCAAACAGGGACTCTTTGAAAAAGTAGAGAAACACCGTAAGAAGGGGAGTTACATTTCCACAAACACCTCGGGCATTCCGATTTCCATGCTTTCCAAAGGCCGGTCAGAGGATTTTCAGCAGCACTTCATCGGCACGCATTTTTTTAATCCACCCCGCTATCTCCGCCTTTTAGAAATAATTCCCGGCCCCTCCACCAAAAGCGAGGTAACGGATTTTTTCATGCACTTCGGAGACCGCTTTTTGGGTAAGCAAACCGTACTCTGCAAAGACAGCCCTGCATTTATTGCCAACCGCATCGGGGTTTTTGCCATGTCAGACATCTTCAGGCTCACCAAAGAGCTGGGATTGGACATTTCCACGGTTGATAAACTCACGGGACCGGGACTGGCCAGACCCAAAACGGGTACATTCCGGCTGGGTGACCTGGTGGGACTGGACGTAGCAGTCAAAGTACTCAAGGGCATGCGGGACAACTGCCCGAAGGACGAAATGCTCAAAGACCTTGAGATGCCCGATTTTATGGACTTTTTATTGGAAAAAGGTCATCTCGGAAACAAAACAGGTCAGGGTTTTTACAAAAAAACGGGTGAACGGGACGAAAAGGGCAAGTCCATTATTCACGCCCTTAACCTGAAGACACTCGAATACGGCCCGTCGCCAAAAGCCCGTCTGGAAAGCCTCTCCAAATCCAAAGAACTGGAGAACCCGCACCAGCGCATCCCCGCACTTTTTGAAATGGAGGACGAGGGCGCTCAACTGATAAGAAAATCACTGCTCAGGCTCTTCGCCTACGTTTCCCATCGAATCCCGGAAATATCGGACGACATCTACAGCATAGACGAAGCCATGAAAGCCGGATTCGCCTGGAGCTTCGGCCCCTTCGAATACTGGGATATGATCGGACTTGAAAAATCCCTGGAGGCCATGAAGGAGGAAAACCTTCGGGTCGCCGATTGGGTGCTCAAACTCGCCGAATCCGGTGAACCGACCTTCTACAAGCAAGATAAAGGCAAGCGCCATAACATCCAACCGGGGGATTTGAAATACGCGGAAATACCCGGCCAGGACGACTTTGTTATTCTGGACAACCTCAGGGAGAAAGCCCCGGTTTACAAAAACGACGAGGTCACCCTCCACGACATTGGAGACGGGGTGCTGTGCCTCGAATTCAGATCAAAGAGCAATGCCATTGGCGAGGGGATACTGAACGGACTGTTAGAATCCATACGAATTGCAGAGGAGGACGGCTGGAAAGGGCTGGTAATTGGAAACAATGCCGACAACTTTACCGTCGGGGCCAATTTGATGCTGATCGGAATGATGGCCTTCCAGCAACAGTGGGACGAACTCCACTTTGCCGTGCGCACCTTTCAGGAGGCAACCATGCGATGCAGGTATTCCTCCATTCCGGTGGTTGCTGCCACACAGGGATTTACTTTCGGGGGGGGCTGTGAAATGATCATGCACTGCGACGCTGCCGTTGCGGCCGCAGAATCCTACATCGGTTTGGTGGAAGTCGGCGTCGGACTGCTCCCGGGCGGAGGCGGCACCAAGGAATTTGCCGTGCGCATATCCGACTCCTTTACCGAGGGCGATGTCAAAATGCCCACCCTGATCAAGCACTTTAAAACCATCGCAATGGGCGAAGTGGCCACCTCTGCAGACGAGGCTTTTGAAAAGAGGTACCTGCTGCACAATAAGGACAGGCGGGAACTCAATGTCAAGCGCAATATCAGCGAGGCCAAAAAGGAAGTTCTCCGGCTTGCTGAAACTTACGTACAGCCGAGATTGCGAAGAGATATTGAAGTGCTGGGACGCTCCGGACTGGCCACCCTCTATACCGCAACCAACGAAATCTACAAAGGGCGATTTGCGAGCGAGCACGATTTGAAAATAGCCCACAAAATCGCCTGGGTACTCTGCGGAGGGGATTTGACCGGCAACCAAAAAGTGGATGAAAATTACCTCATCGAAGTGGAACGGGAAGCTTTCCTAAGCCTTTGCGGTGAGCAAAAAACCATGGAACGCATCCAGTACATGTTGGAAAACAGGAAACCACTCAGAAATTAAGTTAGGGAAATAGTAAGGGAGTGAATCAACGAATTATTGATCCAAAAGTGTAAAAAACAAACAATGAGACAAGCATATATAGTAGCAGCAAAGAGAACCGCCGTGGGAAAAGCCAAGCGCGGCGGATTCAGAAACTTCAGGTCAGATGATCTGGCCGTGGAAGTCATAAAAGCCCTGGCCAAAGAAGCCGGTTTGACGGAGGACGGGCAGGTTGACGATGTAATTGTGGGTTGCGCCAATCCCGAGGGTGAACAGGGCCTTCAAATCGGAAGGCAGATTTCGCTACGGGCACTGGGCAAAGCCACCCCGGGAATCACCATAAACCGATACTGCGCCTCCGGCCTCGAAGCGGTAGCCATGGCCACGGCCAAAATAAGAGCCGGAATGGGCGATATTTTTATAGCAGGCGGAACCGAGAGCATGAGCATGATTCCCATGACGGGCTACAAACTGGCTCCCAACTACCAGGTGGCCAAAGAAACCCCGGACTACATTATCAGCATGGGGCTGACTGCTGAGGCGGTTGCCGAAAAGTACAAGGTGAGTCGCGAAGACCAGGACGAATTTGCCCTTCGCTCTCATTCCAATGCAGCCAGGGCCATAAAATCAGGCTATTTTAAGGAGCAGATCATCCCGGTCGAAGTGCCCGAAGTCACTGTTGAAAGCGGTGAAAGGGTCGAAAAAACCAATACCGTGGAAGTGGATGAGGGGGTCCGAACTGACACCTCTATGGAGGCGCTGTCCAAACTCCGGCCCGTCTTTGCCAAAAAGGGAAGCGTAACCGCCGGAAATTCATCCCAAACCTCGGATGGGGCTGCTTTTGTTTTGGTGATGAGCGAAGAAAAGGTCAAAGAACTGAAACTGGAGCCCATCGGAAGGCTGGTTTCCTGCTCGGTGGCGGGCGTGGACCCGCTGTATATGGGAATCGGCCCCTGTGCTGCCATCCCCAAAGCCCTGAAATCTGCAGGCTTGAAACTGCATGACATCGACCTGATCGAACTCAACGAGGCCTTCGCCGCACAATCTCTGGCGGTTGTTCGTGAGGCGGGACTCAATCCCGACATCGTGAACGTAAACGGAGGCGCCATTGCACTCGGTCACCCACTGGGCTGCACCGGAGCAAAGTTGACCACCCAAATTCTCAGCGAACTCAAAAGACGGAATAAAAAATACGGCATGGTCACAGCCTGCGTAGGCGGAGGACAAGGAATTGCCGGTATTTTGGAGCGGTTTTGAAAAAGGTGCAAAGGGTGTTCTGATGCACCGGAGGTTCTTGAAATCGGGGTAAAAAGTTGTTATTAAGGAATATCGCGGGGGGATATGGCTTTTT
>SKLY01000180.1 GCA_007121335.1 Saprospiraceae bacterium | reverse complement strand
TGAGCATGCAGGATGCCAGGGAAGTGGACAAAAGATCGGTGGGTGAAAATGCCTCGCCTTTGCCCTGGTTATCCACTGGTGCATCGGTAATAATGGCATTGCCCGAACGGAGGTGTACTGCCTTCGTGCGCAATTCACCCGGGTATTCTACGGTGGATATTTTCATGTTGAATGGTGTTGTAGATTTTTTTAATGAGGGACAGTGGATTTCGGTACAAAGGCGGATTTTTTACTGAAGAGCAAATACGCAAGGCAATGCATATCTACAACCGATACTTATCCTAATTCTATCCGCCATTTCCAACTGTTTTATCAATGCAATTTCTCAAATTTTCACTCCTCTTCGTTACTGGCGGATTTGCGATTGTCCCGTTTTTTGTTTGCGGCCTTTCGGTCGTTGTCAGATTTGTCGTAAGCCATGATGATTTGTTTTACGAGGCGATGTCTGACTACATCTTCCGCAGTGAGTCGAACCACACCGATACCGTCCAGGGGCGACAATAGGTCGATGGCCCTTCCCAGGCCTGATTTTTGGCTGAAGGGCAGGTCGATTTGGGACATGTCCCCGGTGACTATGCACTTGGCCGATGGGCCCAGTCTTGTGAGAAACATTTTTATCTGAGTGGTGGTGGCATTTTGTGCCTCGTCGAGAATGATAAATGCGTTGTCGAGGGTTCTTCCCCGCATAAAAGCCAGGGGAGCAACCTCAATTATCCTGTTGGCCATGAAGAAATTGAGTTTTTCCACGGGCAACATATCATCCAGGGCATCGTAAAGCGGTCTGAGATACGGATCTACCTTGTCCTTGAGATCCCCCGGCAAAAAACCGAGACTTTCGCCGGCTTCTACTGCCGGACGGGTGAGGATGATTTTTTTCACCATGCGGTTTTTCATCGCCCGAACAGCCATGGCTACAGCAGTATAGGTTTTACCAGTACCCGCCGGCCCGACCGCAAATACCACGTCATTGGCCTCCGAAGTATCGAAGAGTTTCTTCTGGTTGCGGGTTTTTGCTTTGATGGGTCGCCCGTCTCTTCCGTGGACGATGGTGTTGCCGTGTCCATTGTTTTGTTTAGCGTAAAAAGGCTCCACGCCCTCCATGAGATCCTGCACGGTTTGGACCGGCAAGTCGTCATTTTCCCGGAGGATTCTCACCATGGTTTCGAGATCGGCTTTGGCAGCCTGGGTGCGCTTTTTATGGCCGGTTAGTTTCAACTGGTTGCCCCGGGACACGATTTTCAATTCCGGGTAGGCATCCTTAAATAAGTTGAGCTTGATGTTTTTTTCACCGAAGAGGTCAACCGGATTCACCCCTTCAACGCTGAGAATTATCTCACTAAAATCTTTTGGTCTGATAATTTGCTTAGTTTTAGTTTACAATACTGTAGAATTAACTGCTGCCGGGTATTTTATTGTACACAGGGCAACTGTATCAACTACTTAAAATGCGCTTAACTACAAGGGTACAATTTTACAAAAAAAGTTGTTAAACGCACCACTGTTACATTAATTTCACGCAAAATTAAAACGCCTGAGGGCCTTTGCAAGTTCCAAAATAGTACAGGTGAAGGTGGTTTGTGCGCAATTGGTGCATTGATTTCTTCCAAAACTTATTACTTTTGAAAAAATAATTGATCATGCCGGACATAACACTTACAACGGATTGGTCGGACAAGGGCTACACCACGGGACAAATGAAGGGGCTGCTGGTGAAGCGATTTCCCCATGCGCGCATATTTGACATCACACACGGTATAAACCCCTTTGATCTTAATCAGGCAGCTTTTATCGTTCGATCTTTCTACCGGGCTTTTCCTGAAGGTACGGTCCACATTGTCTGCGTGCTGCCGCATTACGACTGGAAGAATGAGATATTGTTTTTCGAGCACGATGGGCACTACTTTGTCGGGCCTAACAACGGCCTTTTTTCCATCGCTTTCCAAAACCTCAAAAGAGCCGGATCCATTGGTATAAACTACAAAAAGGAATTTCCGGTGGTGTTGACCCTCTGCAATGCTGTGGCGCGCATTATCAAACCGGATCCGGAGGAACTCGAACTGGAAGTTCCAATCAATGAAAAACTGGGAATACAGCCAGTGGTCAGCAGCGACACCATCCGGGCAGTGGTGACCTATTGTGACAACTTTGGCAATTTGACTCTCAACGTGAGCAGGTCTTTGTTTAAACGGGTGGTAGGAGATCGCAACTTTAAAATTTTCTTCAAAAACCACCAACCCGTCCGCAATCTGAAAACCCACTACATGGAGGTACCCTACGGAGAAATACTTTGCCGCTTCAACTCCTCCGATCACCTTGAAATCGCGGTCAATAATTTTTCCGCTACAGAATTACTGGACCTGAAAGTGGGCGATTCCGTGCAAATTGAATTGAGATAAAGGGTATCTCGGGGAGGACCATAGGGAGTATCACGATGGAATATGATTAATAGATTAAAGGGGATAAGACACAAAGTCCTGCGTATCTACGGATCATAATTTTCGGTTGATTTGGGATCAAATACGCACGGCCGTACGTATCTACAGATATTAGACCAATATCACTTATCAGAGTGGCGAAGCATTGCTTTCAGTTCGCCGAGTTCGCTCTTATTGAGGTACCGCCATTTACCGGTCTTCAATCCCCCCAATCTGATGTTCATAATGCGCACCCGCTTCAGGCCGGTGACCTCGTAGCCGAGCTTTTTACACATTCTCCGGATCTGTCGGTTCAGCCCCTGGGTCAGTATCATCCTGAATTTAAACTTGTCGATTTTCTCGATAAAACAGGGGAGTGTTACGGTGTCCAGTATGGGGACTCCGGTGGCCATTTTTTTCAGAAAAGCACTGGTAATGGGTTTATTCACACTTACGATGTACTCTTTTTCGTGGGCATTTCGCGCCCTGAGAATTTTATTGACGATATCGCCGTGGTTGGTGAGGAGGATAAGCCCCTCCGAGGGTTTGTCGAGACGGCCTATGGGAAAAATGCGCTCCGGGTATCCAAGGAAATCAATGATGTTACCCTCTACGCGCTGATCCGTGGTACATTCAATGCCGACGGGCTTGTTAAGCGCAATATAAACGTAACCGGATTTGTCGGCAGCCTCGATTGCCTTACCATCGATGGTGACTTTATCTCCGGGCTCCACCCTGTTGCCCGGTCTGGCAACCACGTCATTGATGCGGACCCTGCCGGCACGAATTATTTCATCCGCCTGGCGTCTCGAACACCTGCCGGTATCACTGATAAATTTATTCAGACTTGTGCTCTCGCTGTTTTCCGACTTCATCATTTAGTACTTTGAATCCACCCCTTTAATAAGCAGAGATGAGGTTTCAATCGATGCCTTATTCAGCCTTTCCGGTGCGATACAGGTGATATCCCCAGCTTATACTTTGGCTGGGGTTGTATTCTTCAGGAGGTTTTGGAAGGTCGCCATCCTTTTTTTCTACCTGAGGAATGACAAAAACCATATCGATCCCTGGGAAATTGCGCGCCAACAAGCCCGGCACACCGAGGATCGAAGGTGTGTAAGAGGGAGATTTTTCCCTCGACAGTGTGACAAAGAGTAAATCGTCGTCCTTTATGGTTCTCGCAAGCATGAGTACATCATCGTGACCGCTCCAGTGGTTGTATTTTCTGCTTGTTTTACCAATACGCTTTTCAAAAATTCCCTCCATTGCTGCTTCTGTAGCCTGGGTGCAGAAAATGACCAGCGGGGCGCCGGTTTGCTTACTCAAATTGCACAATCTGGACATCCAGAGGTCAAATCCGGTTTCCTTTTCAGCATGGGGATTCAGCGCAACCACGATTCTCTTCAGGGTATTGAGGGGGTGTACGGGTTTGTAGATAAAGAGGGTGCGGTTTCCCTTTCTGATCAGCTTATCCACCATATCGTTAAACATCCGGGATTCGTCGTATTTATTCCCGGACCAGCCCATAACGAGTTCAGTGGCGTGGATGTCGCCCGCAGCCCGCTGGATGCCGGTTGCAATTTGCTTATCGACCCGGGTTTCCTGAATGGTCTCCAATTCATATGCAGCGGCGTACTTGACCGCTTTATCCAGCACCTTGTTGCCAATAGCCACATTTTCCCTTGACTGCTCGCCGTCTTCTGCTACAAATAGGGTGTAGAGGGGCTCTTTGTTTTTTGGGTTTTTCAGCATGGCAGCGAGATCAGTGAGTGCTTTGATGCGCTCTTCCCGGTGCAGGGAGATGAGAATTCGCTGGTCCACCGGTTCAATTTCCGGGGTCTTTTCACTCTCCTCTCTGGCTACTTCTGCTCCCGCTTTCTCAGCGTAAAAAGATCCAATAAGACAAGTGACCAGTATCATAATGATTGCGCCATTCAATACAGCCTCATTGAAGAGTCCGAGATTCACCCCGACAAAAACAACGGCCAGTGTAGCTGCAGCCTGAGTAACTGAGAGACCGAACACCAGGTTGCGTTCATTGTCGTTCCAACCGTAGGTTTTCTGAGTGACCCATGCGGCCAACCATTTTGCGCCCAGTGCCACCACGGTCATGGCTATAGCAACCAAAATAGCCTCAAAGCCGGAAAACAAAACCCTGACATCGACCAGCATACCAACTGATATGAGGAAAAAGGGGATGAAAAGGGCGTTACCCACGAACTCTATCCTGCCCATCATGGGCGAGGTGTGTGGGATGAGTTGATTGAGTGCCAGTCCGGCAAAAAAGGCACCGATGATGGTTTCCAAACCGGCAAACTCAGCCAAAAATGCAGCGAGATAAACCATGGCCAGGATAAAAATGTACTGGCTTACGCTGTCGTCGTACTTCCTGAAAAACCAACGCGCCACCGGGGGAAATCCGAACATCACAATGAGTGCAAAAATAAGAAATGAAACCCCCAGGGTGATCCAAAACGTCTCGGTAATCTCCCCCTGACTCATGGCTGCAATTACTGCGAGAACGAGTAGTGCAAGGGTATCGGTAATAATAGTTCCACCTACGGTGATATTAACAACCGGTATTTTAGAAATCCCCATTTTGCTCACTGCAGGATAGGCCAGCAGGGTGTGGGATGCAAACATACTGGCGAGCAAAATAGCTGATTGCCAGGAGAATCCCAATATGTAGTACCCGACAAGACTACCCAGTACCATCGGTATGATAAATGTATTGAGGCCGAAGTAGGAGGACCGCCATTTGTTTTTCTTAAAATCGTTCATGTCCACCTCAATCCCGGCCATGAACATGATGTACAAAAGACCCACACTTCCAAATAACCGGAAGGCTTCGTCCGAGGCGATAATGGACAAGCCCTTTGGCCCGATAATGACCCCGGCCAGTATCAATCCAATAATGGAGGGGATCTTAAATCGACTGAGTACGATTGGGGAAAACAGGATAATCACCAGTACCAGGGCGAAGACCAACACCGGGTCTTCAAGGGGAAAGCTAAAATCCAGATGTAATGGGAGCATTGACAGTTAAAAGTTTACCACCACTCAATTGAATGCTGAGAGGCCAATTGAATTATTACATGATGAGCCTACAAAGCCCGATGACCAAAAATCTCAGGGAATTACTCTTCTTCTGAGGTGTCTCCCTGTTTTATGGTTTCAGCCAGAGCAGCAGCAGAGGCGATGATCTTGTCCATTTCAGCCGATTCGGACTTTGGTTTTCCGGATGATTTCTCAGCGCTGGTTTTATCCCCGGCCTTTTTTTCTTTGGCATCTTCAATTTTGGTATCCTGCTTTGTGGAAGGTTTGCTCTGCTTTGCATCAGCACCAAGTGATTCGGCCGCCTTTTTGATTTTGTCCTCCTCCTCTTTGAGTTGCTCCTTTTTGGCCTTCATCTCTTCCTCGATCTTCTTTTTGGCCTCCTCTTTCCGTTTTTCTACCTCAGCCTGGCGCTTTTTCTGCTCCTCCTTTTCCTTCTCTACCTTGAGGCGGTCTTCCAGCTGCTCTTTGATGCCCAGCATTTCGTCCAACTTCACCTGCTTGGATCTCATTCGCTCCTCAATCATTTTGATCTTGGCCTTGCGGATTTGGGACTCCAACTGGCCTGCAGTGGATTCGATTCTCTTGTCCTGAAAATCGAGTTCTTTTTTGTCCCGGTCAACTGACTTCTCCATTTTTTTAATGGCATTGATCAAACCGTCGTAACGGCGCTGGGTTCTACTTGCACCGGGTTTGGTGGCTTTTTCACCAAAACGCTTTTTCTTCACCACCTTGAAAAGGCCGTCTATTCTTTTAAACACCTTGTTTCGGTGGTCGCGGACCAGTTTGGAGTTTTTGAACCGACGCTGTATATCTTTGAGGTCCTCGAACAGGGGCTTGAGGCCCATGCCCTCTTCTATTTTTTTCTCGATTTCACTGAGTTCAGCGTAAAATTCATCCCGCTTACTCTCGGAATCCTTTCTCAGAATTTCGTCCAGTTCTTTTCGGAGTTCTTTGAGGCGGTCAAAATGGGAATTGACACTTTCGCGCAGGGACTTGTAATGGGTGTGAAACAGGTTTTTCTCCCTGATCTGCTCCTGCACTTTTTCCCAAAAATTCTTCAGTTCATCCCAGTGGGTTTGTTCAAAGCGTCGGGCATTTTCAATCTTATCGCCAATTTCCTCCAGTTCGCCCTTATAGACGGAGGCCAGTTTTTCAGACATAAACAGGTAAACCCATTCAGCCTTGGCCTTGTCGATCAAATCGTCGCGCTCAGTGGAATAGCCCTCGGGGATAAGATTGTCCGCCTCGGTAATCTTTACTTCCATTTCGTCCTTCAAGTCGGGAAATGGCACTTCGTTGCCCTCTCTCCAAAGGTTCATCATTTGGTTGACAAACTCTTCAGTAGCAACACTTTCAGGGAAAATATAGGTCTTAACAGCACTTTCACTTCCATCGTATCCAATTGCTACAAGAACTCTTTCTTTCTCGGGGTTTTCTCCCCATAACACCAGTCTCTTTTTCATATCAGTCAATTTCTGTCCGTTGCAAAATCGCATTCCCTGCCATCGCAGGGGTCAGTACATATCATAAGGCAATAATGCCTCTTCGTCACATGAAACTTAACGCAATCTGTCAGCTTTAAATTTCAGCGAATACGAAGGTATGAGATATCTGCTATTTTACACAAAAACCTGTTCGATTTGTTCTTTTTTTCGCCAATTTGGTGTACACTTGTAGGTTCAAAAGCTAACCGGGCCCATGCAAAAACTCGTGTTGTTGTCACTATTCCTCCTCATCGGAGGACTTCTCAACTCCCAAATCATCGACCGCTTCGACCGGGATGAATTGACGGGAGGTGCCATTGACTGGCAGGGCGATGTCGATAATTTTATCATAAACCCATTGGGAGAACTACAACTCAACGATGTCCAGGCCGGGGAATCCACTGTTTATTTTGAGTACGAACTGGAGGACAGCCTGCAATGGGATGTGTATTTCAGGATGGAATTCAATCCCTCCAATGC
>SKLY01000018.1 GCA_007121335.1 Saprospiraceae bacterium | reverse complement strand
GGAAAGGGTCACGGCAGACTCGCAGTGGATGAAGCTGCCATGTCCGAGGTGGCAGCCAGTGTTAATATGCATTTTTACAAGCCCCTGCGGCATTCCGTCCACACTAATTTTTTCCTGACTTCTACCAGTGAGGGAACTGCTATCAACACCTTCTCAGTTCTTCAAAAAAGTGGTTGGAGCCGATTTGTGGGATGGATTTTTGGACCGGGAAGTCGCTGGACCAATATGTTGGGTGAAACTATGGAGACTATAAAGGAAGAGGCGGAGTCTGATTTTGTAGCTCTGATAGATGGTTTCTACATCGAAAGGCAGCCCGTCATTGAGCGCAATTATTTGCTTGTGAGAAGTAGGAGGCCATTTGAAGAGATGAATGAGTTTAGCAAAGAGAACTTCCCACGACTCGACTATTTTGTTCAACAGGAGAGATTGAGGCGATTCCCCTTTTCCACTTTGTATTACGACCTAAACGCAGATGAGGAAATGGCCGATATCGCCGCTGCAGTCAGGATTGACAGGGATTTGCAGACACCACCTCAAAATTTGGATATAAAATTCTTAAGACGGGGAGAGGTCGTCTCTGCCAGACATTACGGTCCGGTCGAAGAAGTAGTAGAAGCACATCGGGCTATTCGCCAGTATCTGGAAGAAAACAATCTCCAATTCGACCCACCATTCATTGAAACTTATGAGGTGGGAGCCCGGGATGTGGATAATCCGGAGGATTTTGTTACGCTGGTGGAATATTACCTGTTTGACGATTGATAACCTGCGTTGATTTATTCAAGGGTGCTGTTGATCACATTATCGGAAGAGGTTTTTAACTGGAGCCGCGGCTGAATTTTAGTCGTAATTAGCACACGCGCGAAAAAATTTATACTTTTGACGCAGTATTGCTCAAAAGAAACCACTGCAAAGTGCTACAATTCTTCAAGTCCAATCAATTGTTTAACAGCTTAATGCTGTTTCCCTACGCCCTGGTGTTGAATCACCGTGTTTTCTTCAGGGATAGGGAGGCAGTGCATACGGACTCAGACGGTATTTTCAGTTCGTGGATTGAGCCATTTTGGACGCAGTACCCGTTTTGGTCTTCGGTTTTTTATGTGTTTCTGATTTTTTTTCAGGCCATACTGATTAACCGTTTGAGTATTGTATATCGGATTGGAAGTGAGATAAACTTGTTTCCGGGTATTCTCTTCCTGATTTTTGTCAGCTTTTTTCCCGAGTTTCAACACCTGAGTGCACTTAGCCTGGGGATGCTATTTTTCCTGTTTGCCCTGAATGCTCTTTTTCAAACCTACAAGCGACATCAGGATACGGGAAAACTCTTTAATGCCGGATTTTGGAGCGGGGTGGCTGCTCTTTTCTACTCACCTTTTTTAGCCGGGATGCTGATAGTGATAATCGGTGCATTTATATTAAAACCGGTGAAAGGAAAGGATTGGTTACTCATGTTTAACGGTCTTTTGGTTACCTACTTTCTGACCTTTGCATTAGGGTACGCATTTGGGATGGATCCGGGTCTTTTTCTCGAGCACTTTGCAGTCCCGGTATATTTTTACATTCCTTTTATTCCGATAGAGGCCTCCTCGTTTGTACCACTTTTAATCCTCAGTACAGCGATTTTACTGGCGCTGGTCAACTACCAGTTTTACATGTCCAAAAAAGCACTGCGGTCCAAGAAGAACATCGATATATTATACTGGAGTTTGCTGGTCTTTTCTGCTTCCACCCTGCTTTTTGAAGGGGTCGAATTGCAACACATGGTTTTGGTGGCTCTACCCCTGTCCTTATTGCTTCAGGACAGCATCGTTCGAATTGAAAACCCGCTCACTGCAGAGATCATTCACCTGTTTATCATAGGCGGAGTATTCTTCTTTCAATATCAGAACTTTTTGTAGTAGTATGAGACGAAGCCGATAATTGATAAAAAATTAAACCAGATGAAAAAGGCAGAAATTAATAGATTCGGTGGATATGAGGTGGTCGAATTGGTGGAGGGATCATTCCCAACACCCGGTGAAAAAGAAGTGGTGGTTAAGGTCAGTTATGCAGGTGTCAATCCCCTGGATTGGAAAGTGCGATCCGGGATGATGAAAATGGTGACTGGTTCAAAGTTCCCAATGGGTCTCGGTTCTGAGGCGTCCGGAGTAGTTTCAGAGGTGGGAAATAAGGTGGACAGACTCAAATCAGGTGACAGAGTTGTGCTCACAACAGGCTTGAAAGGGGGCGCGTACAGCGAATTTGTTAAAGTCTCTGAAGCCAATTGTTGCAAAATACCCTCTGCTGTTTCTCTTAAGGATGCGGCTGGATCTTACATTTGTGGAATAACCGCCCTGCAATGCCTGACCGAAAAGGGGAAAGTAGGCGAAGGAAGCCAGGTACTTTTAATTGGCGCGTCGGGAGGAGTTGGTTCTTTTGCGGTTCAAATTGCGAATCTACTGAGGGCTGAGGTTACCGGCGTTTGTTCAACTCCGAATGTGGATTATGTGAAGTCACTTGGTGCCCAAAAGGTGGTCGATTACACGGTAGAAAACCCCACAGAGTTAAAGGAGCGATTTGATTTGGTATTTGATGCAGTGAATGCACACAGTTGGAAGACTATCAAGCCCCTTTTAAAGCCCAAAGGTATCTATGTCAATACCATGCCGGACCCCGTGATGTTCTTGCGCCAGGCTTTAACCTCGGTTTTTTCATCCAAAAAATGCAAGACCTATATATTAAGGCTCGACAGGGAACAAATGAGTTGGTTACTGGATAAAATGGACAGTGGAGAAATCCGGGTGACCATATCCAAAACCTTCCCCCTGGAGCAAGTTGCAAATGCCATCTCTGAGAACGAAATAGGGAGGACTCGCGGAAAAATTATTGTGGAAATTGATCCTTCGTCAAATTAAATTCCGCCCTTTTTTTATTCGTTGAAAACCAATAAGATGTAATTGCCATCTGGTATAGTTACGCCCTGGATTTTGCCACTTTTTTTGTCCAAAAGAGGTGCTTATGAGCCAGTGGTTTTTTTATAATTCACGAAAAACTTCTAATATTACGCCACTGAATTCAACTAAGTCAAAAATATTATGAGCGAAGAGAAGAAGAAAAAATCTTTGGTAGATCGGTTTTTGAACTGGATTGAACGCACGGGAAATAAGTTGCCCGACCCCGCGATGTTGTTTTTCTACCTGATGGTGATCGTATGGGTGTTTTCAGCGGCTTTGGCCCCTTTTGATTTTGGCGAAATTGACCCCAGGACGGGGGAAGCCTTGCTAGTTCAAAATCAATTGACGGGGGAGAGTTTAGCAGAGTTTCTGGCCACAATGGTAACCGTGTTCGTGACTTTTGCACCCCTGGGTATAGTGTTGGTCGCAATGCTCGGTGTGGGCGTGGCTGAGCACTCCGGCTTTATCAATGTGGGTTTGAAAAAATTATTGAATTTCACTCCCAATTCGCTCCTGACACCCATGTTGATACTTGTGGCCATTGTAAGTCACACCGCGGCAGATGCCGGATATGTACTGGTAATACCGCTGGGAGGGGTTATATTTTACGCTGCGGGGCGGCATCCACTGGCCGGGATTGCTGCAGCCTTTGCGGGTGTGAGTGGTGGATTCAGTGCCAACTTCATTCCCTCCGGTATAGATCCGCTTTTGATGAGCTTTACCCAGGAAGCCGCGCAGATATACGACGAGGATATGTTGATCAACCCGCTCAATAACTGGTTTTTTACCTCAATCTCTTCCATTTTGATTGTGATGGTGGGCTGGTATATCACGGATAAGATCGTTGAGCCCCGGTTAACCAATGTAGAAATTGATGCCGACGAGGAGGAATTGCCAAAGATGGAAAAGGTGACTCCCCGCGAGAACAGAGCATTTATCTGGGGTAGCGTTGCTATGATTGCGGGCATTGTCGGACTTTTTATTTGGGCCTGGCCCGAGGCCTCCGCATTGCGAGACCAGAATCACGATAATCCCGAGATTAGTTCGCTGGTGTCCTTTCAGGCGCCATTGATGCAGGCCATAGTTCCGCTCATCTTTCTGCTGTTTGTCATTCCGGGAGTTGTACACGGTTTTATGTCCGGGATGTTCAAAGACTCCAAAGACCTGGTGGACAGTATGACCAAGGCCATGAACAGCATGGCTTACTATATCGTAATGGCCTTTTTCTGCGCCTTGTTTATAGATGCGTTTGGCAAGTCAAATATCGGTCTTTTGGTAGCGATAAAAGGTGCAAACTTCCTGCAGGCGCTGGCATTACCCGGTCAGGTCACCATCGTCGGAATTATTCTCCTGACAACGGTGGTTAACCTGCTTGTGGGTTCGGCCTCTGCAAAGTGGGCGCTTATAGCTCCGATTTTTGTGCCGATGTTGATGCAGTTGGGAATTTCTCCTGACCTCACACAGGCAGCTTACAGGGTGGGTGACTCGGTTTCCAATATCATCACGCCACTCTTGCCTTATTTTCCATTGGTGGTGGTTTTTTGTCAACGGTATGTGAAAGACACCGGAATCGGTACTCTGGTATCGATGATGATTCCGTACTCCATCATATTCACCATAGCCTGGACTATATTCCTGCTCATTTACTGGTGGATTGGAATACCACTCGGACTGCAGGCCAGCTTCGTGTATCCGCCGATGTAAGGTTGGTGGAATTGCCGGAAATACGGTGAAATCATGGATTTAAGGGATTTTTCTGAATTCCGAATTGGGTGGTTTTTGGGCGAGAATTCTATTACTCCGGTAAGGATTAGAAAACTTGACGTAATTCTATGGTGGGGATTTGGTTTCTCGCAAATTCCTCTATCTGTATGTACGCACGACCGTGGGAATTTGAACCCCGTTAATTTTTGTCTCACCCCTTCAGGGTGAATGGTTATGTATCGCTTTTGGCGTCGGGCGATACCCGACGCTTTGCTGTTTTGCCCCTTCAGGGCGCTTTCTTAGGCTCTAATGACGAATATCTCTGAACTAATTGACGTAATCGGTAAAATCATAGACGTCCATGGTTGTTTGTTTAACTAAGCCAAAGATCTCAACGAGGCTATTACAACAAAGCGATTTGCCGCCCACGTACGCTTAGATGGACATTGCTTATCGCACCCCCCCCTGAAAAAAGCACCCTGAAGGGGTGCCGCAGCATGGTACACGGGGAAACTTCTTTAAAAATCAACAATCCCTGCGAATTGCTATTCTGCCGACTACATCAAGGTGGCGGATCTAAAAACAACTCACCAACTCACAGACTCACCAATTCACAACTGAAAAAGCTCCCTACTGAAGCAGCAGATCAATCAGCGCAGAGATATCCCGAACATTTTCCATGAGCATTTCAGTGTGAATTTGATGGACCTGGTGCATGTGGACCACATCTTCCAGCAGGTCTTTTTCGATGGAATACCTGTAGAGGGGTAGGGCCCAGGCGGCATAGCCTCTGAATGGGTCCGGTGACACGGCGAGGTTTCTCAACCAGGGTCTGAACTCCAGCCCTTCTTCCAGTATAAAATTGCGCTCCATTCGAAGCAAAATGCGGTTGACAGCCCTGAGGTTTTGGGGGCTGTGATTGCCGGAGGTGAAGTCACGCAGGACATTATGGTAGTAGCCGCCGGTTTCTCCAAAAAGGCTGATCAATTCACCAAAATTGGAGTTGTCAAATATTTCTTCCCCGCCAAGCTCGATGAGTTCTTCTTTCATGCCGTTTAGGGCTGCTGCAGTTCTGACGGGATCAAACGGTAGGACATCTGCATCGGCAAATCGCGTGGAAAGCACCCCGTAAAAGTGCGCCAGCGCAGGTCCGTATTTGTAATCCGGATCGATAAATGTTTCGTAAAAATGAAGGTTGTCAAAGTTGGAGTGGTAAACGGGTACGCTTCCACTCATGCTTATTTGCGCTGAGGGAATACCGGCGCGGTGAATAAAGGGTACGAAATCCGAACCCGAACCCAATCTACCAATTCCCGGTTCCTGCCTGTCGCTGTCACCCAACCAGTAATCATACAGAGTCAGTTGTGTATCGGGGTGCATTACTGCGGTAGATGCTTCCATTATGGCACTGTGCAGGGAAGGGGTTGAAGCGGCGCGGAAATTAGGGCCTGTAACCGACATGTCTGCATTGAGGTACACAACTGTTTTATCCATCAGTTCTTCCAGGTGGTGCTCCACCCATTCCGACGCTCCTATCAGGCCAAATTCCTCTGCATCCCAGTGCGCAAAAACCAATGATCTACGCGGCTGCCAGCCGTCTTGCATCATTTCTGACAACCCTTCAATAAGCGTCAATAACATCGCTGTTCCACTGTTTGGATCAGCACTTCCAAAGGTCCATGCATCGTGGTGGCAGCCCAGGATAATCCACTCATCCGGGTATTCGCTCCCGGTTATCTTTCCTGTGATGTTTTTTATGCGCTTTATTTCCAACGGTTGATTCACCTCCAGGGTGACTTTTAAATCGCTACCGCCCTCAATGGCGTAGTCGAGGTCAAGGCCTCCCTGCCAGGGATCGGGTGCGGGATCACCCGACATCCGCTCAAGTATTTTTTTTGCAGCTCCGTAACCGATAGGCGCCACTGGGATCCTCGGTAGATCGGTATCCTCAATTTCCAGACGTTCAGGGCTGTCGGGGTGGTCCAGTGGTAGCGCAGGCTCAAATGGCGTCAGAGGGTCTCCGTAATACTCCAGGGTGAGTAGAGAGCCTCGCTGAATGGCGCTTTCGTCATTGAACCTGCCTTCGGGATAAACTTCTCCACGCTTGAATCCACTGTGGTAGGGGTCTGTGAATAAAATGAGTCCTGCAGCCCCGGCTTCTTCGGCGTATTTTGCCTTAAAACCTCGAAAATTGCCCCCGTATCTGGCCAGTGCTATTTTTCCACTCAGGTCGATGCCCATTTCTTCTAACTCTTCAAAATCCTCCATGCGACCGTAATTTACATAAACTACTTCCGCAGTGACCTTTCCCGAAGCGGAATATGCATTCCATCCATGAGTTAAATCCGGGTGAGAACTCCAGGGGTCTTCTTCGAATTCGTTCTCTTTGTTTTGAAGTCGTATGGGCCGGTCCCCCTCAATGGTGATATTAACTTCTCCGGGTTCACCCAGCAGCACATCGTAGGGGTGCAATTTAACCTTGAGCCCCGCATTCTCCATGACCTCCGCAATGTATTTAATAACCCGGGCGCTGTTTTCAGTGCCGGCAATGTGGGGCTTTTTTGTCAGCTCGTAAAGGTGTTCTGCGAAGGTTTCTGACTGGAATTTTTCACCCAACTGCTCCTCGAATTTCATCTGATCACCCACTCTGCTGTCTTTAAATCCCCCAATGTTCTGGGCGTTTAGCGATGTGATTGTCAGTGCCAAAAACAGCACAGGCGGTATGAGAATTATAATGTATCTGGTCATTGTCAAAGTTGTTATTATTAAAAATTACCTGAGGTTTACGCAAGCTTTCAGATTGTGAAGCCGATCCAATTTTTTT
>SKLY01000283.1 GCA_007121335.1 Saprospiraceae bacterium | reverse complement strand
GCTATGAACTACCTGGGTGAAATTTTGGGAAAGGGCATCACCTCAGAGGACCTGCTGGGCAATATCTTTTCCAGGTTTTGTATAGGAAAATAAATTGTTCCGGTTTTTGCCATTTTCAAGTCAAATTATTATATTTGCCTCTGGTTACATTTCAACTAAAATTTTTGACATGAGATACGTATTACTGGTTGTGTTTTCTTCCCTATTATTGATTTACTGCGCAGGACCTGTTGAAGAAAGGTCCACCTCAGTTGGTTCTGATGGCTGGTTGAGGGGAGTAACCGATGAAAAATTTGAGATAGTGGCGGGACAGTTTGGTGGTTTTGCCCGATCTATGATGGATGTCCATCACCGATATGTAGAAATGTACTGGGCAGGAGAGGATGAAAATTGGCAGTACGCGGAATACCAATTGGATGAAATGAGGAAGTCAATCGAGGATGGTTTTGAAAGAAGACCTGCCAGGGCAGCTTCAGGTCAACACTTCATGGATGTGGTCATCCCCGAAATGGCCAATGCCATCGCAGAGGAGGACAAACAGATTTTTGACGAAGCATTCGAACTGATGACTTTGCAGTGTAATTCTTGCCACGCAATGGAACAGGTCGCCTTTATTCAAATTCACAAACCGGAGGTTAGAACCGGTGCTGTAATACGCAGATAATTTTTTTGAATAAAATATTTCGCCCTGAAAATAAGCAATCCAGGGCGATTTAGGTGCATCCATTAAAAATAGTTTACCCAAGTTGTAAAAATATTGTATCTTTGTGGGAAGAGAAGCGTAATTTAATACAATTCGTTCTAAAAACGTGCGTTTCTATTGTGTTTTCTATAAGTAGGAAACAGTAGTTTGAAATTTAAGTTTGTTTGTGATTATCCCTATTGGGGCTGGTTGTTTTGCCAGTTGGCAAAAATTAAGTTGGAGTACATAAGTTACCTACCATTTTACAACCCTTTATATCCTGCAAGTCTTTAAGTTGACAAACTCTCAACAGGTTTAGTATTTAGTTTTTTTTAATATTTAAAGTTTTTTAGCAATGAAGAAAGGAGTTGTAAAATTTTTCAATGATTCAAAAGGTTTTGGTTTCATCCGTGCAGAGGGCGAGGAGAACGATATTTTCGTTCACGCTTCTGGACTAATCGATGATATCCGGGACAACGATGTAGTGGTTTTTGATGTCCAGGAGGGCAGAAGAGGACCCAATGCCGTAAACGTAAAAATTGCCGACTAATAAGATGGGGTGTTGCGGATTTACGTAATCCATACGCCTACAGGTTATTATAAGTGTTTTATGTTTAGCCCTTTACGGGGTTAGAATTTGATTGGGTAGCAGCCAGGCTGTTAGTCCAATTGAAAGCAAAAGTGTTAACCACACTGCCAAAAGGGGAAGTCGAAAGGCCTCCCCTTTTTCTTTGCCCCTGAGGTCTTCTATTTATTCGATGGTTACATTCCAACTGATATCAATATCGGGCTTTAGTGAACTCGCCACGGAACAGTACTTCTCAACGGCCAATCCCACAGCTTTCTCTGCTGCCGATTTTTTAATATCACCGCCCAGTTTGAATTCCAGGTGCATTTTTCGGAAAAACTTAGGCGTTTGATCCTCGGCCCTCTCTCCCTTTGCCTTCACGGTCAGGGTTTCCAATTTTTGCCTCATTTTTTCCAGTATAAGTTCTACATCCACCGCGCTGCAGGCTGCGACGCAACCAAGAAGTCCATCCATCGGACTGATACCCTTTCCATCGGCATTTAGAATGATCTCAGCGCCATTTTCCTTCTTTACAGAATACTCTAAATGATTGGAAAGGTTATTTACTGTTAGCTTCATGTGTATGATTTTTAATTGAATTTATAAATGTTAATTACTGCTCAATGTGGTTGAATTCCAGCAAGGAGGTAATCACAACCGTTGAAATATGCTTTACCTTTGGAAAACAACTGCACTTCTGTCCGGGCTATCCGGAGGCTGAGTTGATTCCAGGGTAATTAATTCCAGGTCGGTGGCCGGTTGAGGAAATATAAAGGTATGGCGTCTTCCATCTGGGTCCATATCCTCCAATGCGATCATTCCCATTCTCCTCCAGCTTGTACCCGTTTGCCCCCACATTTGATAAAACTGTCCCTCATCCGGTGGACTTAAATTTTTTATCAATAGTATATAGCGGTCGGTAAGGTGGCATTTTACGACATACCCTGTTGGTCTTTCACCGAATACATCCCCACCGCGGAGATTTACCACTGCATCTGAACTTTCCACTGCATTCCAAAGACCGGTTTCCAGGGTTTTCCTGTCAACCATCAGGGCTTCATTTTTTTCTGAAATTTGGGAAAGACGCAAGTTGGTTTCACTCAATTCTCCCTGGACAGCAGCTTTCTGATACAGAGTTGATAAAAAGACAAAGGTGAGGCCCACGACCAAAAGTATCAACAAACCGGTAACGATGCGACGGTTTTTAGAACTGCTTGCAGGGCGTGTCTTTTTGGAAGGGCCGGTGGCGGGCTTTTTCTTCCGGTCCGTGCGAGTAAAGTTTTTCTTGAAATTTTCCAACCGTCCCTCAACCTCGTTTAATTCTCTCCTAAGGGCTACATTGGTCTCCAGATCTGATTCGAGTTGCTCCGTTCTCTCGGGGTCCAATACCCCCAGAACATAGGCCTCCAAAATGCCTAATCTCTTGTATTCCGATAATTTCATCGTCCTAAATTTACCTCAAAGGTAAGATTCGAATTACAATGAGTTTCTTTCTGACTTATAAAATTTCCCCGACAAACGTTTCAGATATGAAAAAAGGTTATATATTGGGCCCTGAAATTTGTTTGGCTGGATATATGCAAAAACCCTAACCTGTAGGTGTTTTCCTGTCAGCACGGTCTATTCTGTCGCAATTGTCTATTAGATAGGTATTGAGATAGAAATAGCCAGGGATACGAAAGGATGATTTCTACAGGTTAAAGGAGTGGACTCATTTAAGTGTTTTTCATCAAAAAAGTGGCACAAAGTGCTGAGAAAAATAAGGATTCGACCCAATTACCTCATTCCCTTTACAAGTACGACCATTGTAATGCTGATACTTGGTTTGCTAGGGGCTGCGTATTTGTTTTCCGGGGAGATGGTAAAGTGGTTGAAGGAGAGTACCGACATTGCAGTTGAGCTGAAAATGGAGGTGGGGGAGGAAAAGTTGGAAGAGGTGGTTAATTTTCTTCGTAAAGATGAGCGAATTTTGCCCGGCAGTGTCAGGCATTTGCCACCTGAAGAAGCTCTGGAAGTCCTGGGACTAGACCTGGGAACAATGGATTGGTGGGAGGATGGAGCGAGTCCTTTCAGCCACATGGTGATTTACAATGTGCACCACGAATGGTTTGAGCCTGCGGAACTGAGTGTGATGCGCAGGCAAATAAGGGACGACATGGATGCGGTGGTGGAAGTTCACTACCAGGATCGTTTGGTGCTTGATTTCCATAGCAATCTTGAGACCCTTGCGTGGTGGTTTGCGGGATTTGGCGGCTTATTTTTATTGCTTTCCGTAGTTCTCATATACAATACAACCAAGCTGGCTCTTTATTCAGATCGCAGAGAGATTGAAACCATGGAGCTGGTGGGAGCTTCACGAACTTTTATTAGAAAACCTTATTTGCTCAAATCTTTTTTTCTTGGATTTCTTAGCGGTGTTATTGCTCTGGCCCTTATTGGTGGAATAATTCAACTCGGCTACGGGGATCTGATTAAATTGGTTAAAGAGGTTGAGCTGGAGCTGATACTGATTACCGGCCTTGGGCTCCCGGCAGCTGCTGGCCTGTTTTGTCTCGTATGTACCTGGCTTACTCTGAACCAATTCCTTAAATACAGATAACTTTTGCTATATCCTACATATATGCTACCTTTGTAATCAATAAATAACATTCGATGAGCGAGGATAAAAAAAGTGGTAAAAAGAAGATAGTTACTACAGCGGGCAAGAAGAAGAAAGCGTCCCCCGCCAGACCCAAAAGACGCAAACGCGCTGTGAAGGAGAAAGAACCCATGCTGTTCGGAATGGAGAACTTCAAATGGATGCTCGCAGGTGTCGGACTGATCGCGATAGGTTTGTTTTTCATGATGGGTGGCAGTATGCCTTCACCGGATGTTTGGGATGAGAGTATAATTTATAGCCACAGGCGCATTACCATTGGACCATTCTTTATCCTGGCCGGTTTGATTCTTCAGTTTTTCGCCATTTTCAAAAAGAAATAATTGTTGAGCACATTTTGTAGATACGCACCATTGGGGGGCTACTTACACCAGTGGATTATGTGAATCCTATAATGCCTTGTACCGTTTTTAATGCTAAACTCTTATCTCTGTATTGTTTAATGCGAATGTGATTGGATGTAAAGCAAAGCACTATAAGGTATTTTGACATGGGCAGTTTTTGAAACTGTGAGATTGTAATAATAGGAAAACGATAGGCTGATTTGCAACACTTTACGGTTTTGGATGATTTAAGGAAGGCGGACCCGGAGAAGGGCTTTACCATCTCAGTAAATAAACCCCTGGATTGGACCTCCTTCGATGTGGTTGCAAAAATCAGGGGCAGGTTGAAGTACCTGCTCGGTAAGAAAAAGGTTAAAGTCGGTCACGGAGGTACCCTTGATCCTCTTGCTACGGGTTTGGTAGTACTTGGAATTGGCCCCGGTACAAAATCTTTAAATCGTTGGATAGACAGCAAAAAGGAGTACACCGGGAAGATTCGCTTTGGTGCTGTTACCGCATCGTTCGATGGAGAAACTGAAGAGGAAGAGATTACAGATATTGACTGGTTGACCGTGGAGGCAATAAGGGAACATGCCGGGAAATTTACCGGAGACATTTTACAGCGACCTCCTGTTTTTTCAGCCGTTAAAAAAGGGGGCGTTCCCCTTTACAAAATGGCGCGCAGAGGAAAGACGACCGAAATAGAGGCCAGACCTGTTAACATAGAGCTTTTTGAAATCATGGAATTCGAACCGCCAGATGTGTCTTTCAGGGTGAAATGCAGCAAGGGCACTTACATCAGATCATTGGCTCACGACCTCGGTCAATCACTTGGGACGGGAGCCTATTTGAAGGCACTTCATCGAAATGGTGTGGGGGATTTAAGGGCAGAGGACGCTTTTATAATAGCTGATCTGGTTTCGGCGTTAGCTTCGGTGAAAGGATCAAAGGAACGTCCATATTAAATAATACAATTCATACTGCGAATGTCAGTCGAGGTTGCAAATTTATCAAAATACTACGGTGAACAGGCTGCTGTGGACGATGTGAGTTTCACTGTTAAGCCGGGCGAGGTAGTTGGGTTTCTTGGGCCAAATGGTGCCGGTAAATCTACTACCATGAAAATCCTGACCTGTTATATTCAACAGGACAAGGGGGAGGCCACTGTTTGTGGATTGAATACCCGGACCAGTAGTCTGGATGTAAGGCGAAAAATCGGATATTTGCCGGAACACAATCCACTGTACAAGGAGATGTATGTCAGGGAGTTTCTCTCGCTCTGTTGCAAAATATATGGGATACGAAATGCTAAAAAACGTATTGAAGAGGTGATTGAAATGACGGGTCTCGGATTGGAGCAACACAAAAAAATAGAAATGCTGTCCCGCGGCTACCGCCAACGTGTGGGATTGTCCCAGGCTATTTTGCACGATCCCGAAGTGCTGGTTTTGGACGAGCCGACCAGTGGACTGGACCCCAATCAAATTGTCGATATTAGGGGATTGATTAAAAAACTGGGGGAGAAAAAAACAGTGATTTTCTCCAGCCACATTATGCAGGAAGTGGAAGCCATTTGTGACCGGGTACTGATTATCGACAGAGGCAAGCTTGTCATGGACTCCTCCATTGAGGATTTGGGCCAGGATAAAGAAACTCAAACAGTCTCCATGCGAATCGTTTTCAAACAACAATTGCCCGATAACGGCCTGGAGGGATTGCCCGGATTGATCGAAACCAGGAAGGTGAAAAAAGGTGAATGGCTTATCAAAGGCCGACAGGATGAGGGCGATGATTTTCGCCAAACGGTCTTTGAATATTGCACTGGCCGCGGTTACGTTATATTAGAGATGAATCAACTGACCAGAAACATGGAACAAGTCTTCCAGGAACTCACCGGCAAAACCGCATAACGCAATGGTACACTGTGAGACGCTTTTCCATAGAAATGTTAGAGACGAAAAAGTTATTCAGGTAAATTTTTGATCGATCATGTACAGTATCTTCATCAAGGAGATAAATGCTTTTTTCAGTTCGTTAATTGGCTACTTGTCAATCGTGGTATTTTTATTGTTGACGGGCTTGTTCTTGTTTGTGTTTCCGGATACAAGCCTGCTTCACCAACCCTTCGCCACACTAGATCCACTTTTTAGCATCGCACCCCTAATATTTATATTTTTGATTCCGGCTATCACCATGAGAAGTCTTTCGGAAGAGTGGTCCAATAACACATTTGAGCTATTAGCCACTAAGCCTTTACGTACATCAGAGATATTGGGCGGTAAGTTTTTCGCCTGTATGACACTGGTTGTTTTTGCCATTTTACCCACGCTGTTGTACTATTATACCATGCACGAATTGGGTTCTCCGCGCGGGAACCTCGACAGTGGAGCAATCTGGGGTTCCTTCCTGGGTTTGCTTTTTTTGGGAATGGTTTTCACCAGCATAGGGATACTGGCTTCATCGGTTTCCAGGAACCAAATAGTGGCCTTTTTGCTTGCCGCCTTTCTGTGCTTTTTCATGTACTACGGCTTCTTTTATCTAAGCAGGCTACCTGTGTTTTTTGGCGGTATGGATGTATTCATAGAGTCACTGGGGATCGATAACCACTACACATCCATTAGCCGGGGTATCATTGACACCCGGGATTTGATATACTTTTTGACTACTTCGATATTTTTTCTGGCGATAGCTCACTACAATATTCAGAATCAACGGTAAAACTCAGGTATAATAACATGCGGGAGAAGTATAAAAACCTTATTAACCTCGGTCTTTTAGCAGGCATCCTCATTTTGATAAATGTGGTGGGAAACCACGTTTATACCTTTATTGATCTAACAGAGGACAAAAGATTTACCCTTACCCAACCCACTTTAAATGTCTTAGAGGACGTAGAAGATGTCGTCTATGTCAGGGTACTTTTAGATGGTAGTTTTCCGGCTGGATTCCAGCGTTTGAGATCAGGCACTGAAGATATGCTGAAAAGGTTCAGGGCCATCAACCCAAATATCGAATTCGACTTTGAAGACCCCAATGAAGGAGAAACTCAAGAGGTGAATTTGAGACGTGAAGAACTGGCACAACAAGAAATTTTTCCGGTCTCCATGCGGGTAGTTGATCATGGCGAATCCAGCGAGCGGATTATTTATCCCTACGCCATTTTTTACTTTAGAAACAGACAGATCGCTGTTAACCTTCTTGAAAATGAAGTACCCGGAGTGGATCCTCAGGTAACCATCAACAACTCCATAAGCCTGCTGGAGTATAAATTTGCGAATGCTATTATC
>SKLY01000239.1 GCA_007121335.1 Saprospiraceae bacterium | reverse complement strand
GCATATTTCTCCGCCAGCGGATCCACGGCATTCCACCTCCCTATCGTCGGATCGTACCACCGTGCCCCGTAGTCGTACCAACCGAGGCTGCCGCGGAAGTTGAATTCCTTGCGATTGTACAGATAGTCCATGGAAGCCGGATGGTCCTGCATCCAGGGGCCCTGCATTTCCATGCCAAACGGATAGTAATTGTGTATAGACAACAACTCCGACGGATCGGTGCTGCTATCTAAGTCCAGTACTCCGTCGTCGTTGAGGTCGGATATGACGGCGCGGGTATTGCCGAGATGGTCTCTAACAGAAATTTTATACCGCCAGCCGGTGGAAGTGGTGGCATCGGGTACGATGGTGCCTTTTTCAAAGAGAATGGCAGCAGGTTCCCCGTCCTCATATATGATACCGTCAAAGTAATTTCGCGACACCATGTGATTCGGGTCAGACGGGTGGAGGTGATCTTGCAGATGCTTTCGCCCTTCTGCATCGTACACAATATGCGTAATTCCCTGCACCGAGGAGGGCAGATTTAAGTGGTTGTATTGTATCAGCGCACCGGTCCGACCCTCGGTCGTCATATTGCCTGCAATGTCGTAGCTATAGGCCGCTGTCCCCCCCGGTGCGTAAAAACCCATGTCATTTGAGGTCACAAAATCCTCCACCGAATAAAGTTTGTTGGAGCCACCTGGTATAGTAAAATCCAGGTCATCTATCGCACCATATACAAAAGTGCCCCCTTGATAGGGACTTATAAATCCGTTTCTCATGATGTGCTCAAAGTTACCCCGCAGATCGTACTGGTAATCGGTATCGAAGTGCCGGTAATGGGCCTCACTGGATGAAAAATCACCAAAGCGGGCTGCAGTCAGGCGGTTAAGGGCATCGTAGCAGTATCCAAAACCAAACTCCCCGTATTCCCCTGTACTCCATTGGATGGCCGAAATGTTTCCATTGTATTGAGGTTCCGCGCCCAGGTTTTCATTTCCCTCTTCATACGACAATATCATTCCAAAAACATCATTGCAACTGGAGGGGTTGGAATCATCATCAAACCCATCCTCTCTGCACGGGACTTCTATTATTTCAATATGGCGATAAAATATCTCGCGTAATCTTTGTACAAATTGCGGACACATCTGGTACAAATTAAGAGTTTCGATATCAAAAACACTCAAATTTGAACTCACATAATCCGATATTATTGCCCCTGTAAGTTCATTGATAAAAGTGGCTCCACCCTTAATAACATCAACCGGAGCCCTACCATCCGGATCGTCGGAGTTGTGGATCATCTCCACCATTATTTTCTCGCCGCTGAAGGTGTAGTTGGTGGTGATGGAACCGGAGTCGGAATGCACCCCTTCCCCCGCAAACAACCACCCGCCCCCAATGCCGCCGACATCGGTTTTGATCCTGCAGTTTTTTTGCCTCTTCGACTTTTTCATTGACCTGGTAGATTGCGTGATGGGTCAAATATAGGGAATTTGGGGGAAAATCAGGTGGTACACCTTTGCACTGAGACCATCTTACTGCAATGTCAATGTCACGCCAATCCTCCCCTCATTTACACCTACCCCCACCCGAACCATACAATCCTGCACATAGTTATATCTTCTGAAGCAAAATAAGTATCTTAGCCCCATGATAAGATTAGGATTGATTGGGTTTCCGCTGGTGCATTCCTTTTCACCGCCCTATTTTGAGCAGAAGATTGAGAGTAGTGGTCTGGGAGGCAAGGTGGAATACCGGCCCTACCCGCTGCGGGAGATTGGAGATTTAAAAAAATGGCTGGAGTTGAGGGGCTTGAAGGGGGTGAATGTGACTATCCCACACAAGCGGAAGGCAGCGGCTGCCATGGATGAGCTGGATGACTGGGCAAAAGCTGCGGGAAGTGCCAATACGCTCTGCGAATTGCCGGACGGGCGATGGAAGGGCTACAATACTGACGCTCCCGGTTTTCTACTGACTTTGCGCGACGACTTTAATGCGTTTGAAAAAGTGCTGGTTCTCGGGACGGGCGGTGCTGCATCTGCGGTAATTGCGGCCCTGGAAAACAGGGGAAAGACAGTGAAGACCGTTTCCCGTTCCGGTCGGGGAGATTTTAGCTACGAGAAGTTGCGGGAAATTGGTTTTTCCGGATATGGTCTCATCGTCAACTGCACGCCCCTCGGTACTTTTCCCGCAACAGAAGAAGCCCCCAAAATACCTTATGACCAATTGAAAGCGGGGCAAATCCTGTACGACCTGGTTTACAATCCCGCCGAGACCCTGTTTTTGCAACGCGGAAAAGAGCGGGGTTGCAGGACCAAAAACGGCTATGAAATGCTAATCAACCAGGCAGAGCATTCCTGGCAGATTTGGCAGGAGGCTTTTATTCAACTACAACCAATAGAAAAGAAATAATGTCAAAACCGAACCTTAAAGATACGCGCATAGCATTCGCTTCGAAGAGCGACGAAGAGCTCGAATCCATGGAGTTTTTATTCCGCCTGATGAGCCACGCCTGGCTTTCAAAGGTCGGCTCAACCCTTGGACTCAAAGCAGTGAAGTGGAATCTCCCCTTTGCGCGAAAGATAGTGCGAAAAACCATATTCAGGCAATTTTGCGGAGGCCGGACCCTGGATGAAGCCCTCGCGGTTATTTCCAACCTCCACAAATACGGGATAAAAACCACTCTGGATTACGGGGCCGAGGGAAGGGAAGCAGAATCGGATTTTGACAAAACAGCGGCCAACCTCAGGGCCTCACTGGAGTTTGCCGTTTCACATGAAGCGGTACCGTATATCAGTTCGAAGATCACAGGCCTTGCGCGGACAGAATTGCTGAGGAAATACCAGCGCGACAAAAGCTCCCTGACCGAAAAGGAGAAAGCCGAATTTCAAAGAGTAAAAGACCGGATTGACAGCATTTGCGCGGCGGCAAAAAAAACTGATGTGGCCGTAATGATAGACGCGGAAGAGACCAATATTCAGGGGACTATCAACAGTCTGGTCGAGGAAATGATGGAAAAACACAACCGCGAGCGGGTGGTGGTATATCACACCTTTCAACTCTACAGAAAAGACAAACTGGACTACCTCAAAAGTCTCTATGAAAAAGCGAGGGAATCGAATTACCTGCTTGGTGCCAAGCTCGTACGCGGAGCTTATATGGAAAAAGAGCGGCGCTGGGCGAGAGAAGGGGGTTATCCCTCCCCTATTCACGACACCAAGGAGGATACGGACAGGGACTACGACCTCGCTGTGCTTTTTTGCATTGACCGGTACCGGGAGATTGCGCTTTGCAATGGATCCCACAATATGAAGAGCGCGGAAATAATGGTCAAAAAAATAGATGAGCTCGGTTTGCCCAGGGACCACCCCCACCTCAATTTTTGCCAGCTTTACGGCATGAGCGACTACATCACCTACAACCTCGCCGAAGCGGGTTACAATGTATCTAAGTACTTGCCCTACGGCCCGGTAAATGAAGTAATCCCCTATCTGGTGAGAAGGGCTGAAGAAAACACGGCCGTAACCGGAGAAATGGGAAGGGAATACCAAATGATAAAGCGGGAAATAGATCGTCGGAAGGAAGCCGGTCAGGCAGACTAAAAAAGGTCCGGAGTTACTCCGGACCTTCGTTTTTCGGTGGGTGGCTAATGGGATTTGAACCCACGACCCCCAGAACCACAATCTGGTGCTCTAACCAACTGAGCTATAGCCACCATTTAATTTCGGAACGCAAAGGTAATTTCTTCCGATCAATTAACGGTGACTTTTTGCAAAAAAGTTTAACTGGCCAAAGCCTGCTGGTATTTTTCGCTCACTGCATCCCAGTTGACTACATTCCAGAATGCGTTTATATAATCTCCTCTGCGATTTTGATAATGCAAGTAGTAACCGTGCTCCCAAACATCAACTCCGAGGATAGGCGTACCCCTTTCGTCATCAGGCACCACATCCATGAGCGGATTGTCCTGATTGGGAGTCTGCGTGACCTTTAAGTCGCCATTCTCATCCACAATCAACCAGGCCCAACCACTTCCAAACTGGGTCATACCATGTCTATGGAACTCCTCTTTAAAGTTTTCCAAAGAACCGAAGGCCTCGTCAATGGCAGCAGCCAAATCACCCTCAGGCTCTCCCCCTCCATCCGGGGACATCACCTCCCAAAACAAAGCGTGGTTGTAGTGGCCTCCACCGTTGTTTCTAACGGTCATGCTGTGTTCGCTGATGTTTTTCATAATCTCCTCAAGGCTCATATTTTCGAGCGGGGTTCCGGCAATTGCATCGTTGAAATTATTGATGTAGGCCTGGTGATGACGCGAGTGATGGATTTCCATCGTCTTTGCATCGATATGCGGTTCCAGGGCGTCGTAGTCGTAGGCCAGATCAGGCAGGGTATAAATTTCATTGTTGTCCGCCACTGCCTGTGCATTGGGACCATTGTCTGCATCCCTCTGAGTATCAGTTGCCTCCTGACAGGAAGTCAACAGCAAAGCAGCGCAAAGTGCCATACTTAAAGTGGTCAATAGATTTTTCATCGTTATCAAATTTTTAGTTGCGAAATAGGTTCAGGTCGAATCCTTGTCAATAGATTCTGTAAGCAAACAATTAAGGAGTTTTAATGTTTAAAAACGTTCGATTTTCCGGCCACTCAACCTCACCACCTCCAACCCTTTCCATCCGTTCAGTGGCCTTTTTATTGCAATTTTTCAAAAATAGCATTACCGAAAGCTTACAACTTGCGAGATTTGTCATTGGAAAAGGCTCCGGGTTTTGCCAATATGCAACCCAACCAAAAACAAATTGCCCGGTTTCGGATAATAAATCCCGGTTGGGCTGTATTAAATTTAATGAAAAGTAAATCAGGAGAATGAAAAACATAGACTGGAACGTGGAGGGGATGAGCTGCGGTGGATGCGTTCAGAAAGTCCGGCAACAACTCGAGAAGTGCGGGGCGGACAACATTTACATTGACCTCGCTTCGGGTGAGGTGGAATTTACCGTGGAAGAGGGTAGAAAGGGCATAGTGGACCAGCTAAAAAAGGCTGTACAACAACTCGGATTCAGCGTTAGGGATGAGCAAGCAGCTAAAGAGCCGGTTTTCAGCTTGAAATGGAAACTCATACTTGCGACCATTTTCACCCTGCCCCTTTTGTTGGGTCACATGCTGATGATGACCCCGCTGCCCATGCCCGATATTTTTATGGACCGGTTTTTCCAGTTGATCGTCTGCCTGCCGGTTTACCTGATAGGGTTGCAGCACTTTGGGACCAGTGCCCTGGGCGCTTTACGGAGTGGCACTTCCAATATGGACGTCTTGATTTTCATGGGGACCACGGCCGCATTTTTTTACTCTCTAACCGGGACCATCATCAACGAGCCCAATTACCTCTTTTACGAAACAGCAGCCACCATTATCACCCTGGTTTTGGCGGGAAACTTCATTGAAAAAAGAGCCATAAAGTCCACTACTTCGAGTATAAACGACCTGATAAAACTCCAGCGAATTTTTGCCCTCAAACTGACAGAGGATGGCAGTACCCGAAAGATTCCAGCCTCGGAAATAAAAGTAGGAGATCAATTGCTGGTTAACGAGGGTGACCAGGTGCCCTGTGACGGGGTCATTTCAGAGGGACACGGAAATTTTGATGAATCCCTGCTCACCGGCGAATCCATGCCCGTTTTCAAAAAAGAAGGAGACTCACTGGTGGGGGCATCCCTGCTCGTCAATGGAAATGTGACCATCAAAGCCAAGGCGGTTGGAGGGGACAGCTTTCTCGGCAAACTGATCAAGCTGGTCAAGAGCGCGCAAAACAGCAAGTCGGGCCTCCAGATTTTGGCGGATAAAATAAGTGCCGTATTCGTTCCTCTGGTCATACTAATCTCCATCCTCACCTTTACCATTTCGTGGTTTTTGGTACAAATCCCCCTTCAAAATGCCATAATGAACTCGGTGGCTGTCCTGGTGATTGCCTGTCCCTGTGCCATGGGGTTGGCCACTCCGACGGCTGTCATGGTGGGCGTAGGCAGGGCTGCCAAACTGGGAATTTTACCGAGGCGCGGGGATAGTTTTGAGCGACTCGTGGGCATTAACTTTCTCGTGTTGGACAAAACGGGCACCCTGACAGAGGGCAATTTTGCTTTTGAGGGCATCGATTTTACAGACAGTCAAATGGAGTCCGAAGCACTGTCTGTCATCTACCAGCTCGAGCGGCGCAGCAACCACCCACTGGCGCGGGCCATCAACGATCACTTCACCAAAGAGGGGTGGACCGACACCAGTTACCAAATCAAGGATATCAAAGAAATAGCGGGATACGGAGTGAAGGGCTACTCCCCGACCGGGGAAATGTACTCCATTGGTGGAGCGGCGGGTAGTTCCAACGGTCTCCACAGGATTTCACTGAAAAAAGACGGCCGCGAAATAGCGAAGCTGACACTGGCAGACAAGCTGAAAGAGGAAGCTGTAGAGTCTGTTCAATACTTCAACAAGCTAGGCATAGAGACCATTTTGCTGAGCGGTGACCGCGAGGAGACCACCCGGGAAGTGGCGGAAAAGTTGGGCATTAACACCTACTACTCCATGCACAGTCCGGAGCAAAAGCTGAAAGTCGTCGAGGACTATACCAAAAAGGGGTTAACGGCCATGGTAGGCGACGGCGTAAACGACTCGGTAGCACTGGCGCGGGCAGATATTGGAATCGCCTTTTCATCCACTGCCACCCTGGCCATGCAATCCGCAGACCTCGTACTTCTCAATGAAAAAATAGACACTTTGGTCAACACCCACAAACTGGGTCAAAAGACCGTTACCACTATCAGGCAAAATTTGTTCTGGGCTTTTTCGTACAATATCGTAGCCATCCCGATGGCGGCCCTCGGTTTTTTAAATCCCATGGCGGCTGCTTTTTTCATGGCATTTTCAGACCTGGTGGTAATCGGAAATTCGGTGAGGCTGAAGTATAAGAGGATATAATTCGGGTTATTGGGTACGGCTTGTTGTTACACCCCTTCAGGGTTCTGATTTTTGCGCTGTGGCGGCAAATTATCGTTTTTTTATGGACATTTACGATGTACAATTTGCTTGACTTCAACCCGCGCGGCTTTTTGTTGCACCCCTTCAGGGTGCTGTTCTTGTGTGGCTTTTCTGCGATGGGTGATACCCATCGCTTTATTGTATGACCCCGTTGGGGTCGTTGGCCTGGAGTTTCTATTAACTTTTAGGTTGGTTAAATGAGGTTAGGTCATTTTGTCGATACCTGTATCATTGAAGTCACCCCCGCCACCAATGTCTTGCGGGTAGACAAATAGCTGCGTTGTATGACCCGATGGGGTCGATTGAAGAGCAACTTTTACTTACTATTTCCTAAATTTTGCAGGTTGTTTCATGAATTGAATACCTAATCCTCAATGAACACCTCAATAAACGCCCTAAAGGGGCAAAACATCAAAGCGCAGGGTTACGCCGTGCGTAACCCTGCGCGAACATTGCCCCCCTAATTCACCCTGAAGGGGTGAGACAAAAACCAGGGATTAAAATATTTTCAGCAACAATTTTCGAAGGCGAAAGATATCGACCTGGGAGACCTGAAATAGTGAAAACCCAGGTTTTTCCTTTACCTCTGGGGCGGGAGATTGCCTCAAATCTATTGGCTTCAACTCGTACGTTTTTTTGTTGCACCCCTTCAGGGTGCTGTTCTTATTTGGTTCTTCCACGGTGGGCGATGCCCCCCAAAGCGTAGGGGGCAGGCTCACCGCTGTGTTGTATGACCCCGTTGGGGTCGTTGGCCTGGAGTTTCTAATAATTTGTAGGTTAGGTAAATGAGATTAGGTCATTTTGTCGATACCTGCATCATGAAGAATTTTTCTCCAATTTGTATCATCAGAATCATTTTGTTGCATGGAAAATTACCTGAACTGGTTATTCCAGGTGAGAAACCTCAATGATTAAATAATTAAAGCCGTTATTTTGTCGTACTTTCGCTGTGATTTTTTTCAAAAACATCGTGCAATCCCACGTAGGGAAAAGTTTATATAACGACCATGAAAATACTGGTAATAGAAGACGACCTGACGCTGAGTCAAAACATCAAAAATGCCCTGAGTGCCGAGGGTTATGTGGTTGAGGTAATTTTCGACGGGCAACTGGCGGAGCGGGTCATGAAAAAAAACCAGTTCGACTGCGTGGTTTTGGACATCAATCTGCCCGGAAAAAACGGTTTTGACCTCTGTGTGGCCTTTCGAAAGTACAATACCGCCACTCCGGTTATCATGCTGACTGCATTTGGCGATTTGGATGACAAGGTCAGGGGTTTTGATTGCGGGGCTGATGACTACCTGACCAAACCTTTTTACATGAAAGAGTTGATCATCAGGGTATCGACGCTTTTGAAAAGGGCGAGAAGCTACAAGAAGGGAAAAAGCGACCTGTTGGTAGCCGGGGACATAAAAATTGAAGACGGCTCCAAAAAGGTCACCAGACAGGGCCGGGAGATAAAACTAACCCCCCGCGAGTACCAGATACTTTACACCCTGGCCGAAAACAAGGGAGAGGTGGTTTCCAAAGCCAGGCTCGTGGAGGAAATCTGGGGAAGGTCCTTTGATGCCAACACCAACACCATTGAGGTGTATATCAATTTTCTTCGAAACAAAATCGACAAGCCCTTTGAGGAAGAATCCATCAAGACAAAAATCGGCTATGGATATTACCTTGATCTAAACTGATTGACCACCGCTAAAAACCTTACCTTCGCAGGCAGACCATGAAAATACGGAACAAAATACTGACTTATTTTTCTGTCATCGTAAACCTGTTGACCGGGATTACATTTGTCATTATTTTCCTGCTTTTCGCCGATTACAGGGAAGAGCAATTTCTCAATCAGCAAAAGGAGCGAATCAACACCACCCTACAGCTTTTTTCTGAAATAAAGAAGGAAGACGAAGAAGTCCAGCAGACTATGGACATCCTCACAGTCTATGATTACTACGACGAAAAACTCATGATCTTCAATGCAGACCGACAGTTGGTTTATGTGAGCAAGGAGGACATCCCCACCCCGGATGTCAGTGAAATTCTCGAAAAACTAAGCCGCGAAAACCCCCTGATCAAATCCCGGGAGGCCGAGTTCGAAATAGTGGGAATTTACACCGAGACCAGGGAGGGCGAGTATTACGCGATAAGCAAGGCCTACGACGATCACGGTTTCACCAAAATGAAATTCCTGCGAAATGCACTTATAGGAATATTTATTTTCATTGCCATCATAGTGGTGCTGATCTCTCAATTTCTCTCCAGTAAAATTGCCGATCCGATAACCAAATTGACCAGAGACCTCAACAAAATGGACCCCGGAAGCAGCGAGAAGGAATTGCTCACCACGGATACCGACACCTACGAGATTGTCCAATTGACCCAGAGGTTCAACGATCTGCTCGACAGGACGGAAAAGGCGTTTGCCTTTCAAAAACACACCATAGACCACATTTCTCATCAGTTGAAAACGCCAATTGCAGTACTGGTTTCAGAGCTCGAAAGACTCCGACAGAGTGAGGACAAGGAAGAGATAAAAGAAGGGCTCCAAAACCAGATAATCAAGGCCAAATCACTGGGCGGCATTGTAAATGTACTGCTCGAGATTTCGAAAATCGAGTCCGGCCAACAGTTTTCAACCGAGAAAAGCAGAGTGGATGAAATTGTATTTGATGTAATAAACGAGCTCAATATTATCGCCCCTGATTTCACATTTGACCTTCAGTACAAGCCGGAGTACTTCGACGAAAACAACCTTATCATTGATGCCAATCCCGTGCTGATGCGCCAGGCATTTCACAATTTACTCCACAACTGCCTGTCCTACAGCGACAACTCCAGGGCCGAGGTCACATTTGACTGCAGCGACCCGGCAACGTTAAAAGTACGAATTGTCAATACCGGCAAAAGCATCAGCGCCGAAGAATCAAAACTGCTGTTCAATCACTTTTTCAGAGGAGAAAACAGCCAGAGTATCTCCGGATTTGGATTGGGTTTGGTACTCACCAGGAAAATCCTTCATCTCCATGAGGCTGAAATCTCCTACAAAAATCCCAATAAAAACATCAACGTTTTCGACTTGCACTTCATATTAAGGTGATTTTTATATGATTTAAGCCAATTTTAAGGTCGCCCGAGGTAGTTTTGCCCCGATTTAAAGGGAAAGCTACCATGAACAACGCATTGTGCGGTCTATTGACCATCCTGTTTGCATTGATTTCACTGCAACTTATGGCATCTGACACCCTGAGGATGAGTCTTCAGGAGATGGAAACGAGATTTGTGGAGGAAAACCTGCTGTTGATGGCAGAGCGATTGGACCTCGATATATTGGGTCAGGAGATTCGCAAAGCCGGATTGTGGGAAAACCCCGATTTTGAAATCGAACATCAGATAATAAACCGGGACGGCAAGGGGCCAATAGGTTTTACAGGAAGGGACAACACCGCCTTTGAAATCGAGCAATTGATCTACACAGCGGGCAAGAGAGGCCACCGCATCCAAATCCGCGAACTCGAAAAACTCCAGGCCGAACAGCGACTCGATATGCTGATTCGCCAATTTAAGCGAACCATCCGGGAGGAATTCATCACACTTGCCTTTTTAAACCGCATCGAGGGGCTTTATCAGGAGCAGATTGAAGCTCTGGAGCAAATCCTCGCGGCATTTGAAGACCAGGCAGAACAGGGCAATATTCCCCGGCTGGAAGTCATCAGGATTCGCTCTCTTTTGCTTGAAGTCGAGCAGGAGTACGGAGATGTTTTAAAAGATCAAATAGACTCCAGACAGACATTGAGGGTATTGTTACAGTTGGAGGACGAGGTACCCCATCCCGAAATGCCGGACGAACTGGGTGATGCACTGGAATTGCCCGAAGAACTCGCAGTGGGTGAACTCTACGAAACTGCACTCAATCGCCGCTCTGACCTTCAATCGGCCCGGACCGCAACGGTGGCAGCCGAGCGCTCCCTCATGCTGGAAAAAGCCAATCAATGGCCCGATGTGGGAGTGGGTTTGGTTTACGACAGATTAGACGGTTTGGTGAATAACTATTTCGGGATCACTTTCAGCATGGAGCTCCCTGTGTGGAACAGGAACAGGGAAAATATGCAGATCGCCCAGTATCAGATAACCCAAAGAGAATTGTTGGTCAATCAAAAACAACAGGAACTGCTGCACGAAATCCAGGCATCGCTCGAGCGGTTTGACCGGGCGACACGCTTATTGGAGCGAGTGGACATGACATTTGAAGAAGAATTTGGCACCATCATAGACGCGCTAATGGTTCAGTATCAGCAGGGCGACATTCGTCTGATTGAATTCATCGATTTTTACGAATCCTTCCGGGGTGGCATTGTGAGAAATTACGGAATCTGGGAGGATTACTTCAAGGCTGCGGAAGAACTCAATTTCGCAGTGGGAGAAGACATATTACAGTTTAACTTTTAAGACAACCAAAATGGAAATTAAGCACCTTTTGAAATCAATTGTGTTCCTGGGTATATTGGGCCTGTTACTTTCGGGCTGTGGAGATGGTCCGGAAAGTCCCGTGACCCATACGGACCACAGACTCAATGACGACTGCCTGCCCGAGTCGATGATCGACCGGATTAGCATAGAGGAAGTCACCGAGCGAAAAATGGTCAGATCGTTGAGCCTGCCGGGGAACATAGAAGTAAATAAAGACAGGGTTTTCAGAGTACACCCAACTGCCGGCGGTATCATAACCGATGTGCATGTAAGGGTAGGCGACAGAGTCCAGCGCGGCCAGGTAATGGCCACCGTTCAAAGCCCTGATATTGCTGCGTTCAAGCGAGACTTGCGCTCAGCGCGATCTGAAAGAGAACTCGCAGAGCGGAATCTCAGTCTCGCAGAATCACTTTATGAAAGCGGTGTTTACTCCGAGCGGGATTTGCTGGAGGCAAAAAAAGAGCTTGAACGCATCGATTCAGAACTGGAGAGATTGAGCGAGGAACAACAGGTGCTCGGCATTGAAGAGGACCAAAAGTCCTACACAATAAGGGCGCCTGAATCCGGCTTTATCGTAGAGCGGAACATCAACCCTGGGACCAGATTGAGTCCGGACGAAGGCCATGTATTTAAAATATCCGACCTGAGAAATGTCTGGGTGGTCGCCAATGTTTCTGAGAGCGACATTGCCAATATCCGCATCGGAGATACTGTATCCATCAGGACGCTTGCATTTCAGGACAGATATTTTCACGGGGAGATCGTGAGAATGTCCAATACCATTGACCCCAATCGCAGGACTATGGAAGCGATAGTGGAGCTGCCCAATCCGGATTTCATTTTAAAACCGGGGATGTTTGCCAATATTTTTCTCCACGCTGAAGACGATGAGTACTACGCGCAAATCCCCAGTCGCGCACTGATTTTTGACGAAAATGAGTACTACGTAGTCGTTTTTAACTCAGACTGTGATCAGGAGATCAGAAAAGTGGAGATCAGGCGGCGCAACGGAGATACCACCTACCTTAAATCCGGAATTAGCGAGGGAGAAAAAATCATCTCCAACAGACACATTTTGGTTTACAACAGATTGGCTGCTCAGCAATAATCACCTGTACAAAACCGACAAATCAAGCTGCAAACCATGAACTGGATTGACAACATAATAGAATCATCTGTCCGCGAGCGCGGCTTCATAATAACTGCCTCGATAATTGTTTTCCTCGTGGGTCTTTGGGCTTTTTCAGAGTTAAACATCGAGGCCTATCCCGACCCCACTCCACCGCTGGTTGAAGTCATTGCCCAGCAACCCGGTTGGTCTGCCGAAGAGATGGAGCGGCAAATCACCGTGCCCCTGGAGACTGAATTGAACGGAATCCCGGGACTGGATGTCATCCGGTCTATTTCGCTTTTCGGCCTGTCCAATATAAAGGTGTATTTTGAATGGGGGACAGATTACTACGATGCGCGGCAGGAGGTGATTAATCGCATGCAAATGGTCGATCTGCCCGAGGGAGTCAGCCCGGAATTGAGTCCGTGGTCGGCTCTGGGTGAAATATACCGCTACCAACTCGTAGGAGACGGCTACACCACCATGGAGCTGAAAGAGGCTCAGGACTGGATTTTGGAGCGCCAATTCAGACAGGTTCCGGGGATTATCGATGTGGTCGGGTTTGGTGGACCGACCAAGGAGTATCACGTGGAAATTGACCCCACAAAATTGATCGCATTCGGTGTTTCCATTTCAGATGTAATGGATGCCATTGAACTGAGCAACTCCAATGTGGGAGGTAACTACCTAAATATAGGTGAACAGAGTTACAACGTCCGCGGTGTGGGACTTTTCAGGGGGATTGATGACATCGCCAATGTGATGGTGGCAGAAAGAGACGGAATGCCCATCTATGTCTATCAATTGGGTGAGGTGAGAATAGGCCCGATGGTGCCCCTTGGGAAAGTGGGTCGCGATTACGACGGCGACATAGTGACGGGAATCGTCAATATGCACCGTGGTGAGCAAACCCTTCCAACTCTGGAGCGCGTGCGAGCCAAAGTGGATGAGATAAATGCCGGTGGGATTCTACCCGATGGAATGAAGGTGGTCCCCTATTACGATCGAACAGATCTGGTCAATGTGACAACAAGCACCGTGCAGCATGTTTTGCTGGCAGGTATGATACTGGTGGGATTCATTATGCTCGCATTTTTGGGGAATTTAAAAGCCGCACTCATTGTGACCATATCCATTCCCCTGTCACTTTTGATTACATTCATCATTATGGTGTTGCGGGGGGATTCAGCCAATTTGATATCCATGGGTGCATTGGATTTCGGAATTATCGTCGATGCCTCGGTGATTATGATCGAGAATATTTACAGGCGGTTGTCCAACAAGGACATCAAGGATTCAAAAGACGCAAAGCAAACTATTATATCAGCGGGCAAACAGGTTGCCGGACCGATTTTCTTCTCAATGGCCATCATTATCGTGGCCTTTTTGCCCCTGTTCACCATGCAGGGAGTAGAGGGTAGAATTTTTGGTCCCCTGGCGATCACTTACGGAATTGCACTTGCTGCGGCCCTGTTTTTATCCCTGACCTATGCGCCCGCCCTGGCTGCATGGTTTTTCAAAGGAAAATCAAACCACAAAGACACCATACTGGTCAGGTGGCTCAATGCTGCCTATGCACCGGTGATTAAGGGTTGTGTAAAACGGCCGAAAACGACTTTGGGGCTCAGCGGGCTTGTACTTGCGGCTACCGTGAGTACCGTTCCCTTTATCGGTGGAGAATTTATGCCTCAATTGGAGGAGGGGAACCTATGGATCAGAGGAACCATGCCCAACAGCATCTCTTTCACCAAAGCAGAAGAACTGGTGGATGAGATGAGAATACTGATACTGGAAAATCACCCGGAGGTAACCACTGTAGTCAGTCAGCTCGGACAGGATGATGAAGGTACCGAGGCCATCAGTTGGTTTAATGTGGATATGTTTGTCGATCTCAAACCCATGGACGAATGGTCCGAGGGTCTCGACAAGGAGACGCTGATCAGTAATATGGATAAAACCCTGTCCCAAATTTCAGGAGTGGCATTCAGTTTTTCCCAAAACATCCAGGACAATGTGGAAGAGGCAATGGCCGGTGTCCGGGGGGAAAATGTGGTAAAAGTATTTGGCGAGGATTTAGAAACCCTGGAGAGATTGGCTTTTGAAATAGAAGCAGCCATGGTCGATGTGGAGGGAATTGCCGATCTCGCAGTCTATACCAAGCTCGGTCAGCCCAATTTGTTGGTGGAAATAGACCGGGAAAGAGCGGCGAGATACGGAGTTTTGACAACCGATGTAAATAAAATTGTTCAGGCAGCAGTAGGAGGAGAGGCCGTGACTCAGCGGCTGGATGGAGACAGGCGATTTGATGTCGTGGTGCGGACCCTGCCCGAATTTAGAAATTCAGCCGAGGCCATTCGAAATATTCCGGTGGCCACTGGGACCGGCTACATTCCGCTCAAGGAAGTGGCCGATGTTTACACTCAGGCGGGAGCTTCCTTTATTTACCGGGAAGCCAATGCGCGCTACATTCCAATCGCCTTTAGTGTAAGGGGACGCGACCTGCAAAGTGCAGTAAATGATGCCGAGGAAAGTATCTTGCAAAATGTAGAATTCCCATCCGGCTACCGATTGGAGTGGGCGGGAGAATTTCAGCAACTTCAGGCTGCCCTGGATCGGTTGATGGTTGTGGTGCCCATAACCCTTTTGCTCATTCTGTTTCTCCTCTATGGCAACTTCAAAAACATGACCGATCCCATTTTGGTACTGGCTTCGGTGCCATTCTCCCTGGTAGGTGGAATACTGGCATTAATCATTACCGGCACAGACCTGAGTATCTCGGCCACGGTAGGATTTATTTGTGTGCTGGGTGTCGTGGTACTCAATGGAGTGGTCCTGGTTGGTTTTATCAACAACCTCAGGCGGGAAGGTAGAACCCTTTATGAGGCCGTTCTCGAGGGCTCCCAACTCAGGCTCCGGGCAGTGATGATGGTCGCCATGGCGGCGGGTATTGGTCTGCTTCCTGCAGCCGTAGCCACGGGAATTGGATCTGAGACACAACAGCCACTGGCTCAGGTGGTAGTGGGAAGTATGATCACTGCCCCATTTGCCACCCTGTTGGTACTGCCGGCAATGTACCTGATCTATTACGGCTGGAAAAAGAAATCCTGATTCCCTTACGTGGGGTCGGCGCTTTTTTTGACACATGGAGCGAACCGGGAAAACCCACTCGTGCAGTCAGCGCTGGTCGTGGTTGTTTAAAAGGCACTCAGCATACAAGGGAAGCTACTTTTCAATCCTGCCTTTTCAGATGGTCAAAATATTATTTTTAAAAAGTCAAAGACAGTGGAGCCCAATTCCTAAAGCAGAATTTTGACAGACTAAATCCCCCGGTTTTTGGTTTGCTTTGAGGTATTATTCCTATCATTGCCAAACAAATTGATTTTTCAGTCATTTTAATTACTTTGATCAAAATACCGTGTATGAAAAGGGTACTTTTACTACTTGCGGCCTTTTTGGCGGTGAGCACACTGCCGGCGCAGGTTCCACCCACCTATACTTCTTCGGAAATCCACCACGAAATAAGGAAGTTCAACACCCTGGCGAATGTGCTATACATCGCAGCACATCCCGATGATGAAAACACGCGACTTATATCCTGGCTGGCCAATCACAGGCTTGCTCATGTGACCTATATTTCGACGACCCGCGGTGGTGGGGGGCAAAATCTCATCGGACCGGAACTGGGTGACGAGATGGGCGTGATCAGAACGCAGGAATTGCTCGGTGCCAGACGAATAGACGGTGGACATCAGTTTTTTGCCCGAACGCGGGATTTTGGTTTTAGTAAAAATTCAGAGGAGACCTTTGACATCTGGGGGAAAGAGGAATCACTGTCCGATGTGGTTTGGGCCGTTCGAAAGCTCAGGCCGGATATTTTGATTAACAGGTTTTTTCACGAAGTCGGTCCGAGGCCCACACACGGGCATCACACCGCCTCCGCCATACTGGGTTACGAAGCTTTTGATTTGAGTAACGACCCTGAGGCATTCCCCTACCATCTCGAATACACAGAACCCTGGCAGCCCTCCCGCTTATTTTTTAATACATCGTGGTGGTTTTTTGGTAGCCGGGATCGGTTTGAAGAAGAGACCAGGGAGTCAGATATGTTGATAGCCGATATCGGGGTCTATTTTCCGCTATTGGGCGAGTCCAATTCAGAGATTGCAGGCCGAAGCAGAAGCATGCACAAGTGTCAGGGTTTTGGAGCAGCCTCTACCAGAGGTACTCAAAATGACTACATGAAGTTTTTGAAGGGAAAACCACTGGAGGAGAAAAAAGATATTTTTGAGGGAATAGAAACCAGTTGGGACAGGGCTGATCCGAGCGGAAGGCTCAAAGAACTGGGTGAAAAGTTAGATCGCGAATACGATCACACCGCACCACATAAGTCACTCAGTACTCTGCTGGAAATGCGCGACCACATATTTGAAATCGAGGATGAATTTTGGAGAGAGCGAAAATTGGAGGAAGTAGAAAACCTGATTCTGCTTTGTACAGGGCTGTTTTTAGAAACCACATCGGACCGGCAGTCAGCTGCAGCGGGTGAGGAAGTTGAATTCACCACGGAAGTAACCCTGCGCTCGGATGCGGACGTAAGACTCACCGGAATGAGGTACTATCCCGAGGGTCCTGATAGCACGATGCAACTCTCGCTGGACTACAATCGCGCCTACAGGTTTTTTAATAAAATGAACATCCCCTCCGATGCCAGTCTCACCACGCCTTATTGGCTGGACAAAAGGGGAACTTCCGGACTTCAGCAAGTGGACGACCAGGCGATGCGGGGAAAACCGGAAACCCCACCATGGCTCTATGTGGATTACACCCTGGAGATTGACGGCAGGCAGATAGACTACCGCGTCCCGGTCATTTACAAATATGTCGATCCCGCAGATGGAGAAATCTACGAGCGATTTGATATTTTGCCTGTATCCACGGTTAATTTCCGGGAGAGCAATTTTATCTTTGGGTCCAATGAACCCCGCGAAGTTGAGGTTTCTGTAAGGGCGACCAAAGCCGGCATTTCCGGGCAACTCAATTTGATTCTGCCCGAGGGTTGGGAGAGCGAGGAATCCAGTTGGGATTTTGACCTCCCCAGGAAAGGCCAATCGAGGGTTTACAAGACAGAACTGATCCCCCCGGCTTATCCCAGCGACGAAATGCTAAAACTTGAAGCCGTGGTGGACGGACAGCAATACGACAGATCCCTTACAGTTATCGAGTACGATTACATCCCAAAATTGAATGTGGTGAGCCATGCCGAATCACGGGCTGTGAGGGTGGATGTGGACAGGGTTGCTGACCGCATTGCCTACATCATGGGTGCGGGAGATGACATTCCCTCTGCACTTAGACAAATCGGCTACAAGGTAGATATGATAGATCCCGACGACCTGATGACCACCGATTTTTCACAATACAGTGCAGTGGTTACGGGAATCAGGGCGTACAATACCGTTCCACAGTTGGAATTTGCTCAGGAAAGACTTTTTGAATATGTGAAGCAAGGAGGAATATTGGTACTTCAGTACAATACCGGCTTTCGCCTGGTTACCGATGAAATATCGCCTTTCGATCTCAATATTTCCCGCTACCGGGTGACCGATCATACGGCAGAGGTGCGATTTTTGGCCCCCGATCATCCCGTCTTAAACCACCCCAATGTGATTACTCGGGGGGATTTTGACGGTTGGGTGCAAGAGCGCGGATTGTATTTTGCGGATGAATGGTCAGAAGAATTTATCGCCATACTGGGCTCGAACGATCCGGGCGAGCCATCCAGAGACGGGAGTTTGTTAATAGCTCCCTATGGAGATGGATATTACGTTTACACCGGAATCAGTTGGTTCAGACAATTGCCGGCCGGGGTTCCGGGTGCATACCGTATTTTTGCAAACATTTTATCACTTGGAATCGATGAATGAACTAAAAACCGATCATTTGGAAAAGGAGGATGACCCACCGATTTTTGGAACCTGGACCAAAGTTTACATTTGGCTGATAGTGGTCAATCTGATCTGTGTCATATTGTTTTACCTTTTCATGATATACTACACCTGATAGCACATGAACCCAATTGACTGGATTGTACTGGGAAGTGCCCTTGCGCTTATAGTATCCTACGGAATAATTAAGACACGGCACGTAAAGACATCGGAGAGTTTTCTGCGAGGTGACGGCAATATGCAGTGGTGGTTAATAGGTATTTCTATAATGGCCACTCAGGCCAGTGCCATAACCTTTCTCTCCACCCCCGGGCAGGCCTATGCGGATGGGATGTCGTTTGTCCAGTTTTATTTTGGCCTGCCTCTGGCCATGATTATCCTCTGTATTTTTGTGCTCCCGCTTTACTACCGGCTCAAGGTTTACACCGCCTACGAGTTTTTGGAAAACCGCTTTGACCTGAAAACCAGGACACTCACGTCCATCCTTTTTCTCATACAGCGTGGACTTGCAGCGGGCATCACCATTTACGCCCCCTCCATTATTCTATCCACTATACTGGGATGGAACCTGAATCTCACCAATGTGATAATTGGGTTTCTGGTGATCCTATACACAGTGGCAGGCGGAACCATAGCAGTTAGCCAGACCCAAAAACAACAGATGATCGTCATTATGACGGGAATGTTTTTGGCATTCTTTTACTGCATCAGTCTCTTGCCTGAAAACACCGGTTTTGGCGATGCCATGTTCCTCGCCGGCGAAACCGGGAAACTCAATGTAATAGATTTCAACTTCGATCTGTCGAACCGCTACAATGTGTGGTCGGGATTGATTGGGGGAACCTTTTTATTTCTCTCGTACTTCGGAACCGATCAATCTCAGGTGCAGCGTTACCTCTCCGGCAGGTCCCTGACAGAGAGTCGTATGGGCTTAATGTTCAATGGACTGTTTAAAATACCCATGCAATTCTTCATTTTGTTGGTCGGTGTCATGGTATTTATCTTTTTCCAATTCAATGACGCTCCCCTTCACTACAATCCGGCCAATACCAATCTGGTAATGGAGTCGAACTACGCGGAGGAGTTCAGAGCCCTGGAAGATGAATACCAGTTGGTACACGAGGAAAAACGCACATTGATGGAGAGTTACACCGCATTGCGGCAATCCGAAGGGGCTGGTGAGGGAACCCGTCAGTTGGGTGATCAGATACGGGAAAAAATGGCATTGGAGAATGAGTACCGAGACCAGGCCCGGGACCTGATAAGCCGCGCCAATCCAACGCTGGACACCAAGGATACCGATTACGTTTTTATCACTTTTGTGCTCAATTACCTGCCCGTAGGATTAATCGGGCTCTTGCTGGCGGTTATTTTTTCCGCGGCCATGTCCTCCACTGCTTCCGAGTTAAATGCCCTGGCTACCACTTCGATAGTCGATATTTACAAGCGGTTTTTCGGGCAGAACAAAACCGATGGCCACTACCTGTCTGCATCCAAGTATTTTACCATATTATGGGGACTCATAGCACTTGCATTTGCAACCTTTGCCTCCCTTTTTGAAAACCTCATCCAGGCCGTCAACATCATTGGCTCCCTGTTTTACGGAGCCATTCTGGGTGTTTTTGTGGTGGCCTTTTTCATGAAACACATAAAAGGAAAGCACGTATTCCCCGCGGCATTGATTGCCGAGTTTCTGGTAATCCTCATCTACTTCCTTGACGTCTGGGGAGTGATTGAATTGAGTTTTCTGTGGTTAAATCTCATAGGCTGTGTATTGGTCATGATAGTGTCTCAAATCCTCTACTACATCCTGAGAAAATGATGCTGTAAGCTGATTTTTAATCCATTTTGCATGAGAGAAATTTCAGATAAAATCAAAAGACTGGAAGAGAAGTCAGCCGTTCTGGAACCAGGTGCGACAGAGCGAAAAAGGTTACTTGACCAGGTGCATAATTACAGCGATGCCTTTTACCGCCGAACCGACACCGGACCTGCCTTCAGCCAATCGGATGAGGACTCATTTTTGGAAAAATTTCCCCTAAAAGAAGAAGGAGAGTCAATTGAAAAACTGCTCCAAATTTTTGAAAAGTCGGTGGAAAAACCGGGCATCAACCCCGCATCCGGGGGGCATTTAGGCTACATTCCCGGGGGTGGGGTTTATCCGTCGGCCCTCGGCGATTATTTAGCGGCTGTCACCAACAGATATGCGGGAATCTACTTTGCCAATCCGGGTGCTGTCAGAATGGAGCAAATGATGATTGACTGGCTTTGTTCCATCATTCCCTTTCCCAAAACTGCGGGAGGCACGCTTTGCTCAGGCGGCTCAATCGCCAATTTAACCGGTATAACGGCAGCCAGAGATCGATACGGAATAGAGGGTGCTGCTGTGGAAAAAGCCGTTGTTTATCTCACCGGGCAAGCGCACCACAGTCTTCACAAAGCACTCAGGATAGCCGGATTGGGAAAATGTAAGTGGCACACCATTCCTGTAGGAAATGATTTTAAAATGCAGGTGGAAAAACTGGAAGAGGCCATTGAGGAGGACCGCGCAAAAGGTCTCAGGCCGTTTCTGGTTTTGAGTACAGCGGGGACTACAGATACCGGGGTTGTGGACTCAGTTGGCGACCTATCAGCAATTTGTCAAAAATACGGTTTATGGCATCATATTGATGCGGCATATGGGGGCTGTTTTGTCCTGGTGGAAGACCTCAAGCCCCACTTCAAGGGATGGGAACTCGCGGACTCCATCACCATTGATCCGCACAAGGGACTCTTTCTTCCTTACGGCACGGGAGCACTTTTGATCAGGGACCCGGATTTATTGTTAAAAAGCCACCATTATCTGGCCAATTACATGCGCGATGCTCAAAACGAAGGACAGGTAATGTCTCCTGCGGATCTATCGCCCGAGTTGTCCCGGCATTTCAGAGGCCTGAGGATGTGGTTACCCCTCAAGTTATTCGGTCTTGGACCCTTCAAAGCAGCACTGGAGGAAAAGCACCTACTGGCCCGTTACTTTCATCAAAAAATAGGGGAATTGGGTTTTGAAACAGGCCCCGCTCCTACCCTTTCAGTAGTGATCTACCGTTACACCAAAGGACTGGACCCGAATGACATCAATGACTTCAACCAGGACCTTATAAAAAAATGCCACCGGGATGGAAGGGTATTTATTTCCAGTACTGTAATCAACGGAGACATCTGGCTGCGTCTGGCTGTACTCAACTTCCGAACCCATCTGGACACCATCGACAAAACCCTGGAAATGCTGAGAGAGAATGTGGAGGTTTTGTTGCAAGACAGGGTCTGAAGATTCTTATTGTAAAAAATCGCATCAAGTTGAATAGCTAGATTTTCGAAACGGAATCTATCTATCACCTTGATATTCTAATTCCTCGTTCTGCGGCCTGGGTAATAATTCAAATCTAAAGTATCCATCTAAAAAGCAAGAAGGGTGCAGAGAAAAATCCCTGCACCCATTCTCACCAAAACCCCATTACAATTATAAAAACTCCAGTTATTATTTTCCGGTAAATATCAACGATTTACTGGCGCTGTAACCCTCCGCATCCAATTGGTAGTAATACAGGCCGGATGCCGGCAGGTCACCTTCTCTTAACGTCACTTCGTTGTATCCGGCCAAGTAATCTCCTTCTATGGTCATTATCACACGTCCTGTCACATCGTATATCGTCATCGTCGCTTCCATTGCCTCAGGCAATACAAAGCCTATTTGCGTCACTTCCCGGAATGGGTTCGGCTGATTCTGGAACAGAGTGAATACGCCCATTTCGATGTACTCTCCTCCGTCTGTGTACGTCAGGTCCACATCCAGTATCTGACCATCCGTTCGGTAGGCCTGAGCAGGAGTCACTGCACTGCTCACCCAGAACAATTCGCTGGCTTTCACATCAGCCTGTGCCGTAAAAGTCAGTACGAAGAGCTCATCACCGGTTTCTTTGGTCACTCCTTCCTCCGCATTCCAGCTCGTCGTAATCACGCCTTCTTCAGCCAGGTGGAATCCAAAGTTCGACTCGCTCTTATCCAGCTCACCACCTTCGAGACCACTCCAGGCTACCCGGCTGGCATCGAAGTTTAATGTAAACTGGTAGGCCAGTATCTCCTCAAACTCCTC
>SKLY01000288.1 GCA_007121335.1 Saprospiraceae bacterium | reverse complement strand
TGCATCGGCTCATTTTTTAATTGATACCAACATTCTGAAAGTTCAGGGGGCGCGCCGGAGTTGGAGAGCCGGGCCAGACTGTAAATCTGGTGACTACGTCTGAATAGGTTCGAATCCTATCGCCCCCACAGACTTTTATATTTTATAGGACACAAGAGCTTTTGGTTTAATAAGCGGGAGTAGCTCAGTTGGTAGAGCATCAGCCTTCCAAGCTGAGGGTCGCGGGTTCGAATCTCGTCTCCCGCTCTTTTTTAATTCTGAGTCAAACAAAGAAGCCAATGTAGCTCAGGGGTAGAGCACTTCCATGGTAAGGAAGGGGTCGGGGGTTCAAATCCCTTCATTGGCTCCATGATTTTGAAACTATTAATTTCATTAAATAAATCTGCTTAAAATTTTAACTGATGGCAAAGGAAACATTTGAAAGAACGAAACCCCACCTTAATGTGGGTACGATTGGACACGTTGATCACGGAAAAACCACACTTACTGCTGCTATTACCTCAGTACTTTCTTCTGACGGTTTGGCAAGCAAGATGGATTACGATGCGATCGATGCCGCTCCTGAGGAAAAGGAAAGAGGTATTACAATCAATACCGCTCACGTAGAATACGAAACGGCCAACAGGCACTATGCTCACGTGGATTGTCCCGGTCACGCTGACTATGTTAAAAACATGGTTACCGGTGCTGCCCAAATGGACGGTGCTATCCTGGTTGTAGCTGCTACTGACGGTCCTATGCCTCAAACCCGCGAGCACATCCTACTCGCAAGACAGGTAGGTGTTCCCAATATCGTGGTATTTCTGAACAAGGTTGACCTTGTTGATGATGAGGAAATGCTCGAGTTGGTTGAAATGGAAGTTCGCGAACTCCTCAGCCAGTATGAGTTTGACGGTGACAATATCAGCATCGTTGCCGGTTCTGCACTCAAAGCCCTTGAAGGTGATGCTGGAGCAGTTGAGGCGATCAAAAAACTAATGGAAGCAGTGGACAGCGATATCCCCGAGCCGGAGCGTGTTGTTGACAAGCCATTCTTGATGCCTGTAGAGGATGTGTTCTCTATCACCGGTCGTGGTACTGTTGCTACCGGTCGTATTGAAAGAGGTGTCATTAAGGTAGGTGATGCTGTGGAACTTATTGGTATGATGCCCGAAGGTGCCAAGCCGATTAACTCTACCATTACCGGTGTGGAGATGTTCCGCAAACTTCTTCAGCGCGGTGAGGCTGGTGACAATGCCGGTCTACTCCTCCGTGGTGTTGACAAAAAGCAAATCAGCCGCGGTATGGTGATTTGTGAACCTGGTTCAGTAACTCCTCACAAAAAGTTCAAGTGCGAGGTGTATGTACTGAGTAAAGAGGAAGGTGGTCGCCATACTCCTTTCATGAAGGGATACAGACCTCAGTTTTACTTCCGTACAACTGATGTAACCGGTGACGTGATCTTACCCGACGGTGTGGAAATGGTTATGCCTGGTGACAATGTCACCCTCACTGTTGAGTTGATCAATACCATTGCAATGGAAAAAGGACTCCGCTTTGCGATTCGCGAAGGTGGTAGAACTGTTGGTGCCGGTCAGGTTACCGAGATAATTGAATAAATTTGACGCTTTAGTCCGATAAAGCAGATCAAAATTGATAGTTTAAAACAGTGATTTAGCATCCCTCAAAGCAGGGGTGCTAAATTGTTGTTTATAATTGAACTGGTTTTATTCGGATTGAAGAAACTTATATACGGGCATAGCTCAACTGGTAGAGCGACGGTCTCCAAAACCGTAGGTTGAGGGTTCAAGTCCTTCTGCCCGTGCAAAAAAAATTTGTATGAATTCTTTCGTTCAGCATTTTAAAGAGAGTTACAATGAGCTGGTCAATAAGGTGACCTGGCCTACGTGGCCCAACCTTATCAGCAGTACCAGGGTGGTGATTGTCGCCTCTATTCTCATTACTCTCGTAATTTTTATTATGGATACCATCTCTCTTCAGATCACTGGGTTCATATACGATTTGTAAAATCTAAACACAGGAGTAAAGAAGTCGGACTCTCATGAGTGAAACAAAAAGATGGTATTCTTTAAGGGTGATTAGCGGTAAAGAGCGCAAAATCAAGGAGCGAATTGATATGGAAGTCAAACGGTCCGGTTGGCAGGATGTGGTAACCCAGGTTCTTGTTCCCACTGAAAAGGTCTATAAGATCAGAGGAGGGAAAAAAATTATCTCGGATCGCAATATTCTCCCGGGTTACATACTGATAGAGGCTGTGCCTGAGAGACTGAGTGGTGAAATAATTCAGGGTATTGCCAATATTCCCAATGTCATCCACTTCCTCGGCAGAAACAATCCGGTGCCTATGCGCGAAGCTGAAGCCAATCGGATGCTGGGTAAGGTCGATGAATCGCAGGACGAAGGAGAGGCAATGATAGAGCCTTTTATCGTCGGTGAAACGGTCAAGATTACCGACGGGCCTTTTAACAATTTTGTGGGTGATATCCTTGAGGTCTATGACGAGAAGAAAAAAGTGAAGGTATCGGTCAAGATTTTTGGAAGGCCTACAGAGGTCGAACTGAATTTCATGCAGGTAGAGAAACAGAATTAATTAACGTTAAATAACAGCTCTCGCATTGAGGGCTTGCGACTTTTGGTCGAAAAATTATAGAAAATGGCAAAGGAAGTAGATACGTTTATCAAACTCCAGGTTCGCGGTGGTGCCGCTAACCCGGCTCCTCCGGTAGGTCCCGCACTCGGTGCTAAAGGGGTCAATATCATGGAGTTTTGCAAGCGGTTTAATGCCGCTACTCAGGAAAGTCAGGGAAAAATTGTACCTGTGGTTATCACGGTGTTCAAAGATAAGTCCTTTGACTTTATTGTCAAGACTCCTCCGGCCGCTGCCCAATTGTTGGAAGCTGCCAAATTAAAAAGTGGATCCGGTGAGCCTAACACCAAAAAAGTGGGTAGTGTAACCTGGGACCAAATTAAAGTAATAGCTGAAAATAAAATGCCTGACCTCAACGCTATGAAAGTTGAATCCGGCATGAGAATGGTAGCTGGAACCGCGAGAAGCATGGGACTCACTGTTAAGGGTACACCCCCGTGGGAAACTGCTGAAACCGCAGAAGCTGACTCATAAAGAAATTTATTATTAAACAGAGGGAGCTAACTTAACAGGTTGGCGCATGCACCTCAAAATTTATTGTAATGGCTAAAGTTTCAAAAAAGCGTAAAGCAGCCAATGCCAAAATGGAGCCTAATAAACTCCACAGCATTAAGGAGGCGGTGGCATTGGTTAAGCAAGTAAATACCGCCAAATTCAACGCTTCGGTCGATTTGCACATCAATCTCGGTGTGGATCCCAGAAAAGCGGATCAGGCAATTAGAGGCACAGTAACTCTGCCCAATGGAACCGGTAAGTCCAAAACAGTAGTGGTCTTCTGTACACCGGATAAGGAAGAGGAAGCCAAAGCTGCAGGTGCAGATCATGTAGGTTTGGATGAACTCGTACAGAAGGTGCAGGGAGGATGGACAGATTTTGACGTGGTAATTGCAATGCCCGGTGTGATGGCTCAGGTTGGACGACTTGGACGTATTCTTGGTCCGAGAGGCCTTATGCCCAATCCGAAGACCGGTACTGTAACCAACGATGTGGGTGCGGCAGTAGCCGATATTAAAAAAGGTAAAATATCCTTTAGGGTGGATAAGTTTGGTATCATTCACTCCACCATTGGACGTGTGGAATTTGAAGAAGAGAAATTGGTAGAGAATGCCAATGAACTGATTCAGACCCTTGTAAAAATGAAGCCGGCTTCGTCAAAGGGAATTTACATGAAGGCCCTGACCATGGCATCTACCATGAGCCCGGGAATTAAGATCGATCCTAAAACTGTCCGATAACCCTTTAAACAATATTCTCATGAAGAAAGAAAAGAAAGCGGAAATAATAGAATTCCTCAAAGATAGGTTTACCAATACATCCTTCTTTTACCTGACTGATGCCTCTAAGTTGACTGTTGAAGATGTCAATCAGTTTAGGGCAGATTGCTTTGAAAAGGGTATAGAAATGAAGGTGGTAAAAAATACCCTTGCGAAGATAGCGATGGAAAGTGTGGAAAACGGCGATAAGTACGCCCCACTTTTTGACGCACTGAAGGGACCCACTGCCATCCTTTTTACGGATACTGCCAATGCACCCGGTAAGGTGTTGAAGGAGTTTCGCAAAAAGTTTGACCGTCCCATTCTCAAGGCAGCTTATATAGAAGAGGGAATTTACATAGGTGATGAACAGATTGATACACTTGCCTCACTTAAGTCCAAGGAAGACTTACTCGGAGATGTTATCATGTTGTTGCAATCGCCTGTTAAAAATGTTATTGGCTCTCTGCAGTCCGGTGGAAACAAAATTTCCGGATTGCTCAAAGCCCTGGAAGAGCGTTCTGCTGAGTAAAGCAGAAATCCGGGGCCACAACTTTTGGCTTCCAAGTGTTAACGACACTCATTAAATAATTTTTTGAACAAAATTTAAAATTTTTGATATGGCTGATTTAAAAGACATGGCAGAACAGTTGGTGAACCTCACTGTTAAAGAGGTGAACGAACTTGCCGACATTCTGAAAGAGGAGTACGGCATTGAGCCCGCTGCTGCAGCTGTTGCTGTTGCCGGTGGTGGTGGTGCAGACGGAGGCGGCGCCGCAGAAGAAAAAACCGAATTCGATGTGGTATTGACCAGCGCTGGTCAGGCTAAGCTTAAGGTAGTTAAAGAGGTTAAAAACATCCTTGGAATTGGATTGAAAGATGCCAAGGACCTTGTGGATGGTGCTCCCTCTACTATCAAAGAGGCTCTGCCAAAGGATGAAGCGGAAAAACTCAAGGCTGCCCTCGAGGATACCGGTGCTTCTGTTGAACTAAAGTAAACAACGGAGGTGATAATTTGAATAGCAATTGTCTCCAATGATATTTACCAGTCTGGCCTGCGTACAATAGTGCGCAGGCTATACTGGTTTATATGTATTACAATGCTAGCTGATCGGAATTCCGGTCATTGTTTATTATAATTTTTCTTAAGAAACTTCTCAAATGGCATCTACCGATACTGTCGTAAAGCAAGTAAATTCAAGGGTTGGCTTCGGCAAAACCCGCCTCCAAAATGAATACCCTGACTTTCTGGAAATTCAGTTGCAATCTTTCAAGGAGTTCTTCCAGTTGGAAACCACTCCGGAAAATCGCATCAACGAAGGTCTGTACAGGGTGTTTCAGGAAAATTTTCCAATAACCGATGCCAGGAATATCTTCGTTCTTGAATTCCTGGACTACTTTATCGACCCTCCGCGCTACAGCATCGATGAATGTAAGCAGCGTGGACTCACCTACAGCGTACCGCTCAAGGCCAAGCTTAGGTTGAGCTGTAACGATGAAGAACACATCGATTTCCAAACTATTGTTCAGGATGTTTTCCTGGGAAATATTCCGTACATTACACCGAAAGGAACTTTTGTGATCAATGGTGCCGAGCGCGTCATTGTATCTCAATTACACAGATCTCCCGGCGTGTTTTTCAGTCAGAGTTTCCACCCCAATGGAACAAAAATTCACTCTGCGCGTGTGATCCCATTTAAGGGAGCTTGGATGGAATTTGCCACGGATATTAATAATGTGATGTATGCTTACATCGACCGTAAGAAAAAGTTTCCGGTTACTACGCTTCTGCGTTCTATTGGGTTTGACTCCGATAAGGAAATCCTGACCATCTTTGGTCTGGCCGAAGAGATCAAAGCCAATAAGACACAACTCAAGAAAGCAATCGGTAGAAAACTCGCAGCCAGGGTACTCAGAAAATGGACTGAGGACTTTGTAGATGAAGATACCGGGGAAGTGGTGACCATCGAGCGAAATGAGATTATTCTCGAAAGAGATATGGTGCTCGATGCAGACAACATAAATATGATCCTCGAAGCTGAAACCGAGACGGTCATTCTCCAAAAGGAGGATATCGAGGAGGATTATTCTATCATTTACAATACACTGCAAAAAGACCCGTCCAGTTCTGAAATTGAGGCGGTTCAGCATATTTATCGACAGTTGAGAGGTACAGATCCACCTGATGAGGAGACAGCAAGAGGTATTATTGACAAGCTCTTTTTCTCCGACAAAAGGTACAATCTTGGTGAGGTTGGACGCTACAAGATCAACCGCAAACTCAAACTGACAATTGACAGTGAAGTCCAGGTACTCACCAAGGAAGATATCATTGAAATTGTCAAGTATCTCATTTCTCTCATCAATCAAAGAGCGGAACTCGACGACATCGACCACCTGAGCAACAGAAGGGTGCGTACGGTAGGGGAGCAGCTTTACAGTCAGTTCGGCGTGGGTCTCGCGAGAATGGCCAGAACAATACGCGAGCGAATGAACGTGCGTGACAATGAAGTATTTACTCCGGTTGATCTGATCAATGCAAGGACGCTATCGTCAGTAATCAACAGCTTTTTTGGTACCTCGCAGTTGTCCCAATTCCTCGACCAAACCAATCCGCTCTCGGAAATCACCCACAAAAGGCGTATTTCTGCACTCGGACCAGGTGGATTGTCGAGAGAGCGGGCAGGCTTTGAGGTGCGTGACGTTCACTACTCACACTACGGCCGTCTCTGTACCATCGAGACACCGGAGGGACCGAACATCGGTCTGATATCCACGCTTTGTGTACACTCTAAGATCAATAGTATGGGATTCCTTGAAACTCCCTACAGAAAAGTAATAGAGGGCAAAGTGGATATGTCAGGTGAGATTCAATACCTGTCAGCGGAAGGGGAGGATTACAAAAAAATTGCCCAGGCTAACTCGGAAATTGCTGAGGATGGAGCATTTGTCTCCGACAGGGTGAAGTGCCGTGAACACGGTGAATTTCCCGTCCTTGCACCTGACGAGATCGAGTATATGGATGTGGCACCCAATCAAATTGTGGGTGTGAGTGCATCGCTTATTCCCTTTTTGGAAAACGATGATGCAAACAGGGCCCTTATGGGATCAAACATGCAGCGTCAGGCTGTCCCGCTTTTGAGACCGAGTTCTCCCATCGTGGGTACCGGACTTGAAGCAAAAGTCGCCAGAGACTCTCGAATGCTCATTAATGCTGAGGGTGATGGTGTGGTGGAGTACGTGGATGCCAATAAAATCGTCATCCGATACGACCGAACTGAGGAAGATACACTGGTGTCTTTTGAAGACAATCTCACAACGTACAACCTCACCAAATTCCTCAGAACCAATCAGGGAACATGCATCAACCTAAAACCTATCGTTCGTAAGGGCGAGAGGGTAACTGAAGGCAAAATCCTCTGTGACGGATACGCCACCGACAAAGGCGAACTGGCACTCGGACAAAACCTCAAAGTGGCTTTCATGCCGTGGAAAGGTTACAACTTCGAGGATGCCATCGTACTTTCTGAGCGTGTTGTGAAGGAAGATATCTACACCTCACTCCATATCGAACACTTCGAACTCGATGTGCGAGATACCAAGCTGGGTGAGGAGGAATTGACCAACGACATCCCTAACGTAAGTGAGGACGCTACCAAAGATCTGGACGAAAACGGAATTATCCGAATTGGAGCCTGGATCAATGAGGGGGACATCATTATTGGTAAGATTACGCCCAAGGGTGAATCGGACCCGACTCCTGAAGAAAAACTGCTGCGTGCAATTTTTGGTGACAAAGCCGGAGATGTGAAGGACGCATCGCTTAAAGCGCCCCCATCAACTGAGGGTGTGGTAATCAACAAGCAGTTGTTCTCCAGAGCAAAGAAGGACAAATCTCAGAAAGACCAGGAAAAGGAGATGCTCCGCTCACTGGACGATGAACACGCAGTGGCACTCAACGAGCTCAAGACCGTGCTCATCGACAAATTGCTGGTTCTCACCAAGGGAAAAGCATCTGAAGGTGTTAAAACCATTTACGGAGAAGAACTCATTTCAAAAGGAACCAAGTTCAGCCAGCGTGTTTTCAATGAGATTGAATTCACTCAGGTCGATTATAGTTCCTGGACGAAAGAGGAAGACACCAATAAACTCATTGCCCGTCTGTTGCACAACTACAACATCAAGGTCAATGAGGAAATTGGAAGGTATAAACGAGAAAAATTCAACATCAGCATTGGAGATGAATTGCCGGCAGGTGTGCTCAAACTAGCCAAAGTATATATGGCTAAAAAGCGCAAGTTGAAGGTTGGTGATAAACTCGCAGGACGCCACGGAAATAAGGGTATCGTATCCAGAATTGTGAGAATGGAAGACATGCCTTTCCTGGAAGATGGAACGCCGGTTGATATTGTGCTTAACCCACTCGGTGTACCTTCGAGAATGAATATCGGCCAGATATTTGAAACGGTACTCGGATGGTCCGGTGAAAAACTGGGGGTTAAATTTTCTACTCCGATTTTTGATGGTGCCAGTATTGACGAGATCGGCGATTACATCAAAAAGGCGAAATTGCCTGATTTGGGTCAGACGAATCTGTTCGATGGTGAAACAGGTGACAAATTCCACCAAAAAGCCACTGTGGGTATTATCTACATGCTCAAGCTGTCGCACATGATCGACGACAAGATGCACGCACGTTCAATCGGACCGTACTCTCTCATTACTCAGCAGCCCCTCGGTGGTAAAGCCCAGTTTGGTGGCCAGCGTTTTGGAGAGATGGAGGTTTGGGCACTGGAGGCTTTTGGTGCTGCCAATATTTTGCAGGAGTTGCTCACCATCAAGTCAGATGATATCGTCGGAAGGGCAAAGGCCTACGAAGCCATTGTCAAAGGAAACAACCTGCCGGAATCCAACATCCCTGAATCTTTCAACGTATTGATTCACGAGTTGAGAGGCCTGGCACTGGATGTGAAATTTGAATAGTCGACTCGGCGTACATTGTTGAATTGGTACCTTTTCTATCAACCTTAATTTTTTATCATGGCTGTTTCAAAAAATCAGAATATTACCACCCATACATCTTTCAATTCCATCTCCATCAGCCTGTGCTCCCCGGATGATATCCTGGAGCGTTCGCACGGAGAGGTTCTGAAGCCGGAGACCATTAACTACCGCTCCTACAAACCGGAGCGCGATGGACTCTTCTGTGAGAGGATTTTTGGTCCGGTGAAGGACTATGAGTGTTACTGCGGTAAGTACAAGCGTATTCGCTATAAAGGTATCGTTTGTGACCGCTGTGGGGTGGAAGTTACAGAAAAAAAGGTGAGGCGCGAGCGCATGGGGCACATCAAGTTGGTGGTGCCAGTTGTGCATATTTGGTTTTTCAAGTCTCTTCCCAATAAAATTGGTTACTTGCTCGGACTGTCATCCAAAAAACTCGAATCGGTAATTTACTTCGAGCGTTTTGTGGTGGTTCAGCCGGGTGTTAAGGAGTCGGATGGCATTACAAAAATGGACCTGCTCACCGAGGAGGAATACCTGGATGTACTCGATTCACTTCCCAAAGAAAATCAGCAGCTTGAAGACGACAACCCGGACAAGTTTATTGCGAAAATGGGTGCTGATGCAGTGCACGCACTACTGGAAAGACTTGACCTGGAATCGCTCTCTTACGAACTGAGACATCAGGCAGCAACGGAGACCTCGCAACAGCGAAAGTCTGAAGCACTCAAAAGACTGCGTGTAGTGGAGGCATTCCGCGATGGTCAGGAGCGCATGGAGAACAAGCCGGAATGGGCTGTTATTCAGTATCTGCCCGTTACACCTCCTGAATTGAGACCGCTGGTTCCACTCGATGGTGGACGATTTGCAAGTTCTGACCTCAATGACCTCTACCGCAGGGTTATTATCAGAAACAATCGCCTCAAGAGACTGATGGAAATCAAGGCACCTGAGGTTATTCTGAGAAACGAAAAGAGGATGTTGCAGGAAGCTGTTGACTCGCTTTTTGACAACTCAAGAAAATCCAATGCGGTCAAAGCTGAAGGAGGCCGCGCCCTCAAATCTCTAAGTGATGTACTCAAGGGAAAACAAGGTCGTTTCCGTCAGAACCTACTCGGAAAAAGGGTGGATTACTCAGGCCGTTCCGTTATTGTTGTTGGTCCCACTTTGAAGCTCCACGAATGTGGTCTTCCCAAGGGAATGGCCAGTGAGCTGTTCAAGCCTTTTATCATCAGAAAACTGATCGAGAGAGGCATAGTTAAGACGGTAAAATCTGCCAAAAAGCTGGTCGATAGAAAAGATCCGGTAATTTGGGAAATTCTGGAAAACATACTCAAAGGACATCCCGTAATTCTAAACCGGGCCCCAACTCTTCACAGACTCTCTGTGCAGGCTTTTCAGCCGAGATTGATTGAAGGTAAGGCCATTCAATTGCACCCGCTTGTATGTGGTGCTTTTAACGCGGATTTTGACGGTGACCAAATGGCGGTACACGTGCCACTGAGCCACGCATCTATTCTTGAAGCTCAGGTGCTGTTGCTCTCTGCTCACAACATGTTGAATCCGCAAGACGGTTCCCCGGTTACACTGCCTTCACAGGATATGGTTTTGGGGCTTTATTATCTGACCAAAGCCAAAAAGCCGGAAAATGGCTCAGAAGTTTTGGGATATGGCATGAAATTCTACTCGGAAGAAGAGGCCAGAATAGCCTATAACGAAGGTAAAGTTGAGCTTCACGCCTACGTCAATGTGCGCGTCGATGTGGAAGGCGAAATGGGGCAACTTGTTAAAAAGCGCGTGGAGACTACCATCGGAAGGGTAATCTTTAATGAAGCCGTTCCTGATGGTTTGCCTTTTGTAAATGAGCTTTTGACCAAAAAGAACCTCAAAAAGGTAATCGCCGATATCATTGACCAAACTGACTTTAAACGAACTGCTGCTTTCCTCGATCAAATCAAGGATATGGGCTTCTACTGGTCGTTTAAAGGTGGTCTTTCCTTTAATCTCGGAGATATGATCGTCCCCACCGTGAAGGAACAGATGTTGGTTGAGGCGCAGGGTGAAGTGGATGAAGTTTGGGAGAACTACAACATGGGTCTAATTACCAACAATGAGCGATACAACCAGATTATAGACAAGTGGACTTTTGCAGATAACACCATTACTGACAATCTGATGAAGGAACTTTCCAATCACAAAGGAGGTTTCAATTCGGTTTACATGATGTTGCACTCAGGTGCTCGTGGTAGTAAGCAGCAAATTAAACAGTTGTGCGGTTTGCGTGGTCTGATGGCCAAGCCGAGAAAGTCTGGTGATACAGGAGGAGCGATTATCGAGAACCCAATTCTCTCGAACTTTGTCGATGGTCTCTCTGTACTCGAGTACTTTATTTCTACACACGGTGCCCGTAAGGGTCTGGCGGATACAGCACTCAAGACAGCGGATGCGGGTTACCTCACCAGAAGATTGGTCGATGTTTCGCAGGACGTGGTCGTGCTGGAGGATGATTGTCATACACTTCGCGGAATTGAAATTACAGCCTTAAGAGATAAAGATAAGGTTATTGAGAATCTGTCCGGTAGGATTGCAGGCCGCTATTCGCTTCACGATTTATTCCACCCCGAAACGGATGAAATAATCGTAGGCGCAGGGGAATACATTTCCTCAAATCTGGCGCAGCGAATTGAAGATATTGGTGTTGAATCTGTGACTATCAGATCGGTACTCACTTGTGAAACCAAACGCGGAGTTTGCGCCAAGTGCTACGGAAAGAACCTGGCCACAGGTCGAGTTGCAGAAACCGGTGACTCTGTTGGTATTATCGCGGCACAGAGTATTGGTGAGCCGGGTACGCAGTTGACACTTAGAACCTTCCACGTGGGTGGTGTGGCCTCGGTTACTCAGCAGGAATCTGAAATGGTTGCCAAGCAAGAGGGTGTGGTCGCTTTTGATAACCTCAGAACGACTGATCTCCTGGATTCTGATAATTCTGTAATCCTTTCTCGCTCAGGTGAAATTCGCCTTGTGGACAAGGAAAGCGATAAGATACTCTTTAGCGATTACGCGCCCTATGGTTCTATTCTCTATGTGGAGGAAGGCCAAAAGGTTAAGAAAGGGGATCGACTCTGCTCATGGGATCCGTTTAACAGTGTCATTATCTCTGAGTTCAGTGGTATAGTGAGCTATGAATCCATTGAGGAAAACGTCACTTTCAGAACTGAGAAAGATGATCAGACGGGCTATGTGGAGAAAATTATCATCGAGTCCAAGAACAAGCGTAAGATACCTGAAATAAAAATTCTCTCTCCCGACGGCGAAATACTCAAGAGCTACAATATGCCGGTAGGTGCCTACATATCGGTTGATGAGGGAGACGAAATTAAAGCGGGTCAGCGCATCGCCAAAATACCGAGAAAACTCGGAGCCATTCAGGATATTACCGGTGGTCTTCCACGTGTTACCGAACTGTTCGAGGCCAGAAACCCATCCAATCCGTCAGTGGTATCTGAAATTGACGGGATCGTGAGTTTCGGTAAAATCAAAAGAGGTAACAGGGAGGTCTTCGTTGAAGATGAGAGAACAGGTCAAAAGCGCAAATACCTCATCGGTTTGTCCAAGCACATTCTGGTGCAGGAGGGCGACTTTGTAAGGGCCGGTATGCAATTGTCTGAGGGATCCATCGCCGCGACTGATATTCTCGCGATTAAAGGACCTTACGCAGTGCAATCTTACCTGGTGAATGAAGTCCAGGAGGTTTACCGTTCTCAGGGTATCGCTATCAATGACAAACACATCGAGGTGATTGTACGTCAGATGATGCGCAGGGTTCAGATTGAAGATCCGGGCGATACTACCTTCCTCGAAGGGGAGGCGGTTGAAAAATACGATTTCCTGGAGCAAAATGACTGGATTTTTGATAAGAAAGTGATTACGGAATCCGGTGACAGTACCAATCTCAAGCCCGGTCAAATTGTATCTCTTCGCCAGGTGAGAGAGGAAAATTCCGCTCTCAAGCGCAAGGACCTGAAAACGGTGGAATTCCGGGATGCGATTCCGGCCACTTCCAGTGCCATACTTCAGGGTATTACCAAATCATCTCTCGGTACGGAGTCGTGGATTTCTGCCGCTTCATTCCAGGAGACGACCAAGGTATTGAGCACGGCAGCGATGTCCGCTAAAAAGGATGTGCTGAACGGATTGAAAGAAAATGTGATTGTGGGTAAGAAAATCCCGGCCGGTACCGGTATGCGTCATTTCGACAAATTGCTCGTACTGCCCAAAGATGCTTCTGAAAAGACATCTGGTAACGGGAAATAAGACGATTCCCACCGAATTATAAGGATATTAAAGCCTCGAGATTTATTTGATAAATCCCGGGGCTTTTTTTGTCCGCATATTTGTAGATACGCGCCCGGCCGTGTGCACCAGAACACTCCAGTTCAAAACTGTAACTGTGTGCCTACTACTTTTTTGTGGTCAAATACATTTTATTGACAGCATATATGTAGATACGAACGGCCGTTCGTATTAAAAGAATTAACCAGATGTTTTGCCGGTAGGGAATACGATATTTTTAAAATACTTAAAATTTTGAGTAGCCTTTACTCCAATCCCACCACAAGGCTGAATTCCGGTTTCTCATCGGGAAGCCGAATGGCATCGATGATCGGAAGCATGGAATCGCGGTGCGCGAAGTAATACGGTAAGTCCTCATCAGACATAGGTTCGGGAGGGGGAAGATTTAGTCTGAGGTGATCCACTTGACGTCCGTTTTTCCAAAACCGGAAACACACGTGCGGTCCGGTGGCCATTCCGGTCGAACCCACATATCCGATTACCTGCCCTTGCGTTACTCGTACACCAGGTCTGATACCTTTCGCAAATCTGGACATGTGAAGATATTGGGTTTCGTAAACATGGTCGTGGCGAATCCTGACATAGTTTCCATTGCCCGAAGTATAAGCGACTTCGGTAACCACACCATCGGCAACTGTGAATATTTCCGTGCCGTGGGGTGCCGCATAATCAGTCCCCAAATGAGGTCTAATGCGCTGTAGGACCGGGTGCATCCTTCTGGGGTTGTACCGGGATGATATTCTGCTGTACCTCACCGGTGCCCTTAAAAAAGCGCGCTTCATCGGCAGACCATCCAGGTCGTAAAATCCGCTGTAGTTCTCGTTTTCAAAGTAAATGGCGTAGTTGTCACCCGACCGGTCAATGTAATTGGCTCCAAGCAAACGGCCGATTCCGACAGCTTCCCCATCAATCTTTAACTCTTCATACAGCAATTTGAACTGGTCGCCTTTTTGAATATGGTAAAAATCTACTGTCCACGCCAGTGCATCTTCCATTTTACTGATTAGAGCGGGGTTCATACCTCCATTCTGCATGGCAACCCAAAGACTGTGTTCGATATGGCCTGCTCCGGTTCTGATAACCGTATCGATGGGGTGGCGGTGCACCTCAGCATACAAACTGTCCGGGTCTAAAGAATACACTACATAGCTGAATGGTCCAGGCTTGTAGATAAAGTAGTCGGCTGCAGTGCTTGTATCCCGGTTCAATATGGCGTAGTCCCTGCCTGACCTGAGCCTGCGAACAGAATAGGTGTCCCGGGTTTCTTGTTCAAGCCCTGCAATGATGGCGTAGCTGACTTTGTGACCAAGTAGGATGCCCGACAAAAACTCATTGGGCTTTATGGTCGCTTCATATATGAAGAAAGAATCTTTAGGGAAGCCAAAGTAAATATCCGGTTCAGTGGGGATAGAAAATGCACCCGCATCTTCTTCCCATTCTGGGGTGTTTTCAGGTAAAAAATAGAGAAAGGTAAGGGGGAAAAGGAATACTATAAACAACCCCAACCATTGTATAGGACGCTTTTTCATGTAACTGTGCAGTTGTCGTGTTTGAACCATTCGTCAGTCAAATCCCACTGTCAATTGATTCGGGAATCGAGACCTCAGTAAATACTACAGACTGCAATAATAAGCAAGTTTTTTGGAATGGGGGAGCCTCAAAGTGTTAAAGTAAGTCAAAAGGGAGGGATTCGAAGTCACTCCTCCTCGATAATGGCGTCGTCTATGATCTCGTCGCCATCGCCGTCCAGGTCTTCAAAACCGTATACCTTCCGCTTGTCTTCAGACTTTTTGTCGTCTGATTTTTTCTTTACCACCCTGGGTTTTTCGTCAGGCATTGGTTTCCCATCTGCAAAGGCACTGGCCTTTTTGAAAAAGTCGTCCTTGTCGTCTAGCAGTGATTTGTCCCGGTACTTCAACGGACCTGAATACTTTTTGGCTTCTTCCTCTTCGATGCGATTCAGCTCGTCCGACTTTTTCTGCACATTATCCAGAAATTCATCCATGCCCTTTTTCGCCTTGGAGCCTGCAGCCGAAGCACGGTTTTTTAATTCCTCCATGGATTCGTAAAGACGTTCCTTATGTGATCTGCTTTCACTTTGGCTTTGAGATTTTTTTGATGATAGAGTTTCGCTTTGTTCTTCACTTGCCTCTTCCTGCCTGTCCTCCAGACTACTTTTCCGAATTCGGTCAGTATCTATTTTGTCTTCCTCAGAAACGAACAGGTCAGTGAGGTCTTCAGACTGACTTTGTTTGCCAGGTTTACTGTCTGAATGAGGGGACGCTTTACTCGAGGTGTTCTCCCTGGATTGCTTTATTTCGTCCTCCATCTCTTTCAATATCCGCTCCGGGTCAAAGGATTCATCCTTTTGGTCGAATTCCTCATCTCCGGGTAGGGGGGTGTCTTTATTATCGCCACCGCCAAATATCTTCTTTATCTTACTGAAAAGTCCCATAACGTACGCAAGTTAATGACAATCACAGTATTTAAACAAAAAACCCGGACACAAATTACATTGTATCCGGGCTAACTGATTAACTTTTAACTCTAACCTTAAAAAATCTTTGTAGCGGGGGCGTTTATCGCCGCTACCTGGTAAACTCTTTTAAATCTTCTCTTAAACATAACTACCTCCGTTTTTTTATCGTGTTGCAAATGTACGACTTTTAAACGCACTGAAACAAATAAATGTTTGAAAAAATATTCAAAAAAGGTAATAATTTTGAATAATGCCCTAAAAAATAGCTTAAACAGAATAAAATTCTGTAAAAAAGTTAAATTACCATTTTCAGATGTCCTCCAGTTTTGCCCTGCTAAATGGTATTGCTCCCTCATCGGAAAAGGACCTATTAACCACTGAAATTTCATCTGATTTTTTTAAAAAACAGCTCCCTTTTAAAAACTTAAATAATTGAATAACAGATCAATATAGGTATTTGGAGCCTTGATTTTACCATTGTTTTCACTCGAAAAAAATTCCTCTACTGCAAAGATTTTTTTTCTGCCTCTGCACTTTCTTTTCTATAGATACCCCTGGTTGGAGTTTATCTCTTAGCAGCAGGCTCGCCCTGGAGGGTTATTAACCGGATCATCCCATAGCGATGAGTGTTGTAATAGGTGTAACAAGGGACTTGATTATTCTTTAATCTCATAAGGTATGGAATCCAGTACGTAGCGGATAATCTCCAGTCGTGCGCGGTTTTTGTCATTGGCGACAAATACTTTCCATGGGGCCAGTTCGGTATTCGTTACTTCAAACATCCTGTCTTTGTATCGGCTGTATTCGTCCCACAATTCCTGGGCCCGGGCATCAACCGGAGTTAGTTTCCAGCGTTTTAGCGGATCCTTTTTGATCTCCTTAAATCTTCTTGCTTGTTCGTCTTTTGTTATCGACAGGTAGATTTTGAGCAGGTGCGTATTTGACTCGATAACCATGCGCTCGAAATCATTTACCTGCCCCATGAATTTTTCGTACTCCTCCTCGGTGCAAAAACCATTTACCGGCTCGACAATGGCTCTATTGTACCAACTCCGGTCGAAAAACACGATTTGCCCGGGATTAGGCAGTTGTCTGACGTAGCGCTGGAAGTACAACTGACCGCGTTCGTCCTCGGTTGGTTTGTCGAGGGCTACGATTCTGAAATGCCGGGGATTGATCCTGGCGGTTAGCCTTCGAATTGCACCCCCTTTCCCTGCGGCATCCCTTCCTTCAAAAATTACAATCACCTTTTTTCGCTCCCTGATCACCCACTCCTGCAATTTGATCATTTGATACTGCAGGTCTCGCAATTTTAATTCATTTCGCGATCGCCTAAGTGCTTTTTCGGGCTGCACTTTCTTATCTGCCATCAGATACCGAAGGCCCAGTTTGGTATTCAATATTTCGAGGTCTTCTTCCGTGAATTCCATCGCTTATTCTTTATTGGGTTGTCGTAATTTGTCTGTTAATCCTGTTGTTTAAATATCGGTTTGGGTCATTCCTCGGTAAAAGCGTGTGACTTTCTCCGGATCGGGCGAAATAACTGTTTTTGTCCGCGATTTACCCGGATATTCAAACTGTGAAAGCAGATACCGAATACTCTCCAAACGCGCTGTCCGCTTAGAATTTGCTTGCACGATTACCCAGGGGCTGAATGGGGTGTGGGTGCGGGAGAACATCTGTTCTTTGTAGTAGGTGTATTTGTCCCAGAGCTTTTGCCCCATCTCATCCACCTCAGAGTACTTCCATTGTTTAAGGGGATTGTTCAGTCTTTTGTTAAACCGCTTCTGCTGCTCTTTTTTGGAGATAGAAAACCAAAACTTGATTACGCGAATTCCGTCCTCATTCAGCATGTGCTCAAATTCGGGCACCTGGTTCATAAAGGCCTTGTATTCTTTTTTGTTACAAAAGCCCATCACCGGTTCGACCACTGCGCGATTGTACCAACTTCTATCGAAAAATACGATTTCCCCTGGATTGGGAAGGTGTTTGATGTAGCGCCTGAAATACCACTGGCCCCTTTCCACTTCGGTGGGTTTGGTAAGTGCGACCAGTCGCATGGTTCTGGGATTGAGGTGTTCTTTAAAGCGCTTAATGCTCCCTCCTTTTCCTGCGGCATCCCTTCCCTCAAAAATTACAGCCACTCTCAACTTTTTGTCCTGGATATACCGCTGGAGTATTACCAGTTGCGCCTGCAGTTGTCTCAATTCCTCCTCATAGCGTAAATTCCGCTCTTCCTTTCGCAAATTAATGCCCCTCCTATGACTTAAATTGATCAGGTCTTTGCGTTTTTTTACGGACTTCAGGTCACTTGCGGTGAATCCATTTTCCATCTTGCACGTATGATTTGCTTGTTTGAAAAAAAATCTTCGAACCAAAAGTAATGAAAAATATCTATCTCCTGCTAATAAGGGATTCCTTGATTGTACTTGTGTCAATCTTTGAGGGGCAAACACAGGAAGAATATACGGTAACTTTTTACGTGGGTTATAAAGCCTGGAGGAAATGATTCCTTTTGGACTCCTGCTTATTGATTGTAGCCAAATTGTTTCAAAAAGCGCTCGTCATCGCGCCAGTTGTCTTTGACTTTCACAAAAAGCTCCAAATAGACGTGCCGGTCCAGGAAGGCTTCAATTTCTTTTCGCGACTCCGTACCCAGTTTTTTAATGCCTTTTCCGCCCTTTCCAATGATAATGGGTTTTTGGCTTTTTCGGTCCACAATTATCTCAGCGGCGATTTTGAGCAGGTCTTTATTTTCTGCTTCCTTAAAGGCAGTGACAATAACTTCGGTGGAGTAGGGTATCTCCTGGTGGTAGAGGTTGAGAATTTGATTCCTGATTATCTCACTGATAAAGAATCGCTCCGGTTTGTCGGTGAGTTGATCTTTGGGGTAGTAGGCCGGTCCTTCGGGAAGGTTTTTTAGGATGGCATTGAGTACCAGCCCGGTGTTGATTTTGTGAAGAGCACTTATGACCAGGACCTTTTTAAAGGTGATCTCCTTTTCCCAGGCGGAGATGGATTCTTCTGTTTCTGCATCAGTCAGGGTGTCGGCCTTATTGACAACCAGTATGATGGGAACTTCTGTGCCCTTTAGTTTATTGAGAGCCTTAGGTGGGATTTCTTCGGGAGTGCCTCCGTCTGTGACCACGAGAAAAATATCCGCATCCTCGAAAGTACTGTAGGCAAACCGGTTCATCTTGTCCTGCATTTTGTACGCAGGGCGCTGGATCAAACCCGGTGTGTCGGAAAATACGATTTGAAATCCCTCTTCATTGAGAATGGAGAAAATCCGGTGGCGGGTAGTCTGAGGCTTGCTGTTGATTATCGACATATTTTCGCCCACCAGCGCATTTACCAGGGTGGATTTTCCCGCATTGGGCTTGCCAATAATGTTTACAAAGCCGGATCTGTGACTCATATGCCAATTCTTTTGGGCTGCTGATCCATGAGCATCTCAACTTTTTGAGTGAGCTGAGCCGGCCTTAGTTTTCTCCAATTCAGGTCGTTCAGGTGGGGCCCAAAGGAAATGTAATTGTCTAACCAGGTGGCCTTCATCTCATCTCCCACATGGTCCAGTGTATTTATTAGGGCGATCCATCCACCCATTTCAAGAATCTCTTCACACCATTCCTCGTAGTAGCAATCCTCGTCTCCGTGGTAATTCAGGACATTTTCGCAAATCAGCACAAACCTCGATATACCCTTGTCCATCATGGGTTCTGCAATGTTTCGCTTTAGAAACATCACGTCGTTTTGTAAGCAGTCATTCCACTCGCCAAACATCTCCATGATTGCGTAGCCGTCACTGTAGTCAGCAAAAAGCAATTTCATATACAAAGTGGGGGAGCCAATGGGGTCCCACTGAGGGTGGATGAGGTAGTTGTATATCTTGTGCTCGAAGAAAAACTCGCTGTTCTCCCTTTGGTAAAAAGGCGAATTTTCATCCTCTGATGCGATGTAGTCGTCCCTCCAAAAATAATGTGGCTCTATGTCATGCATGATTCATCGATGTTTTTTCTTTAGGCATTTTCTTTCACCTGAATTCGCGATGTCTTTTGAGGTAAACGCGATCACGCCGGTAAATTGTTGCCGTAACATTGCATTACATAATCGAAGGTAGGCAATTTTTGAAACCATTAAAATGCCCGGGGCGATTTTTAAGGTATTTTAACTAACTGTTGACCTGGTGAAAGCTGCCTTCCAGTCGCCGGGATTTAGGACTTTTGCTTAATTTTGTCAATCGACCATCTTTACGCCTCTGATTTTTTCAAAAAGAAAACCGGATTTGAAATCACCAAAGCGAATAGTAATTACCGGACCGGAATCTTCCGGCAAGTCAACCCTGGCCAGTGCCATCGGGGAAAAATTTAACTTGCAGGTGGTGGAGGAATACGCAGTCGAGTACCTCAGTGAAAAGGGGAGTGATTATAGTTTTGAGGATATTCTGGAAATTGCCCGCGGCCAGAGGGAGAGAGAACTTCAGGCCATCAATCTCTCAAAAGGCCCGGTAGTCTGTGACACTTCAATGTTGGTGCTGCACATTTGGTCCGAAGTTCGTTTCAAAAATACTCACCCGCTGGTTCTTAAATGGCTGGACGAACTTCGGGACGACCTGTTTTTGCTTTGCAAACCCGATATTCCCTGGGAGCCGGGCCCTTACCGGGAAAATCCGCATGACAGGTATGATTTGTACAGCTTGTATCTGGACTGGCTCCGTAGCCGGAAATACTGGTTTAGCATCATTGAAGGGGACCGCCATGTCAGACTGGAAAAGGCATTGAATATAATAGAGCCCTTGCTTTCTCAGTCAAAAGAGGTGTAGGAAAATGGAGTATTAAAGAATTGGATAATTTATAGTAGCTTAAGCCGCACAATTCCCTTAACTTAGCGCCTCGTAAAACCCGGATGTTAGAAATGGCAGCACGAAAGAAAAAGTATCCTCCCGTCATTCTCCTGCATGGAGAGGAGTCCTTTTTGGTCCATAAAGAGATGGAAGAGATTGAGTCTAAAGCCATTGAACCCGGGTTCGAGGATTTTAATAAATTCACCTTTTACGGAAAAGAGGCCGATCCACTCGAAGTACTGAATCAGGTTACCACCCGCCCAATGATGGGGGAGCCTCAGTTGGTCCTGTTAAAAGATGCAGGCCAGTTCAAAGACTGGAATAAGTTGGAACGACTTGTAAAAGAACCCGTCGATTTTACCATATTGCTGATTGTTCATCCTGGAGGTAAATTAGACGGCCGGCTAAAATTTGTGAAGTCCCTAAAAGAGCTGGAAAAAAAGGGACAGGGAAAAATTTTCGAGGCCAAAAAGGTGTACGACAACAAAATACCCGACTGGATAGTCTCCTACGTCCAATCGCTTGGTTTGAAAATTGACCACAAAGCGGCTATTTTGATGTCGGAGTATCTGGGCACCAACCTGGAGAGCATCTCTAAAGAAATTGACAAGCTCCAAATCCATCTCAAAGACTCTAAGGAAGTAACTGCCGGCCTGGTGGAAGAATACGTGGGAAGGACGCGGAAATTTACCGTTTTTGAACTGCAAAAGGCCCTATCCTCAGGGGATAAGAAGAAGGCGGCGCGCATCGCTTCGGTAATGTCCCAGGACCCCAGGTCCAATCCAATTTACATGTTTACCGGTGCCCTTCACAACTATTTTTCTCGAATCTACAGGGTGCACAGTTTGAAAACCAAAACCGACAAATCCGTAGCCAAAGCCCTTAACCTGCGGTACGACTTTTTTGGCAGGGAGTATTTGTCCGCCTCCAGGTATTTTAACCGCCCGCGGTGCGAAAAGGCATTTGAGATTCTATATCGATACGACCTTCAATCTAAGGGCATCGACAGCCCATCCAGGTCTGAGGAAGCTCAACTCCGGGGCCTGGTCAGCGAAATACTCCACATAATGCCCTCCTGATATGGCCGCTGTACTCATTGACAATTACGACTCTTTTACCCATATCCTCCGGCAGCTCATTGAAAAAGCAGCCGGTAGCGACATTCACATTCTGAAAAACGACCAAATTGACCACGCTCTATTGGAAGAAGCTGAGCTGATTATTTTGTCACCCGGCCCCGGTAAACCACAAGAAGCGGGTGAATTGATGCAAGTCATAGAAAAATACCATTTGTTGAAACCAATGTTGGGAATTTGCCTTGGGCATCAGGCACTTGGTGTGTTTTTCGGAGCGGAATTGATTCAACAAAATCAGGTGACCCATGGCATCGGTAGCATTCTCTCCATCAGCAGGGAAGTGAACTCACCGCTGAGCAAACTTGATGAACCGGTGTACGCGGGCAGGTACCATAGTTGGGTGCTCAAAAAGGAAAGCTTTCCCGAATCACTGGCTATAACCGCCGAAGATGAAAAGGGGCAGGTTATGGCCTTTCAACACCGGGAATTGCACATTGTGGGGCTTCAGTTTCATCCTGAGTCCTATCTTTCGAATCAAGGTTCGAGGATTATTTCCAACTTTTTTCAGGGTGTCAGGACTCCGATAAATGGGGCAGATGAAGGACATCTCTATTAGTAGCAGTAAATTACGAGCTCAACTCCTGCATTTTTCCTACAAGTACAAATCCATGTAGCCAAATTTGTCCGGGTGCTTTTCCATGAAATCCTCCAGGTACTTCTTTTTCAGGAGAAACAAGATGGTGCTTCCGAAAATCCCTTTTTCCTTGAGTTTGATAAAACCGACTTTGAAAAGGTAGTAATCCCGGTATCCAAGCGCATTCACAGAGTCGTAGCTGTACTTGGCGGTTTTAAAGTAGTTGGTGACAAAAATCCCATTCTCACTCATTTCTACCCGGTGAAGCTGAAAAATGGTAATGTAAATGATGAGCAGGGTGGCGATGTAAAACAAGAGGTTGGAGTATTTCAGCCACTCCGACTGAAAGAGTTGCATGGTAGATGTGTCGGCAAAAAGCAGGACGAAGGTGAATAAGCCGTAAAAGGTCGTCCAAAAAGTAGGTATAAACAACTTTAATAAAAGCGTCAAATTGGATGA
>SKLY01000274.1 GCA_007121335.1 Saprospiraceae bacterium | reverse complement strand
GGTCGTCGAAATTTGGAATCTCGTATTTATACAATACAGTAGAAAGGCAGATGGAAGTTTGGAGTCCCTTCCCAACAAGCACGTCGATACCGGTATGGGATTTGAACGGCTGTGCATGGTACTTCAGGGCGTGGATTCAACTTACGATACAGATAATTTTCTGCCGTTGATCCGGAGGATTGAAGAGCTTACAGGCCATAAATACGGTGGTAGTTACGACGAAAAGAACCGAAGGGACATCGCCTTCCGTGTGATATCTGACCACCTGCGGGCAGTGTGTTTTACCATTGCAGATGGGGTGCTTCCCGCAAGCACCGGTGCCGGTTATGTGGTTAGAAGGATTTTGAGACGGGCCGTTCGCTACTACTACTCCTTTTTAGATAGGACCGATCCCCTGTTGAGTGAATTGGTACCCGATTTGGCTGAAAAGTACAGGGAAGCTTTCCCGGAATTGCACAGCCAGTTGGAATTTGTGCAAAAGGTGGTTCTTGAGGAGGAGCGCTCTTTCTTAAAAACCCTGGCAGATGGGTTGAAGCGCTTTCAAAGCATTGAGGCCGTGAAGGGAATTATCCCCGGTGCTGCCGCTTTTGAAATGTACGACACCTATGGTTTTCCTTTCGACCTCACTGCCTTGTTGGCACAGGAGGAAGGCTTGAAAGTGGATGAGGAAGGCTTTGAGAAAAAACTCAAAGAGCAGAAAATAAGGTCTAAGGCAGATGCAAAAAAGGAGGTAGGAGACTGGGTCCGAATCCGGGAGGGTAATTTGCCGGAATTCACAGGATACGACCGATTGGAAATTCCGGATGCACGCGCGCTCATGTACCGCATTACAAAACAAAAGGGAAAGGATTTGATCCACCTCGTACTCGACAGAACCCCTTTCTATCCCGAGGGTGGTGGTCAGGTAGGTGACAGAGGCTGGTTAATCCAGGGAGAGCAAAAAATAAAAGTGCTGGACACCTTCAGAGAGAATGAATTAATCGTCCATCTGGTGGACCGGATCCCGGAAAAAGAGGATGAGCCGTTGACGGCCAAAGTGGTTGGTGACAGGCGGATTACGACCGAGAACAACCACAGTGCCACCCACTTGCTTCACGCCGCTCTCCGGGAAGTTTTGGGTGATCACGTCCAGCAAAAAGGTTCGCTTGTGTCACCCGACCACCTGAGGTTTGACTTCGCCCATTTTTCCAAAGTGGAGAAAGGGCAATTGGACGAAATAGAGCGGTTGGTAAACAGCAAGATAAGGGAGAATATTCCGGTTGAAGAACACAGGGACATACCCCTTGAGGAGGCGCGCGAGAAAGGGGCAACCATGTTATTCGGTGAAAAGTACGGAGAAAAAGTTCGGGTGATCGCCTTTGATCCCGATTACTCCATGGAGTTGTGCGGCGGATGTCACGTTGATCGCACCGGCCGGATCGGACTCTTTAAAATAGTGAGCGAATCTGCAGTGGCCGCAGGAATCAGGCGAATAGTTGCTGTCACCGGAGTTGATGCAGAGAAATATGTCCGGGAGCGCATGGATTTACTGGATGAAATTTCCACCGTGGTCAAAAATCCCAAAGACCCTGTTGGTGCAATTGCCGGACTAAAGGAAGAACTCAGGGAGATGAGGCGAAAATTGGATAAGGCAAGTGAACAGGCCGCGGCATCATCCCGCGATGAACTGCGAGAAAATGCTCTTGAAAAAAATGGGGTTCACATTGTGGCCGAGGTCGTTCCGGTAAAAGACGGAAAGGCATTGAAAACCCTGGTATTTCAAGTCGAAAAGGACCTCAATCCCGCTGTAGTTGCCTGTGGTGCGGAAATCGGCGGAAAACCCCAGTTGATGCTGGCGATAAGCAAGGAGTTGACAGAAAGGACTGACCTGCACGCTGGCAATTTGGTTAGGGAAGCCGGTAAGTTTATCAGTGGTGGTGGAGGAGGGCAGCCCTTTTTTGCAAGCGCCGGTGGTGCCAATCCGGATGGAATTCAACAGGCGATTGATTGGTTGAAGGAAGAGGTCACAAAAAACTTATAAAATTGCCTGGTTGAAATGATCTTTTAAGCGGAACTGGCATTGTAGAAAAAATTGGCAGGTGGTCAATCGGCATGCTTGAGGGTAAAAAGGGATGCTAGTTATTTAGAATAAGTCTAAACAAATAAGGAGATTTAAAATTGCTTGTATGTAATCAGGGGAATTTTGGAGACTTTATATCTTTGTGTTAATTTTTGAGACGAGAGACGTTTAAATTGTTAAATAATTTCAGAAAGCGATGGAATTTAAGAATAACAGGTTGAGGTTGGGGGGCATATCCCTTTTTCTGTTGTCATTATTTGTGGTTTTTCCAAATGTTGTTTTGGCAGGTAATGATTCCGGTTTGGATTTGGTGACGAGTTTGATCATCGCCACTGTTATCATCGTGTTTGGTGCAGTGATTTTCGTAGCGGATAATTTGCTTCAATTGGAGAGTAAGAGGCAGATGGAGGGCAAGGACATCAAAATCGATGCCTCACTTTTTCCAAAGGACTTTAAGGTAAGTTCAGATAAATTGCCGACCTACATTCCCAGAGATAGATACTTTCACCTCAACAGAGGGTTTGATATCAACCTGGAGGGCAAGCCTGAGAATAAAATACTTGAGACACCCAATGTGTCAAATTACTCTGTATTACCTACCGATTTTTACGGCCTGGCACCAATTCCAAAGATAGTTCCAGATGAGGGTAGCAGTGTACTGGCAGGTGATGAGCTGTTTTTTGACAAGAGAAGTCCGGAAATTAAGTTTGTCGCTCCCGTCAGTGGTGAGTTTGTCGGGATCAAGCGTGGCCCCAAGCGTGCAATACACGAGGTCAATTTTCTGGCGGATAAGGAAATAAAGTACAAGGAGCTACCCGCAGTTGATTTGGAAACTGCATCCCGTGAAGACCTGGTCAACTTTTTAAAGAAATACGGTGGTTGGGTGCACTTGCGCCAGAGACCTTTTGATACCATCCCCGATCCCGAGGATGTACCTAGAGATGTTTTTATATCTACTTTCGACACTGCACCACTGGCTCCCAACCTCAATTTTACGGTAAAGGGCGAGTCGGCTGCTTTTCAGGCCGGTTTGAACTTGTTGAATAAACTGACGGATGGTTCTGTACACCTCGGTTTGGATGGAAGAGGTGAGGAGATGCCTTCAGAAGTTTTTCTCAATGCAGAAAATGTGGAGAAATACTGGTTTAAGGGACAGCATCCCGCCGGAAATGTGGGGGTTCAGATTCACCATATTAAACCTATAAAGAAAGGTGATGTGGTGTGGTATTTACACCCTCATGACGTAATTGTACTCGGTCGAATGTTGACAGAGAGACGATACAATACTGAGCGTCTGTTTGCGCTGACCGGTGCTGAAATCAAGCCCAACGCATATGTCAGAACCCGCCCGGGCGCGAATGTCAATGAAGTACTGTCCGGTGTGGAATTCAGGGATGACAATGTCAGGATCGTCAGTGGCGATGTGCTTACCGGAGATAGGAAAGAGCGAGACGGATTTCTCGGTTTTTTCGACGATCAGGTAACTGTATTGTTGGAGGGTAATTATTACGAGATGTTTGGATGGTTGTTGCCTCAGGCTGTGAGACCGAGTCTGTCCAAAACATTCCCGGGCTTTTTGTTCCCGGATTTGGAATACACAGCAGATACCAATACGCATGGAGAGCGCAGAGCTTTTGTAGTTACGGGACAGTACGAAGCGGTATTGCCTATGGATATCTATCCACAACATCTGATCAAAGCGGTTATGACCAATGATTTTGAACGGATGGAAGGTCTTGGGATTTACGAGATGAGTGAGGAAGACATCGCAATCTGTGAATTTGTTTGCACTTCGAAAATGCCTCTTCAAAAGATACTCAGAGAGGGACTCGATATTGTGAACGAGTAATATATTGATAAACCAACCCCTTAAGCGGGGGATTTATTAACAATTAAAGGTGAAAATTATCACCAGTTGTTTGTTGGAAAAATTATTCAAATGAAGGATAAGTTACTTGATACAATTAACAAGTTTGAACCGGACAAGAAAAGTTCTCCTTTTCTGTGGACGCTTTATGATGGCTTGCACACATTTTTGTTTGCTCCCAATCACGTGACCAAAGACGGTGTTCATATCCGGGACAATATGGATTTGAAGCGCACCATGGTTCACGTGGTACTGCTTCTCCAGTTGTGTTATCTGTTTGGAACCTACAACATTGGACATCAGCATTTTTTGGCAATAGGTGAGTACACCGGTTTCCTTGAAGGTTTCCACCTTAAGTTTCTCTATGGGTTCTGGCAATTGCTCCCCATATTTATTGTGGCCCACGTGGTTGGTTTGGCTATTGAGTTTTACTACGCCGCCAAAAAGGGTCACAGTATTGAAGAGGGCTTTCTGGTGTCCGGGGCATTGATACCGCTCATTATGCCACCCGACATTCCCCTTTGGATACTCGGATTGAGTGTTGCTTTTGCCGTCATTATCGGTAAGGAGGCATTTGGTGGTACTGGTATGAATATCTGGAACGTGGCTCTGTTGTCGCGTGTATTTGTATTCTTTGCTTATCCCACGGAAATATCCGGTGACGGCGTTTGGATTTCTGGATTCGAAAACCTGGAGCTTCCAAACACAGCGGTTGAGTACGGTTGGGTGCATCTCACCTTATTTAATGGAATATTCGACTACTTTGGACTGGCGACCTTTGACCCTGGCTGGTATGTTATGGATGGGTTTACCGGAGCCACCCCGCTATCCCTTGGATTTCAAGGGGGTTGGGAGGCCATAACCGAAGTATATACACAGTCTGCAATGATTTGGGGAACCATACCCGGTTCAATTGGTGAAACCTCTAAGCCTCTGATCATTATCGGTGCAGTTTTCCTTGCTGCCATAGGAATAGCCAGTTGGAGGATTATGGCTGGTATGCTTATTGGCGCAATTTTTACGGGACTTTTACTTAATCTATGGGGTGCAACTCCATTTATGACCGTTCCCTGGTACCATCACCTTTATTTGGGAAGTTTCTTTTTCGCACTGGCATTTATGGCAACAGACCCAGTGACAGCAGCTTCCACAGAGAGAGGTAAATGGATATACGGATTTTTGATTGGATTCTTTGGGATGATAGTTAGGGTTATTAACCCTGCATATCCCGAAGGTTGGATGTTAGCGATACTTTTGATGAATACGTTCTCTCCATTAATTGATCACCTTGTTCTTAGAAAGAACATGCAAAAACGTTTAGCAAGTGCATAGTACAGGATACGTAGTTAAGTTCATTTTGATGGTCTCCATAGTGGTGGCTCTCGTATTGGCGTCAATGGCCACTCTTTTGAAACCGATCCACGATCGCAATGAGGCCATTGCTAATAAACGCTCAATTCTCAATGCCGTTGGGCATCATTTGGAGCAACCGGTCAGGAGTCTGACCGATGACGAAGTACTTGAAATATTTGAAAACCAAATTGACCAGTACGTCGTTGATGTGGAAGGCAATGTTTTATCCAAAGAAGAAGTACAGGAAAGAGGGTACTCCGGAGGGATGGCAGAGCATATTAATATCGGACGAGAGCGTCGAAAACCCGAGTCAGAACGCCTGCTGCCCGTCTTCGTGTTTAATTCGCCCACTGATCAGTTTTTTATAGTGGCAGTCCACGGAAGTGGTCTTTGGGATGATATTTGGGCACACATCGCCCTTGAGGATGATTTCAATACTATAGCCGGTGTGGCCTTCGGACACGCTGCTGAAACGCCTGGTCTCGGTGCTGAAATAACGGATGACCCGATGTTTTCAGAACAATTTCGAGGCACCAAACTCTTCAATGAGGAGGGAGAGTTTAAGTCAGTGACTGTTGTTAAAGGCCGTGCGAGAGATGAGTACCACGAAGTGGATGGCGTAACGGGTGCGACTGTTACCAATGATGGTGTAACCAATATGTTCCGCCGTGGTTTGAGAAACTACTTTGCTTATTTTGAGAAATTACAGACACAGTAAACAATTGTTTTAAATAGTTGTATGAACTTTAAAATTGATTAAAATGGCTGACACAAATACTACAACACAAGTCGAAGTAAAAGAGCGGAAACCGCTGTTTGGAAAGCGGGAACGCAAATTGATAACAGATCCTTTGAACGACAACAACCCGATTACTGTACAGGTACTCGGTATATGCTCAGCTTTGGCTATCACCACCCAGGTATCGCCGGCAGTGGTTATGACCCTGGCAGTGATTTTTGTTATGGGCTTTTCGAGCTTGTTTACCTCTTTATTGAGGCACTCGATTCCGAAACAGGTAAGGATGATTGTGATGTTGATCATCATCGCCTTCCTGGTTACGGTTGTTGAGTTGTCACTCAAGGCGATAAACTACCCCATTTATCAGGAATTGTCGGTGTTTATCGGTTTGATTATTACCAACTGTATCATCATGGGACGTCTTGAGGCTTTTGCGATGGCAGATAAACCGTGGCCGTCATTTATTGATGGCGTTGGAAATGCAATGGGATATGGTGCGATACTTATCATTGTTGCCTTTTTCAGAGAGCTTTTTGGATCCGGTTCCCTGATGGGATGGGATATTATTGGCCCTGGAGCACAATTTGCAATCAATACCGAAGCCCATTGGTGGCTCGAGTGGTACATGCCGAACAACCTGATGGTACTCTCGGCATCGGCACTTTTTGTAATTGGTGTCTTGATTTGGGTACACAGAGCCTGGAATCGAGACCTGGTGGATGTATCATAAGTTAAATACTAAAACAGCTAGAAAATGGAACTGATAAATATATTTATTAAAGCAGCTTTTATTGAGAACATGGTTCTCGCATACTTTTTGGGGATGTGCTCTTATCTCGCAGTTTCCAAAACCCTGGATACAGCATTTGGTCTGGGATTGGCGGTTATTTTCGTACTGGGAATTACCATGCCGATAAACTGGATCATTACCACATTCCTCCTCAGTGAGGATGGCCTGCTGGGGATGGACCTCACCTTTTTGCGGTTCATACTATTCATTGCCGTAATTGCATCCATGGTGCAGTTGGTGGAAATGATCATTGAAAAATATTCCCCGGCGCTCTATGCCTCCCTGGGTATATTTTTGCCCCTTATCACTGTGAATTGTGCGATTCTTGGTGGATCGCTTTTTATGATCGCCAGAGAGTATACTTTCCCTGAGTCTGTATCTTTCGGACTGGGTAGTGGATTTGGATTTTTCCTCGCTATTGTGGCTATTGCTGCTATCAGGGAAAAAATCCAGTACTCCAACGTCCCCGGCCCGTTGAGAGGTCTAGGTATGGCATTCTTGCTAACAGGATTGATGGGCATTGGATTTATGAGCCTCATGGGTATTGACCCGGGAGCTTTTGGTGAGTGATTTTAACTATAAAAGAAATCTTAATATGTTTTTTCTTGTAGAATTTATCCCAATTTTGGCGGCCATCTTTGTCTTTGCTCTTGTTATCATGGGGCTGAGCTTCATGCTGATTTTTGCGCGAAGAAAATTGGTGCCCCAGGGTGATGTAAACCTTGTAATTAACGGCGATGAGGATAACCCAATAAAGGTTCAACCCGGAGCCAACT